>CAYLTX010000234.1:0-8558 GCA_964386725.1 uncultured Bradymonadales bacterium | reverse complement strand
GCGCTGCATGAGCCCCAAGATCCACCGGGGGCTATACGACGGCGTCGAGATGAACGTGGAGTCGGGCCTTCCGTCCTATCGGGAGTGGACCCGCGTGCAGACCGACGTGACGATTGCCGGCGAGCAGCTCCAAAAGCTCGGTTCACGCCGAGCGCTCGAGAAGAAGGCGCGCGACAGTGGCCAGGACATCCACCAAAAGCTGCTCACCAAACACCTTTATTATAGCGATATTCAGGGCAAGGAGCTCGCTCCGCTGGGCGCGATGGACGTGGCTTTGCGCCGCGTCGAGCAGGAGAATAACACCGCCTACTTCCACGTCGTGCTCGACAAGCTCGACGCCAGCGGGCTGTTCGTGCGCTACTCGATCGACCTGGCCCAGACCTCGGGCGCCTGGAATAAGAAGGTCGTGCGCCTCGACGACGAGACCGCCGAGCACACCGAGCAATTCCAGTCGCTGATCTACAAATTCACCTCGTTGGACAGCGAGTTCACCTTCGCCAAGCTCGCCGGCCTCGGCGGGCTACACGTCGAGCGAGTCGCCAAGGGCACCGTCGGCCCCATTTACTTTGCCAAAGAGCAGGCCCCCGCCGCGCTCCACGAGCTCTTCGAGGGCCACGACGACCCCTTCGTGGCGATGTTCGCCCTCGACATGGTCGCCAGCGACATCGAGGCCGACCGCGACAACGACCCCCTCGACGTGGCCATGACCGACAAGATGCCCGAGCAGGCGCGCCAGACGTATCTGGAGGCGCGAAAGAACTTCGACGTGCGCACTTTTAGGGACCGCAAGTTCGTGGTGCCCCGGGCGATGGTCGGGGCGGTGCGCAAGTTTTGTGAGGAGCGAGGGACGAAGAATATTGTGTATGGGGTTTGAGGGGCGGTGGGCGATTGGCCAAGAGGGGACGACAAAGGCTTCACGATGAGCGGAGCCGATAGGCGTAGCGTCGCCGAACGTAGTTTGTGAGGCCTGTGTAGCCTCATGTGACCGGAACGTAGTGAAGGGAACTTGGGGTGGGGCGTGGCGAATCGACCAAATCGCATTTTTTCGACATCCAACTCGCTCGATTCGCGAATTGGAGGAGTCGTATGAGTTGAAATTGGGTGTTGGAGTTTTTTGCCAGCGCCACCATCCACCCCAAGCTCCCTTCGCTTTGCTACGGTCTCATGGGGCTACAAAGGCCTCGTTTCGTTTCACTTCACTCGGCGGCGCTTCACTACGTTTCGCTTATCGAAAGGCAACTACCTTCTCTTTTGCCTCGGTGTCGCGTTTTGCCTTGGCGTCGCTTTCTGCGGACGCTTTATCTGCTGGCGTTGCTGGATTTTCGGGCGTTGCTGGCGTTGCTGGATTTTCGGGCGTTGCTGGCGTTGCTGGATCTTCGGCGCGCTACGCTGGCGTTGCTGGATCTTCGGCGCACTACGCTGGCGCTGCTGGATCTTGGGGCGCTGCGGGCGTTGCTGAATCTTGGGGCGTTGCTGGCGTTGTCGAGGTGCCGTGCGCTCCCGAACGCTTCGATCCGTCGGGGACGGTCGGAAACTGCGGTCGGCGTCGCGGCGCGGCGCGGTGCGATCCTTTCCGGGTCGCTCGATGCGCCGGTCGGGCCGCGGGCGCTCGACACGGCGGTCCGGACGTGCTCGGGGGTTATCGCGGGGTGATCTCTGGCGGTCGCCGTCGCGAGACCTGTCCTGGTCGCCCCTGCGTGATTTGTCGCGGAAGTGACGGTGATGGTGATGATGGTAGGGGTACGGCCTGTAGACGACCGCCGGCGGGCGATAATAATAATACGGATAGTGAAAGCCGTAGCCCGGATGGAACCACGGGTATCGGTACATGCTGCTATAAAAGCCCAGCGAGAAGACCACCCGTGTCTGGCGCCAGGTCACCCGCCTCTGGCGGTTGATGTCGACGCGCACCGGCGACTCGCAGACATAGCCGTAACCCGGGTCGATCGACTCGCCGACGCCGACTCCGATCACGCATAATTCGACGTAGGGATAGTCGTAGTAGCGCACCTGATCCGGGAAGCGGACCAGGCCGCGATGCGATTGAAGCGGCATGCTGTACAGGAAGGTATATTCGCCCTGGTGCGGCGCGTAGACGCCGACCCACAGGTCGAATCCCTGGCGCTCGGCCCAACGAAAATCATCGCGGTCGAGTCGGTAATCGACCTCGAGGCGACCGTGGTAGTCGTCGACCTCGATGCTCTCGAAGGTCACGTCGACTTGGTCGTCATAGGGATAGTCGTCGGCGCGGGCCGAAGAGGTCGCGCAGGCCGCGACGAGGGTCGTCGCCGCCAGGCAGATTGCGAGGAGGATAGCGGTGCGCATGGTGGGCTCCGTTCTTGGGCCGGTTGGTACTGCCCTTATTCGGATAAACTATTGAGATCGTGGGAATATTCGGGGGTTTTTGTGTGGGGCTCGACCCACCACCATTGAGCCCAAGCCCCCACTGCTCTATCTTCATGTCGCAAGCACGCATGAACGACCCAACTCTCAAGGCGGTTCAATGACCGACTCCGACTCCGACTCCACCGAGCGCGAAGGGTTTCGGCTCCTGCCGGAAGCTAGCCCGATGTTCAAGAAGGCCATCGGGGAGGTGCCGCGGCGGGCGTTTGCCCTGGATATGCAGGAGCAAGAGCTGACCGGGCATCCGGCATTTTCGAGTACGCCCGATCCAGATATTCTCGCGCTCGGTCGGGCGGCGCGCGTCGCCGCCGCCAATCGTGTGTTGGAGGTGGGCACCGGCACCGGCTATCGCGCGGCCGTGCTCGGCAAGATCGTCTCCGAGGTCCACACCGTCGAATCGGTCAAGGTGCTCGCCGACCATGCGCGGGCTCGATGTGCCGAGTTGGGCTACGACAACGTGCATGTGCATTGGAAAGACGGCCTGGAGGGCCTCGAGGAGCACGCGCCTTTTGATAGGATCATCGTGTCCGTTCCGAGCGTGAACGTTCCGCAGGCGCTCAAGGACCAGCTCGCCGATGGCGGCTCGCTGGTGTCGCTGATCGGAGCCGGAGGTGGTCGGCGGATCCTGCGGGTGATCCGCGACGGTGAGGAGTTTCACGAAGAATTGCTCAGCCTCAAAGGTGACGTGCTGCAGCTGGGCGATATCGTCGTCGAGATGGGCCTGGTCGACCGCGACAGTCTCGAACGAGCCGCCGGGCACCGCACCGAGCCGAGTCGACGGATCGGCGAGGAACTCGTCGGCCAAGGGCTTCTCGACGAGACCTCGCTTTATCGTGCGCTGGCTATCCAGAGCGGCGTCAGTTTTGGAACCGCCCAACAACTGCTCGGCCAGATGGAGCGAGAGTTGTATCAGTCGGTCTCGCACGCCTACCTCGAGCACAGCCATGTACTGCCGATTCGGCGTGAAGGCGGGCGTTTGAAGGTGGCGACGACCAACCCTACGGGTAATTTTAGCAGTCTGGCGGTTGCCCTCGGGGCCTCCGATGTGGATGTCTATCTGGTCACGCCGTCCGAGTTTCGCCGTATCTGGACCGCGCTCAAGCTCGGCAAACTCCCGACGGCCGATTCCGTCGACGAGGCACCCAGCGAAGGACAGGACCGTGACCTGCTCGCCGACAACGCCGTCGACGCGCGCATGGTGGCCATCTTCGAGGCGATGCTGCTCGACGCGGTGGCCGAGCGCGCCAGCGACATCCACCTGGAGATCTACGAGCAAAAGGTTCGGGTGCGCTTTCGCATCGACGGCGAGCTCCACGACATCAACCATTATCAACTGACGCCCATGGAGCTTCGCGGGCTGATCAATATCATCAAGATCAACGGCGGCCTGGACATCGCCGAGCGTCGCCTGCCCCAGGGCGGCCGTTTCCGGCGCCGCGCCGGCGATATGACCTTCGATCTGCGCGTGCAGACCCAGCCGTCGCTGTACGGCGAGCATGTCATCATGCGGATCTTGCCCCAAGATCAGCATGTCCTGACCATCGAGGAGCTGGGATTCCCCCCCGAGATCGCCAAGCAATACCGCCGCCTGCTCGACAGCCCCGGCGGGCTCATCCTGGTCGTCGGCCCCACCGGCTCGGGCAAATCGACCACCCTATACGCGGGCCTGCAGGTGCTCGCGCGGGACGCGACGCGCAAGGTCATCACCGTCGAGGATCCCATCGAATACTCGATGAAAGGCATCCAGCAGACCCAGGCCAAGACCGAGATCGGATTCGCCTTCGCCAACGCCATGCGTGCGTTCGTGCGCGAGGATCCCGATGTCATTCTGGTCGGTGAGATTCGCGACAAGGAGACCGCGATGGAGGCCATTCGAGCCTCCCAGACCGGCCACCTGGTGTTGTCGACGCTGCACAGCAACGACGCGGTCGACGCCGTCCAGCGTCTCTTCGACCTGGATATGCACGCCAACTCGATCGCCAGCGAGCTGCTGGCGGTCATCGCCCAGCGGCTGGCCAGGCGCATCTGCAAGTCGTGCCGCCAGAAGGTCGAGCCGGACCCGGAGATCATGGCCGAGCTCTTCCCCGACGGCGAAGTCCCCGACGACTTCGAGGCCTTCCGCGGGGCCGGGTGCTCGGTATGCGACGGCCGCGGCACGCGCGGTCGAATCGCGCTGCTCGAATTTTTGCGCACCGACAAGGCTGTCCGCGCGGCGATCACCCGCAACGTCACCGTCGACGAGCTTCGCGACGCGGCGCTCGAGGCGGGGTTGATCACCATGCGCGACAGCGCGCTGTGGCTGGTCCAGCAGGGCGTGGTGCCCCTGGAAGAGCTTCCCCGCGTGCTGCCCGCCGAGCGTATGGCGCCGGAGAGGCCGGAGAGGCCGGAGAGCAGCGCGTCGGTGATTGAATGAACGAGCCATCTTTGCGAGCGTGGGCATCATGAGCGATCCACAGAAGATCAACGTCACGCTACCCGCCGGCGGCTTCGACCGCGCGGCGGTCATCGACGCGGTGCGCGAGTCGACGCTGCCCGAGCAATTCGAGCAGCTCGCTCCGGGCCCGTTCGGCAAGACTTCGACCAGCCTGGGCGTACTCGAGGGCCTGGTCGAGGCGTGTGACCTGGGGCTGGCGGCCGCCGAGGGGCTTCGCGGGGTGATCCTCGACGAGCTCGAGGGCGGCTCGTCGTTCTCGGTGCCCGAACTCACTCGCCCGCAGCGCCAGCTATGCGCCGCCTTCCAGATCGCGGTCAGCGCCGACGCGCTGGAGCGGCGCGTGGCCGAGTGGGCCAGCGAGCCGAGCATCGAGGGCGCCCTCGAGATGGACGGCCTCGACGACCTGCTCGCCCACGACGGGCCGCCCCGGGAGTTGCTCGGGCGCGTGCTGCGCATCGCGGCGGCTTGGTTGAAGATGAAGGCCGGCGAGCCGGAGGCAAAAGACGCCGAAGATGGCGACTTGCCGGCCGACCAGAAGCTGGCCGCGATGCTGGCGGCGTTCTTCGAATTATTGCGCCGCGCGACGGGCTCCTTGGTCGCGCAGAGCTCGCTCAAGCCGCTGTTGAGCGCGCTGGAGACCCGTGATGTGCGCGTGGCCGGCTACCCCTACGACGGCCTCGAGATCCGCGAGCGCGTCGAGACCGAGGGCGCCCTCTTGCCGGTGTGGCCCGAGGAAATCGTCGGCAACAACGACTACGTCGAGGCCGGCTTGAAGCTCGCGCGCGATGTCGCCGGCTTCGACTTCGAGGCGGGCAAAAACCCCAAGCGCGTCAACCCGGTGCTCTTCGGGCTGGGCCGGCCCGGCTCCGGCAAGACGATCACCGCCCACGCGGTCGGCAATTACTTCCTCAACTACTGCAAAGAGCGCGACGTGCCCGCTCAGTTCCGGGTCATCCACCGCACCGAGTGGGCGTCGAGCTACCAGAACGCCTCCGCCCAGAATCTGGTGCGCATCTTCCGCGAGGAGATCTACGGCTTCGACGGCGTCAGTGGCATCTATTGGCCGGATATCGACACCGCCTTCGCCTCGCGCGACAACCAGGGCCTGCGCATGGAGGAGAAGCAGAACCTCGGCGCGGTCTTCGGCGTCTTCGACGGCACGCTTCTGCCCAAAGACGGCAAGTGGTTTCTTATCTGTGACGCCAACACGCTGCATATGGACGAGGCCACGATCAGCCGCATCGCCCAGAACCCCATGTCGGTCGACGGTCCCACCGAGCCCGACCAATACGCCACGCTGATGCGCGAGCTGATGCTCGACGACGTCGCCGAATTCGTCCCCGACGACGACGCGAGCTGGCAGCGCATCGGCAAGCTGTGCGTCGAGCACGACCTCTCCGGCCGAAACGTCGAGTCGGTCTGTAATAATATCCGCGCCCACATCCAGGACTTCGAATACCCCGAGGCTTATTTCTCCGCCGACGCCGCCGAGCGCCGCGAGATCATCGACAGCCTCTGCCGGCCGGTCACCGCCGACCAGATCGCCGCGTTCCTGGCCGACTTCGTCGAGTTCCGCCAGGACGCCGAGGACCAGGCCCAGGAGCAGAAATTCCGCCGCGAGGTCGAGTCCATCGTCCGCCAACTCAACGCCAGCCGCGCCGCCGCCGCCCTGACCGGCGAGTAGCGATAATGGAGCGATAATGGAGCGCGGACCGCCTGTCCGCATCGGCTGACGAGCGCGGGCGTATTTCGCCCGCCGAGGAAGCCGAATCGTGCCCATGAGTCATATCTACCCTTGGCGTCCGGCGGGCTCCTCGGTAGGCTCGGGGCCTACACTCGTCGCCCGTTGCGGACAAGCTGTCCGCGCTCCATTTGCTCACCACTCGCTAGCCCCGACCGCCATGGCCCAAACCGACGAACTCGGCGTACTCGACAACCTGGTCACCCAGTTCAGCTCCCCGCTGGATTGTTTCCGTGAGCTCGTGCAGAACAGCATCGACGCGGGTAGTCCCACCGTCGAGGTGTGGACCGAGTATATCCCCGGCGAGGGCCACGAGGGCACGATCGCGCTGCACGTGGACGATTATGGCGAGGGGATGGACGAGAAGATCATCGACGACCAATTCACCCGGCTCTTTGCGTCGACCAAAGAGGAAGACCTCACCAAGATCGGTAAATTCGGCATCGGGTTCGTGTCGGTGTTCGCGCTCAAGCCGAAGGCGATCTTGGTGCAGACCGGCCGCGGCGGCCAGTATTGGGAGGTGCTCTTCCACGAGGACCGCTCGTTCACCAAGTCCAAGCTCGACGTGCCGGTCGAGGGCACGCAGTTGACATTGTTTTTGGAGGGCGATGTCCACCGTTACACCGAGTTGGTCGAGGGGATTCAAAAGAGCTTGAAGCATTGGTGCAATCATTCCGAGACCGAGGTGACCTTCGAGGATCGCACGCCGGTCGACGGCGGATTCTCCGAGATGGTGGTCATCAACGAGCCCTTCGAGGTCGAAGCTCGGTGGATGGTCCGCGACGAGCACCAGGGCACCGAGATCGTCGCAGCCTATAATCACGAGCCGGTCTATGGTTTTTATAACCGCGGGCTGACCCTGGCGCTGACCGGCGTGGGAGACGACGTGCTCGGCCGCCGGGCGGGGCGTTTCCGCCACATCGCCTTCAAGATCAAGTCGCGCTATCTCGAGCATACGCTCAGCCGTGAGACGGTCATGCGCGACGAGAATTACGAGAAGGCGATGGAGCTGCTCGAGGAGGCGGTCGACACCAAGCTATTCGGCTCGCTGGTCGATAGGATCGCCGAGCTGGTGGCGACCGTCGAGTGGACGCTCACCGAGATCGACCGCTACGGGGAGTATATCTCCTATTTGGGCCGCGAGCCGATCGAGCTGATCGAAGGCGTCGAGAAGCGCCCGTTTATTCGACTCCTCGACGGCGGCCTGATCAGCCTCGACGAACTCTACGAGACATGGAAGCGCGACGGGCGCGTGCTCGTGGCCGACGGCCCCACCGAGTTGACCGACGAGCTGCAGGCGCTGGACGTGCCGATCGTCTACGGCCGGCCGCCGACCAGCGAGAGCTTCAACCACCCGCTCGAGCCGGTGCGAAAGCTCATCCGTCGGTATCTCACCTATCGGGTCGAGACGACGTTGGTGGGGCGGATTCGCAAATACTTCGGTCAGAATCTCAAGACCAAGACCAGCGGCGCGCTGGTCGCCCCCGAGCTGGTCTATATGCCGGTGGTCATCGACCAGGAGGTGGCCGACGATGCGCGCGAGCTGGTCGAGGCCGCAGCCGGATTGCTCGAGGAGGTCGACGCCGGCTACCGAAAGCTGACCACCTGCGAGCTCGGCGCCCCCGACCAGGACGCGCCGCTATTCGTGCTCGCCCGCCGACTCGGCCCGGTCATGGCGCGCCCGCCACGCGGCGTCGCCGAGGAGCGGCCCTCGAAGCGGCCCGAGGCGGCGGTCAACCGCGACCACCCCCACTTTCGACGCCTGCTCGAATTACACGCCCACTCGCCGCAGATCGCGGCTTATTGTCTGGCGAAGAGTTTGCTGCTTATTGAAGATCGGATGTTGGATGCGGATGTGGATTTGATTGCTGCTTGTACTGAGGCTTCTTAGGTTGTGTGGGCTGGGTCGTGGTCGTTTACGTTTACGTTTACGTTTACGTTTACGATCACGATCACGACCACGACCACGACCACGACCAC
>CAYLTX010000233.1:0-8596 GCA_964386725.1 uncultured Bradymonadales bacterium | reverse complement strand
GGTTCCACGCCTCCACGCCTCCACGCCTCCACGCCTCCACGCCTCCACGCCTCCACGCACTTGCCGTCCCGCCGCTCGTGCGCATCTTTCTCCCGCCCTTTTACACAACCCAAACAACCCCCGGGAGATCAACATGACGCGCACGCATAGCCGTGCTGTACAGCCTGATACCAGCACCAACGACGCAGAATCACCACTGAGCGACGATATTGCCAGCCTCCTGAAGCAAGTGCGCAGCCTGTCGCGCCGCCTGTCGCGCGCCAAGAATCTGCTCGGGCCCATCAAAGGCAAAGACCTCGCCGACAAGGACGCCGCCGCCCATTACGAAGCGTGGCTCGAAGTCCATAGCGGTCTCGAGGGGCTCGAGCTTCCCGACACCGAACTCGACGGCAAGCGCCGCCGGGTCGTCGAGCGCATCGGCGGCGGCCTCGAGAGCCTTCGCATCAAAGTTCGCATGCGCCTTTTGACTCATCTGGGGACGCTCGCCGAGGAGCGCGGGCTGGAGCTCCAGAAGGTCTCCGAGGTGCCGCTGACCCTCTTCGCCGACCCGCTCACCTTCGAGATCAACTTCGACCACGGCGACGTCCGGCTCCTCTACGGCCGCGAGCTCATCGACGAGCTTCCCATTGATGCTGCCACTTTGCTCGACGCGCGCGAGTCGGCCGTGGCCGAGATCGCCGAGCAGGCGATGGAGTCCGAGCGCTTCTTCGACCTCCTGCAGGCCGCCTACCGCACCGTCCTGGTCGCCGAGGGCGCCGCGCCGGGCGATCGCGTCGACCTGGTCGACGTGCTCATGCCCCTGTCGATGCTGCGCGTCGATCGGAAGGTCTGGCGCCGCAGCGGCCCCGACGCCCTCGAGCCCTTCCCGCGCCATCTGCTCGCCTTCCAACTCGCGAAGTTGCGGCGCGACGGCGTTCTGGAGAGGAACGGAGCTCGTCTCGAACTCGGCGCGGCCACCGGCGGATCCACGCGCGACAAGCGCGATGTGCTCTACGTTCCGGTCGGCGCGACCGACGGCCAGTACTACGGATCTCTGAAGTTCGATTAGAGAAATCGGCCCTTGGCGGCCTTCCCGGGGCGATCGGCGCAACGATTCGGCGATTTTGCCGATAACCAGAGTGAGAGCGATGAATCTCACTGACTTGTGCCCCAACACCGGAGGCCGCCATGACCAGCACGACCGTTCAACCGCCCGACACCCTCGACCCCCAGACTTGCGCGCATATCCTGCAGCGCCTCGGCGAGAGCGGCCAGCCGCCCGAATATGGCGTGGAGCTGATCAACGTCGGCAACGAGAGCTATCTCGAGGTCCTCGACGAAGAATATTTCGGCGGCCTGCTCGACGGCGGCGCGAGCTTCAAGCTGGTGCAGGGCTACTTCGGGGGCGGGAAGACGCACTTCCTGTATTGCGTGCGCGACATGGCCTGGCGCCACGGTTTCGCGGTGGCGGTGGTCGAGCTCTCGCCCACCGAATGTCCGTACGACGACACGCTCAAGGTCTACGCGACGGTCGCGAGGCGTATTGCGTCCGGCAATATCTCTACGGGCAATACCTCTACGGGATACGGCATCACCGAATTGCTCCGCGAGGTCGTCGACCGGCGCCTCGCCGAGGCCGAGGCGCGTTTTCGCCCGAGCGGGGCCAGCAGGCGAGGCGCCGACAAGCCCGAGCAGGCCGCCCGGCGTTTCGTCGAGTGCTGGCTGCGCCGCGAGGTCGCCCGCACGCCTTGCGAGAGCGTCTCCTACCGAAAAGCGGTCGTCGAATTCGCGCTCGGCTGGCTCGCCGAGGATTACGAGCGCGTCGACAAGCTCGAGGCGTGGCTGCGCGCCGAGCCGGTTCCCCGCGGCGAGGTCCGCGAGTGGGGCGTTTACGAGCGCATGAGCCGGTCGAACGGCTTTTTGATGCTTCGGAGCCTCACCCAGATGATGCGCGGGCTGGGCTTTGCGGGCACCGCGCTGCTCTTCGACGAGGTCGACCGGAACCTGTCGGTCAGCGCCAAGCGCAGCCAGTCCATCGGCGATAATCTGCGCCAGGTCATCGATCTGTGCGGCCGCCACCAACTGCCCAACACGCTCTTTGTCTACGCGGTGCCCCCGGAGTTCATGCGCACGGTGGTGCCCGATTATCCGGCGCTCTACCAACGCCTGAAGACGCCCGTGCCGCTGAGCGTCAAGAGCCCCCAGGCGGTGCTCGTCGACCTCGAGAGGCTCGATCTGCCCGCCGAAAAGCTGCTCGCAAAGATCGGCGAGCGGCTGGTGCCCGTCTTCAGGGCCGCCCATCACGTCCGGCTCGACCTCGAGCGCCAGAAGAACAACGCGCGCATCCTCGCCGCGGCCTGCGTGAACACCCAATTCGAGGTCAACCACCGCCGGCTCTTCGTCAAAACCTTCGTCGACCTGCTCAACCTGCAGGCCGCCGACGGTGAGATCGAGCTCGACCTCGACGCGGCCATCGATCTGGTCGTCGAGGGCCACGGGGCGTTGTCGGAGTCCAAATCAGCCGAGCTCCTTCAATTCGAGGATTTTTGAGATGAACGCCCTCCCACATATGGCAGAGACCACCGCAGATTCGACGCCGACCGCATCGTCGACACTCGCGCCGGCGGCGACCCTCGAGGCGATGCGCCTGGGCGTGGTGCCGCGCATCGACCTGAGCGCGTTCACGGTCGGCCGCGACGCCCAGATGCGCCTGGTCAGCGATGATCTGCATCGCGCGCAGCTTCGAGGCGGCGCCACGCGCACCTTCTTGGGCGGCTACGGCACCGGGAAGACCCACCTGCTGGAGTGCATCGCAAACCGCGCGCTGCAGCGTGGCTTCGTGGTCACCCGCGCGGTGCTCGACCCCGAGGAGACCGCGCCGTGCCACCCCAAACGCGTCTATCGCGAGCTCATACGCTCCATCGAATATCCCGATCAGCCGGGCGGCCGCGGCCGCGGGCTCAGGCCGCTATTCGAGCGTGCGATCAACAGCCCGGAGGCGCTCGACGGCTTCTTGGTCGACGAGTCGACACGCCCCAGAGACACGCTCGACGACGGCGCGCACTTATATCTGACGCCGGCGCTTCGTTACTTCCGAGCGTTGGCCGCAGATTCATCGATTAGGCCCGAGGAGAAGCGCCGCGCGCTCGGGCTGCTCTTCGACTGGCTCGAGGGCCACCCGACGATCTCGAATATGGAGATCGACCGCGCGCTGCCGCGGCTGGTCGGCCGACAGGGTCGCATCTATAGCATGATGGACTACCGGCCCTGGGCGCGTATCTACGGCTACATCCTGAGCGGGCTGTCGGCGCTGGTTCGGCGTGCGGGCTACCGCGGGCTGGTTGTCCTCGTCGACGAGGCCGAGTTCTACTCGCTGCTCTCCACCCAAAACCGCGACTACGCCCGCACCCTCTTCAAGGCGCTGGCGTGGGCGTCGCTCGGCGCTGACAGCGACCTATTGCCCTTCGAGCGGGCCGAGCTCGACCGCGGCGGAGCCGGGATCTTAAAGGAGCTCCCTCCGCAATATGCGCCCGACGCCGGCCTCTACACCGTCTTCGCGATGACGCCCAACGCGGCCGGCATCGACGCCCTCTCCGACGCCGTGCCCGCGCACGCCATCGACGAGATCGACACGCTCACCTGCGCCGACTACCGCACGCTCGCCGCCCGCGTCTGCGTTCATTATCGGCGCGCTAAACCGGGCACCTCGATCACCGAACGACACGAAGCCACGCTCACCGATGCGACGGCTCGGCTGGCGCGCCACGGCTATGTCGAGAACCCTCGCCAGGCGATGAAATTTGCGGTCGAGGTGCTCGACATCGTGCGGTTTCGGCCGGATGCGGTCGAGATGGTGATCGACGAGCTAGCGATCTTCTAATCACTCTTAATCACTCTTAATCACCCTTACCAATGTCCATCGAAACCAAAGCCCGCCACCAACTCCACCACACCTGGCACGCCTTCTTCGGCCGCTTCGGCCGGCTGACCGGCGCCCAGGCAGCCGCCATCGAGCCGATCCTCGACGGCCGCTCGGTCGTGCTATGTGCCCCGACCGCCTCGGGCAAAACCGAGGCCCTGCTCGCGCCGATGCTCGAGCGATCTCTGGCGGAAACTCACTCCAGCCAAAGCCTCGACATCGCCGTCATCTGCCCGACCCGCGCGCTGTGCAACGACTTTTTTCGCCGCGTCGAGCCGCCGATCCGCGCCTGCGGCCAGACCGTCGAGCTCAAGACCGGCGACTCGCCGGGGATGTCGACCGAGCCGCCGCCGAAGGTGCTCGTGACCACGCCCGAGTCGCTCGATTCGATGCTGAGCCGGTGCCCGACGGTGCTCGGGCAGCTCGAAGCGGTGTTCTTGGACGAGCTACACCTGCTCGACGGCGGCGCGCGCGGCGATCACCTGCGGGCGTTGGTCAGCCGCATACGGAGCTTTCGCCCCGCGCTGCAGGTCTGCGCAGCGTCGGCGACCGCGGCCGATTCGGCGCGGCTGGCCGCCGAATTCGCCGGGCCGGCGGCCGAGGTGCTCGAGGTCACGGGCCCGCGCGATCGGGCGATAGAGGCGCGCATGGCCGAGGCGCTCACGCTGGAGCAGGCGGCGAGCGAGGTGCGCCGGCTGATGGACGCCGAGCCGGGCTGCAAGTTGTTGGTTTTCGCCAATAGCCGCGCCGAGGTCGAAGAGATGGCGGCTTGTCTGGCCGATCGACATGCCTTTACCCACCACGGAAGCCTCTCCAAAGGTGAGCGGCTTCGCACCGAGCGGCGCTTTCTGAACGCGCCCAGCGGGGTGTGCGTGGCGACGATGACGCTCGAGTTGGGCATCGACATCGGCGACGTCGACCGCACCGTGCTGCTCAACCCGCCGCCCAACGTCGCATCCTTTGTGCAGCGGGTAGGCCGCAGCAACCGCCGCGGTGAGTCCAGTCGGGCGCTATGTCTATACTCGACCGACTTCGACCGCCGCCGCTTCGAGCATATGCTCGCGTGCGCCCGGGCCGGCAGGCTCTTCCCCGAAGCGGTCTGCTTTCGGCCGACAATTCTGCCCCAACAGGCCACCTCGCTCATCTTCCAGAACCCGAAAGGCTGGGTAAACGCAGCCGCGCTGCACGCTCGCTTGCCCACGGGCGTCCAGAAGATTTGGAGCGAGTCGGACTGCGCCGAGATCTTGGCCGAAATGCGCCGCGACGGCTTCCTCTACGCCGACAGCCACGGCCGCTACGTCGCCGACGAACCTGCCCGAGACGGCCACCGCTACGGCAGCATCCACACCCACATCGACGCCGACTCCGAGCTCGAGGTCGTCGACGAGGCCACCGGACGCACCATCGGCACAGCCAACTACTCGCCCGAGGGGCGTGCGCATTCGACCGGCCTGCTACTCGCCGGCAAGAACCGCCGCGTCACCCGTGTCCGCGACGGCCGCGTCTTCGTCGAAAACGACGACTTCGACGAGGACCCGAGCTTCCTGTCCCGCACGGGACCCCGCTACTCGTACTCGCTGGCCCGCGACTTGGCCGGGTTTCTCGGCCACGCCGACGACGAACTGCGCTTCGTCCGCGTCGAGTCCGCCCAACGGGGGCCGAACGAGTGGGCGGTGCGGCACTTCTTCGGCACCTTATGGAGCGAATTGCTGACGGCGTGCCTGCGAGCGCGCGGCTTCACCGTCCCCACCACAAGCCACTTCTTCTCCACCGCGCGCCGCTGCACCGGCCGGCTCCCGACCAGCCTGGGCAGCGCCGATCACATCGAAGGCATAGTTGACGACTTCCTCGAGCAGGGCTATCGCAGACTCGTCAAAAAACTGCAGCCCGGCCCCTGGCGCCGCCACGTCCCCGACACGATGCTGCGCCGCTGGGTCACCCGCTGCGTCCGCCCCGCCGAATTCGCCGAAGCCGCCGCGGGTTTCCGTCTTGTAGAGGCAGATTTATGCCCCCAATCCCCTTTATAGATCTCCAGGCCCAACACGCCCCCCTCCGCGCCGATATCGACGCGGCCATCGCCGAGGTCATCGACTCCGGCCGCTTCATCCGGGGCCCCTACGTCGAACGTTTCGAGCGCCAGGCCGCCGACTACGTCGGCACGGCCCACGCCATCGGCGTCTCCTCGGGCTCCGACGCCCTGCTGGCCAGCCTGATGGCGCTGGACATCGGCCCCGGCGACGAGGTCATCACGACCCCATTTACCTTCTGCGCCTCCGCCGAGGCGATCCTGCGCGTGGGCGCCACGCCAGTGTTCGTGGACATCGACCCGGCCACCTTCAACCTCGACGCCGATCTCATCGAGCCGGCTATCGGCGAGCGCACCCGCGCGATCCTGCCGGTCCACCTCTACGGCCAATGCTGCGATATGGCGCGCATCATGGAGATCGCCGAGCGCCACGATTTATATGTGATCGAGGACTGCGCCCAGGCGATGGGCGCGCGCTTCGAGCCGGCCGACAACGACGCCAGGGACGGCGTCGCTCCAATGAGTCGCCAAGCCGGTGCCATCGGCACCGTCGGCTGCTTCAGCTTCTTCCCCACCAAAAACCTCGGCGCCCTCGGCGACGGCGGCCTCATCACCACCGACGACGACCAACTCGCCGCCCGCATCCGCCAGATCTGCAGCCACGGCTGCGCCCCCAAACACCACCAACGCCACCCCGGCGGCAATTTTCGTCTGGACGCCATCCAAGCCGCCGTCCTGAGCGTCAAGCTGCCCCACCTCGACGACTGGATCGCCCAACGCCGCGCGAATGCCGCGCTCTACGACGCGGCGCTGGCGGATGTGCCGGGCGTGGTTGTGCCGGCGGAGGCGAAAGGCGCGCGGCATACCTACAACCAATACACCGTGCGGGTGGACGACCGCGCGGCTGTTCGGGAGCGATTGAGTGGGGCAGGCGTCGGCCACGGCGTTTATTACCGCATGCCGCTGCATCGCCAGGATGCGTACGCGGACAGCCGGTGCGTGCCGGAGAAGTTGGAGTGGGCGGAGCGGGTGTGTGATGAGGTGGTGAGTTTGCCGGTGGCGACCGTGGGGGCCGAGGAGATTGGGCGGGTGGTGGAGGTTTTGGGGTGATGGCGCGAAATGCGCGTATTGAACGTCCACGAGATGGCGCGAAATGCACGTATTGAGCGTCCACGCGATGCCTTCGTTGGCCATATGGGTGGCGCGTAGCATGGCTCGTTAGTCTTCGTTGACCATGCGTGGTGGCGCGTGGCATGGCCCCCCGGGCTCCCTCCGCTACGCTCCGGTCGGCCGAGGCTACTAGTGCAACGCTAAACAACGCGTTGCGAGCGCGCTTCGCGCGCTTTGGTGGGATCGTGATGTGCGTTTTCGGGTTGGCGTGGGATGGGCGTCGCGAGCATCCACGGGTTAGCGCGACATGCACGTATTGAGCATCCACGTCCTAGCGCAAAATGCACATCTCGAGCATCCACGACATGGCGCGAAATGTGCTTATTGAACGTCCACGAAATAGCGCGAAATGCACGTCTCGATCCCACCAAGCGCGACCAAAGGGAGCGCCGCCGCGCGCTGTTTAGCGCGGCAATGGTAGCCTCGGTTTTATGCGGGTTGACCGTGCGACCGAGGCCCCGTTGTTTGGGGCCGAGGGAGCCCGGGGGGGGATGGTCGTGATGGCGCAAAATGCACGTCTCGAGCGTCCACGAGATGGCGCGAAATGCACGTCTCGCACATCCACGTCCTAGCGCGAAATGCACGTCTCGAGCGTCCACGAGATAGCGCAAATACACATCTCGAGCATCCACGCGATGATGCAAAATTCACATCTCGAGCGTGCGCTCAATGGCCGCGTCCTCCTCCTCCTCCTCGGTCTCATCCTCCGTGATCTTCTCGTAAGGCTCCCATAGATCATCTTTGCGATGACGCTCCTTTTGGTTTTTCACGTACGCGAAGATCGCATCCATATCGAGCGGGTTGAGGGTGAACCCGCCATACCCAACCTGCCACCCAAACTCCTCGAGGTGGGAAAACTCCTTGCGAACGGCGGCGGTCGATTGCGATTTGATCTTGCGAACGAAGTCCGAGAACGCCAGCCGCGCCGGAACCGAGGAGACCATGTGGACATGATCTTCGACGCCACCGATGCTGTACGCCTTCGCGCCCGTATTCTTGGCGGCGCGGCCGAGAACCGGATAGAGGAACTCCTCGACCTCCGCGTCGATCCAGGGCGTGCGATGCTTGGTGGCGAATATCAGGTGAAACCGAAACCGAACGAAGGACATGGGTTCTCCTTATTTTGATAATAGAGTGTGGTGCTGCCTCTATTATGGTTTTCGGCAGAAAGGGCGTTTTCGTTGCGTGTTTTTTTTGAGATCGCGCTTCTGAGGTCGTAGGGGGCGGGTTTTTGTGTTGGGTGCGTGATCGCTAGGTGGGCGTGGTGTGAGGCATGGGTCGTTAGCCTTCGTTGGCCACATGGGTGGTGCGTGGCATGGCTCGCTAGCCTTCGTTGACCACGTGTGGTGGTGCGTGGCATGGCTCGCTAGCCTTCGTTGACCCTATGAGGTGGTGCGTGGCATGGCCCTCCGGGCTCCCTCCGCTACGCTACGGTCGGCCGGAGCTACTAGTCCTAAAACAAGCGAAGGTGAGTACGATTTGAGCCAATTTTCGGCTGATCT
>CAYLTX010000232.1:0-8639 GCA_964386725.1 uncultured Bradymonadales bacterium | reverse complement strand
ATCCACCTTGTCCTGCGTTACGCGCGTTGCTATCGTACAGACCACATTCGCCTTTGACCGCATTGTATACATGCCAATTTGTCCAAAGTGTCGCGGGGAGAACCCTGAATTGGGAGCCAAATGCCCTCGTGACGGCTATTATTATATCTACGAAGATGCGCTCAAGGACGCGCATAATGACGCGTGGCTGGGCAAATTGGCGGCCGACAAATACGTGGTCTTGTCGCTGATCAGCAAAGGCGGGATGGGCGCGGTCTACCGGGCGATGCAGCTGCCGATCCAGCGCGAAGTCGCCTTCAAGGTGTTGCTCGCCGAATTACAGGACAACGACAAGGGCCACGACCGCTTTGCTCGGGAAGCGCGCGCGATCTCGAAGCTGACCCACCCCAATATCATCACCATGCACGATTTTGGCGTCGACGACGACGACCACCCGTTCATGGTCATGGAGTACGCGCCGGGGCAGAGCCTGAGCGAGTGGATCGTGCAGCCGGGCCTCGATCTCGGGCGCATCGAGCATGTCTTTCGCCAGATCCTGTCGGCGCTCAGCGAGGCCCACGACCAGGGCGTGGTCCATCGTGATCTCAAGCCCGAAAACCTCATCGTCACCCGCAGCGGCGCTGACGGCGAGTTCATCAAATTGCTGGACTTCGGCATCGCGCGCATGGTCCACGACGGAGCCACGCGCGGACTGACTCGCGAGGGCGAGGTCTTCGGCACACCGCATTATATGGCCCCCGAGCAGGCCCAGGGCCAAAAGGATATCGGCCCTCCGGCCGACGTCTATGCGCTGGGGATCATGCTCTACGAGATGCTCAGCGGCCAATGCCCCTTCGACGCGCCCACGCCGCTGTCGATCCTGTATATGCATATCAACGACGATCTGCCCAAGCTCACCGGCCGAAACGGAATCGTCATTCCGGCCGCGCTTCGCGAGATCATCGACAAGGCGACCGCCAAGGATGCCGACGACCGCTTTGCGAGCGCCGGCGAGATGCTCGAGGCCTTCGACGCGGCCACCGGCGGTGCGACGCACCCCAAAGGCGGGCCCGTCGGCGCTGCGACCCTCAATGATGGGGGTGAAGACGACAAAGCCGCTCGACTCGAGAAGGCGACCGCCAACACATTGATGTTTGGAGAGGTCCCGGAAGACGAGGCCGACGCTGGCGTCGGCGACGCGAGCTCCACGGATCAAGCTGCTACCGATATTTCCTCGCAGCCCACGGCAAAGCCCGAAGCTTCCAAAGAAACGACCTTCGAATTCGAGGATTTCGGCCCCAGCCCCACCAAAAAGCTGCTCCTGGTCGCAGCGACGCTCATTATTGTCGTGCTCGTCAGCGCCGGCGTCATGATGGTCCTATTGCCCGACGACGAAGGCTCATCCCAGCCCGAAGCAACCGCCCAGGGCGTCGAAGACGGCGCTGGTTCTGATCAGGCCGCACAGCAGGCTGAGGTGGCTGCCCGGCAAGAGAAAGAAGACGAGAAGCTCGCAGATGACGACCCGGCTGAGGACGGCGCAGACGAACTTGCCGCAGATCTAGCCGAGCCGACCGAACCGGACCAGGACGACCCGCCCAGCGCTGCCGGCTCGGAGCCTTCTGGGTCCACGGCGTCTGCCGGTGAAAGCGACGATTCTTCCGACCGAGGTGATCCGAGTCCGGAGAAGTCTCCCGCTTCCAACGCCCCGGCGCCGGCCGATTCCGACAAGAACGGCCAGGGTGACGGCCGCTCGGCAGACTCTGTCGACACCGACGAGGAGCCCAACGATGACCCACCCGCGCCCGAAGACGCGGAGGATGAGGCTGGCGCTGACCCGAACTCCGATGAAGAGCCGGACGAAGACGACGGGCCCCGAAAGTTCGAACCCAAAAAAGACGGCCCCAAGAAATTCGAGCGCAAGAGCGCCTCGGACGACGATGACAAGCCCCGGAAGTGGCGCTAGTAGGGGTATTTGCCGCAGGCGTTTTCTTGACTCAACTCCCCAGCCATAGGACAACTTAGACGTTAGTCTGATCCACTTGGTATTGGTCGAGATTCATATGATGACGACGTCGCTCCGCACAAAATTGCTCGCTGCCTGTATGGTCAGTTTCATGACGCTGCCGCCTAGTCTGGCCATCGCGGGCCCCGACGAGGCCGACGAATACTACGATCAGGCATCCGAAGCCTACCAAAACGGCGAATACGCCCGCGCCTCCGACCTCTTGGAGCGCGCGTATGCCGAAGATCCCAACCTGATCTACCAATACAATCGAATCCTCGCCCTGCAGGCGATGGGTAAGCACAAGCAGGCCCTCAAGGTTCTCGACATCTACGAGAATCCCATGAGGGAAGACGGGCGCTTTGACGACATCGTCGAGATCCGCGAGGAGATCGCCGAGGCCCGTCAAAAAGAGAGCGCCGGCGAGACTCCCAAAGATACCGAGCCGCGCGAGATCGCTCGCGACGAAGACGCCGACTCCAATGCCGGTGACCAGCAAGACGAGGACTCATCTGCCGAGGTCGACACGCCGACCGATCCGGTCGAGCCCGTCGAGCCGGCCGATAAAGGCCCGAGCATCCTGGGCTGGTCGCTGGTCGGCGGCGGCGCCGCGAGTCTGGCGATGGCCGGGCTCTTCGGCTCGACGGTGCTCATCTCCGATGTCGCCGACCGCCGCGCCTGCATGGAGCCGGCCGGCGGCTTCGACCCGAATTGCTACGAGGCCGACGGCATCACCGGCAACGACAAACAACGCGCTCAATTTGCCGACGATCAGAACACCTGGCAGACCCACCAGACCCTAACCTGGGTCTTCGCAGGTGTCGGCGTCGCAGCCCTCGCCGGCGGCGGCTACGTGCTGTACTCCGACGGATTCTTCACCGAAACCGAGCCGGACGCGACCGCCTCGGCCCCGGGCTCCGAGCTAAGCGTGACGCCCTACGTGGGCGCCGACGGCGCCGGCGGCGTTCTGCGTCTCTCTTTTTGAGCCGGTCGAGTCGCTGATATTATTCGGACACAGCTCGGGGAGCCAGATCCATGACTGAACACGCCACTGATCTGCTCGCCGAGCTCCTGGACGGCCACGCATCGGCCGAGGTTCTGCCGGCGGCCGACGAGATCTGCGCGGTCTTCGAGCGGGGCCTGGAGCAACAACAGGATATCTACGAACAGATCATGTTGCCGCGCCTGGGACTCGGTGAGCGCCTCGACCTGGCGCCCCACGAGGTCGAGACGGACCGCGGCGAATGGAGCTTTCGCGGCGGCGAGATCTGGCTATTCGACGGCCGCCCACAGGCCAGTTGGCTGCACGCCCCCCTGCTGATCCCCTTCGAGGACATCGACGATACGCTGCTGTTGGTGCGCCGCGCCGACGTGCCGGCAAATACGGCCGCCAGGCTGCGCCCGCCGATCGTGCCCACGGTACGACAGGCCCTGGAGTCGCTCGACTGGCTCGTCGCCGACACCGGCGGCTACGAAGGCGGACGTATGGAACACGCCGAATTCCTCGACGAGATCGGCGAGCGCCGCTGGTACCGTATCGATCACGACCCGGCCACCGGGGCGGCGCGATTCGAAATTTGGCAGGGAGAAGAGCCCGTCGACGGCTGGTCGACCAACGTGCCCAACACCTTCGAATTCGGCCAGCCCGGCTCCCCGGCGGTCACCGGCAGCGAGGAGGGGTGGTTCGAAAAAGCCCGGGAGCAACCCTTCGAGGCGGCGGTCGCCATCGACCAACTCGAGGATCCCTACGCGCTGCTCCGAAGACTTTTGTGGCACGACATCCGGCTCGACATCGACCGGCTCGGTCCGCTGCTGACCTGGAAGGACAGCCCGGACGTGCTATTCGGCTTTCGAGACGACGAAGACAGCCTCTTGGCCGACCTGCCCGAATGGATGAGCGTCGAGATCGACGCGCCCGTGGGCGAGCTGCGCGCGCTCGTCGACGCCTGGTTCGACCTGATCTGCGAACGCGCACCGGTCGAGCTCGACGGGGTCGGCTTCGTCCACCCGGTCCGCATCCCCGGCGTGAGCCTGCCGCGGCCTCGACCGATGGTCGACGGCGTGCGCGCCGGCCTCGCCGACCTCCGGGCGCAGACCGTCTACGCCGCCAGCGCACGCCCCGGCCCCACCTGGCTGGACACGCAGTAGCTATAGCTGGACAAGGGTAGGGATTAACACTACAAATCGCCTGGTTATTAACGTGATGAACGCTAGGAGTACGAGAGATATGGGAGAATTAAAAAAACGCTTGGAGACCTCCGAGCGCGACGAAGTCGTCGACGATGTGCTCAGCCTCATCGATGACGAGGTCAGCAATAAGTCGGGCCTGTCCGGCATGGCGATCAAGACCGGCTATAAGGTGGTCAAGCGGCTCCAAGGCGGCGACCTTTTGCGAGACGCGGCCGATAATCTGCTCGATCCCTTCGCCGAGGCGCTCGACCCGCTCTATGCGGAGTATCTCGAGCAGTCGGATACCGACAGCTTCGAGCACTACCTGTCCAACCACCGCGCCCAGGCGACCCAGGCATTGTTGAGCATCACCGACGGCCGCGCCGAGCGCGCCGACAACAAGGTGCTCAAGAAGACCTATAGCAAGCTTCGCGGCCAGGCTGAAAAGCACGTCAAAGAGGCGCTGCCCGGCACCGGGCGGCTCATCGACAAACACGCTCCCCGACAGTAGGCCCCCCTATGTCCCAACCGCGTCGCACCACGGCCTTTGTGCTTCGCAAGGTCAACTACGGCGACAAAGACCTCATCGTGACCGTGCTCGGACGGGACACCGGCAAATTCTCTGCGATCGCCCGCGCCGCCCGCGCCAGCAAAAAGCGCTTCGGCGGCGGGTTGCAGCCGATGCGCTGTCTGCAGATGAATTATACTCACAAATCGGGCAGCAGCCTGGCCTTTTTGCGCGACATCGACGTCGTCGAGGACTTCCCGGCGCTCGAGGCCGACTTCGAGCGCATCACCATCGCCTCCTACGCCACCGAGTTGGTCCGCGAGGTGACCCAGGAGGCCCAGGCCGAGCCGCAAACCTTCGACCTGCTGCGCGGCTTTTACCGCCGCCTGGGCGAGTCCGACGCAGCCGTGCTCGCCCTCGAGTCGGTCCTGCATCACTTCGAGCTGTCGCTGCTCGAATTGCACGGCGCCCTGCCCTCGCTATATGCTTGCTTTCGCTGCGCAAAGCCCGCCGAGAAGCTGGAGAAATACGGGTGCATCCGCACCGGCCAGGGGCTGGTCTGCGGCGAGTGCCGCCGCGCCGGCGAGCCGGTGGGCATCCTGACGGCTTCGAGCGTCGAGCTGCTGCGCTATTTCTACGAGCCCGGCGCCAAGGCTCCGCAGGGGCTTCGCGACCCGAAATGCATCGGGCAGACCCGCCGGGTCATCGACGCCAGCTTCGAGCAGATGCTCGACAAGCCGCTCAAGAGCCGGCCGATGCTCGACGCGGTACTGCAGAAAGTCAGATAGTGAGAGAGTGAGAGAGTTAGATTTCGATGACTGAGACCACTGCCAAACGCTTCGACGTGCTCAGCTTCGGCGAGGCGCTCGTCGATTTTTTGCCCGACCAGCGCGGCCCGCTGCGCGAGGTCGAAAGCTTCCGCCGCGTGGTCGGCGGAGCGCCGGCCAATGTCGCCGTGGGGCTGGCGCGGCTGGGGCGCGAGGTCGCTTTTTTGGGAAAGGTCGGCGCCGACGAGTTCGGCGCGTATGTCAATATGCAGCTCACTGAAGAGGGCGTCGACGTCTCGGGGCTCGACCACTCGAGAGAGGCCAAGACCGGCATCACATTTGTGAGCCTGGATGAAAGCGGCGATCGCAGCTTCATGTTCTTTCGAGAGCCGAGCGCCGATCTTCTGGTCGGCCCGGAGGATATTGACGATACGCTCGTCGCCCGCTGCTCGATTGTGCATCTGGGGAGCAACCTGATGACCGAGGCGCTGCCGCTGGCGGCGACCATGCAATTGCTGGACGCCGCCAACGCCCACGACTGCGTGATCTCCTGCGACCCGAACCTGCGGCTTCACCTGTGGCCGAACGCAGACGCCGACGAGGCGCGCGCGCAGATCGACCGGCTCATGGAGCGCGCCGAGATCATCAAGCTCAACGACCACGAGCTCGACTTTGTCGCCGACGGCGGCTCGGTCGAGTCGTTGTGGCACGAACGGCTTCGCCCGGCCGGCGCGCTCGCGCTGTTGGTGACCCACGCCGAGCGCGGCGCCGAGGTGTTCTGCGGCGACACACACGTCGCGGTGACCGCGCCCGACACTGAAGTAGTCGACACCACCGGCGCCGGCGACGGCTTTATGTCGGGGCTTTTGGCCGCGATCACCGAAGTTTGCGGCTCCGACGCCCACGCGCCCGCCCCGAGCCGGCTACGAGAGCAGCTCGCCAGTTGCGACGAAGCACAATGGACGACGTTACTTGAATTTGCGTGCGCCGCGGGCTCCACGGCCTGCCAAACGCTGGGCGCCACGCCCGGCCTTGCACGGCGCGACCAATTACCCGAACTTTCCGCCATTCTATGAGGCTATAAGATGTTTGTACGACTGCGCACCACCCTCTTCTCGTCGCTGCTTTTGGCCGCGGCCTTCGCCCTCGCCGCTTGCTCACAGCCGCAGCCCACGCCCGACGAGGCCGCCCAGGACAGCGAGCCGGTCTCGGTCAAGCTGATCGGCTTCAACGACTTCCACGGCAATCTGGAGGGGCCTGCAGGCAAGGTCAGCGTCGACGGCGAGGACGTGCCGGCCGGCGGCGTCGCTCAAATGAAGGCCCATGTCGATCGGATCAGCGCCGACGAGCCCAATACCATCGTCGTCGCCGCCGGGGATATCATCGGCGCCAGCCCGCTGGTCTCGGCCGTCTTCCACGACGAGCCGGCCATCGAGGCGATGGACGCCATCGGCCTGGAGTTGACCGCCGTCGGCAACCACGAGTTCGACCGCGGCTGGCAGGAGCTCATTCGCCTGCAGGACGGCGGCTGCCACCCCGAGGAGGGTTGCCGTGAGGGCTACGAATTCGCCGGCGCAGAGTTCCAATATCTGGCCGCCAACGTCCAAAACCCCGACGGTGAGCCGCTTCTGCCCAGCCACGAAGTACGAACCTTCGGCGACGTCCCGGTCGGCTTTATCGGCCTGGTGGTCGACGACGCCCCAAAGATCATCTCGCCGACGTCCATCGAGGGGCTAAGCTTCCGCCATGAGCCCGAGGTGATCAACGAGGTCGCCGCCGGACTGCAAAAAGAAGGCGTCGAGGCCATTGTGGTGCTCATCCACGAGGGCGGCCGCCCCACCACCGAGCAAGCCTCTATCGACGATTGCGGCGACATCGAGGGGCCGATCGTCGACATCGTCAAAGAATCGTCGGATGCGGTCGACGTCTTCGTCACCGGCCACAGCCATCAGACCTATATCTGCGAGATCGACGGCAAGCTGGTCACCAGCGCCGAGTCCTACGGGCGGCTTTTGACCGAGATCGACCTGACCATCGACCCCGAGACCGGCGACGTCGTCGAAAAAGCGGCCCGTAACCACGTCGTCAGCCAGGATATCGAGGCCGACGCGAAGCTCGCCAAATTAGTCTCGACCTACGTCGATCTGTCGGCAGAAGTCGCCCAACGCCCGGTGGGCACGATCAACGAGACCATCTCCAGAGAGACCAACGACGCCGGTGAGTCCCGCCTCGGCGACGTCATCGCCGACGCGCAACTCGCCGCCACCAGCGCCCCGGACAAAGGCGGCGCGCAGGTCGCCTTCATGAACCCGGGCGGCATCCGCGCCAGCCTCGAAGCCGACGAGGACGCCGAAGCGCCCTTCGAAGTCACCTACGAAGACCTGCACCGCGTCCAACCCTTCGGCAACAACCTCATGACGATGACGCTCACCGGCAAGCAGATCCACGACATGCTCGAGATGCAGTGGTCCGGCTCGCACCCCAAAATTCTGCAGCCCTCCGAAGGATTTACCTATACCTGGGTCTCCGACCGCGCCCCCGGCGAGCGCATCGACCCCGAGTCGATGAAGCTCGGCGGCGAGACCGTCGACCCCGACGGCGAATACCGCGTGACGGTCAACAGCTTCCTGGCCTCCGGCGGCGACGGCTTTGCTCTCCTCAAAGACGGCACCGACCGCCGCGCCGGCCAAATCGACCTGGAGGCGTTCGTCGACTACGTCGAAAAGGAATCGCCGGTGAAGCCGGGTCCGCAGGATCGGATTTCTGTGGAGTGATTAGCCGCAACACCGGTAGCCCTGGGCAACCAGACCTGGTGGAAGTTTGAGAGAATAACCGCCGCGATGGATGACGTTGGAGCGCGCAGCCTCCGTGCTCGCCGCGAAGGCTCAGTCCTTCGCCGTAGCGTGTCCATGAGGTCGCAGCATGGACCACGTTCGGCGCCGACAGAGCACGGTCAACCCGCATAAACGGGCGGCCGGCGTCGACGGAGCACGGTCAAGCCGCATAAACGAGCGCGCCCCAACTTGAGCGCGCATGGCTTGGGGCGCGTAGGCTCCGTCCTCGCCGCGAAGGCTCCGTGCTTCGCCGTAGCGTGTCGCAGTGCTCGAACTACCTAGAAGCCCAGCCCCCAAAACCCATCTTTGTGTTCATCAAACCAGTGTCGCAGCTCTTCCTTGTCGAACTTCGCGTCGTGGATGCTCGAAAACTCCCAGTC
>CAYLTX010000231.1:0-8706 GCA_964386725.1 uncultured Bradymonadales bacterium | reverse complement strand
TTTCTTGGTTGAGGGTTTCTTGGTTGAGGGTTTCTTGGTTGAGGGTTTCTTGGTTTCGAGCAACCCTTAACCAGTAGTTTAACCCACCTGCAGGGTTCACAGGGCGCCACTGCCGCCCCGTTGGACCGGCCGGCCACAACAGTCTAAGATTCCAAGAACCAAGAACGTGAGTCCGAAACGCCTCGAGAAGGCGCACGATGTGCGGAAATCGGACGATCTACGTTACACTGCGTTACAGCTGAAAAATGAGAAATTTCAAGATCTGCTCGGTGTCGGTGTTGACCCCTTGCCGCTCGTTGTGGAACGCGGTGTAGATGGCCGTGCCGCCGCTCTGGTTCTTGTAGGTGACCAACAGCGGCGAGTCGGCCTGGGTGCCCCCGCCCTGCTGGCATTCGGTGCCGTCGAAGTGGCTGGTGCACAGCTCGGCGTCGCCGGACAGGTGGACGGTGCTGCCGGCTCCGACACCCTCGGCGACTACCCAGTGGGTGTTGATGACGTTGGGCGGATTATGCGGGAATTCGATGGTCGCCTGGTTTTGGCCGAGCACGTTCTGCATCGCCGGTGAGGTCACCTCGGCGGTGATCGTCTGCGGCGCGTAGCCACGCCGCGCCTCGTTGATATTAGTGTCATCGCCCAAAAAGTCCACCGCGTCGGCGTACACCCTCTCCATAAACGGGTGCGACCAGTCGGCGGCGTACAGGCTGCCGCCGTTGTCGACGAAGAGCGTGATATTGTTGACGATCGAGTCGATGGTATTCGGATTATTTGCCTCGAGCTGGTTCCACAGCTCGCCGCAGTTGATGAAGATGATGTCGTATTGGGCCATCGCGCTCTGGTCGAGGAAGAAATCGCGCGAGTCCGCATAGCGGCCGTTGGGGTTGATAAAGTCCGACGGCTTGTCGTCGCCTTTGACGTCGTAGTCGAGCTGCAGGTCGTCGAGCACCCCCGAGACGTGGTCGTAAGCTCCCTCGATGACCGCGATCTCGACGTTGCCGCCGTCGAGACAGACCTTCGAGTTGGACAGGCTCAGGTCGAGGGTCTCGCCGGTGTGGACGATGATCGGCTGGTTGCTGCTAAACGAGCCCGAGCTGACCGTCAGCGTGTGCTGGCCGGCGGGGATATCGGCGAAAGAATACTCGCCATTGGAGTCGGTCGTGGTCGTCTCGGTGAAGGGGTTGCCGTCGCAGTCATTGCCCTCGATGGTCACCGTGGCGCCGCCGAGCCGCTCCCCGGAGGGCGCGCAGGCCATGCCGATCACGTCGCCCGGCCCACAATCCTCGGGCACGTCCGGATCGCTGTCGTCACCGTCGGGCTGGTCGTTACCCTGGTCGGCGTCGCCGGCATCCTCTTCGCCGCCGTTGCCGCCGTCGTCATCGTCGCCCGCGTCTGGGTCGTCGGAGGTGTTATTGGGTGAGCTATTATTCGGCGCGCTATTATTCGGCGCGCTGTTATTTCTCGCCCGCGGCTCACAGATACCCTCGAGCTCGTTGAACTCCTCGCCGGCCTCGCAATCCTGCGCGCCGCCGCCGGTGCTGGTGTCGTCGCTGCAAGCTGCTGCCAGGCAGGCGAAGGCGATCACAAGTAGCGCTCGATTCACGACCTTTCGGAGTTCAAACATTGTCGGCCCTTTGCCCGTGCATGGTTGTTCATTAGTTCTGTACGATGTGGCTAACCTAGCAGGTATGGGCCTCAGAATTCAATTGCAGAGCGTGGTCGGCCGGGTTTGGTTGAACATCGATCGCCGGTGCACATGCCGGGGCGGACTTTTGAGGCGACGTTCATTGCGGTAGACTCACCACCTCAATGCATTAGCTCCAGCACTCGACACACGGCGTAAAGCTCCATGGAACGTATCTCGAAAGGTGTTATCTGTTTGGTTTCGCTAGGCTTTTTCGCCGTTGCTGCCGTCGCCTGCAGCGACTCTGGCTCCGAGGCGAGCCTATGCGAGGACGTGCTCTGCACCGCAGGGTCGGAGTGCAACGAGCAGACCGGCCAATGCGAGTGTGTCGTCTCGGCTATCGAATGCGGCCAGCCGGCCTTTCGAGACGCGTCGAGCGATTGGAAGCTCGACGAGCTGCAGGCAAACGGCCAGCGCTTGTCGGTGACCGATATCGACGGCGACGGTCTGCCCGATCTGTCGGTGCGCCGCGCCGGCTCGCACAACGACGACTTCTCGGACGACGGCGAGCGCGCCTCTTGGCTGCTGCGAAACACCGGCGACGGCACGTTTGAAGACGTCACTCAGTCCTCGGGGCTCGTAGCCACGCGCAGCGGCGACGATGACGATATCGGCCGACCCATCGATCTAATCATCTGGGCCGACGTCGACAACGACGGCGATCTGGACGCTTATACCGCCTACAACAAGCAACAAATCGGCGACCAGGACGACGACTCCGCCGAGATCATGATCAACGATGGCGACGGGAACTTCAGTTTTGGCGAGGCCGGAAACGCCGCCCGCAACGTCGATGAGGTCGATTCACCGGGCGGGGCGAGCTTCGTCGACGTCAATCGCGACGGTCATATCGACCTGTGGATCTCGCAATATTCGGGCCCTGACGGGGCGCTGCAGGACAGGCTGCTGCTGGGCGACGGCGACGGAGGCTTCGATGAGGTGACCGACGAGGCCGGCCTGACCACCGAGGCCTGGCGGAGCCTCGAGACGCTCAACCAGGCCGAGGGCCACTCGGTCTCCTGGGGGGCGGCCGCCTGCGATCTCAACGGCGACGGCGCGCCCGAATTGCTCGCCTCATCCTACGGGCGCGCGCCCAATCACCTGTGGCTCGGTGAGCTGGGCGACGACGGCCCGACCTACACCAACCGCTCGATCGCGTCGGCCTATGCCTTCGATCACCGCACGGATTGGACCGATAACGAGTCGGCGCGCTGCTGGTGCAAGCACAACCCGGAGGATGCGGGCTGCGAGGACGTGCCCGAGCCCGAATATATCCAATGCGCCAACGACCAGGGGTTGCGCTGGAACCACAGTCAGGACCGCGAGCCGTTTCGCCTCGGCGGAAATTCCGGCACCACGGTCTGCGCCGATATCAATAACGACGGTTGGTTGGATCTGTTGACCACCGAGATCGTCCACTGGGACGTGGGCTCATCGAGTGATCCCAGTGAATTACTCCTCAATCAACAAGACGACCAAGTCACCTTCGAGCGGCCGGGTAACGACCAGACCGGTTTGGTGCGCGAGCGCGACTCGGTGACCTTCGATGATGGAGATATCACCGGCGCGATCTTCGACTTCGACAACGACGGCCGAAAGGACGTCTATATCGGGTCGACCGATTATCCGGGCACGCGCGGCCACCTTTACCGTCAGCAAGAAGACGGCACCTTCGAGGCGGTCCCGCTCGATCTGGGCATCGACCACACCAGCAGCCACGGAGTCGCGGTGGCCGACTTCGACGGCGACGGTGACCTCGACATCGCCGTCGGCCACTCGCGGTTTCGCTGCGGCTCGGGCGATCACTGCTATGCGCCGGAGAATGCGCACGTGCGCCTCTTCGAGAATATCGTCGGCCAAGACCACACATGGCTGCAGGTCGCGTTGGAGGGCGCAGACGACACCAATCGCTCGGCCATCGGAGCACGCGTGACGGTCGAAACCGATGAGCTCACTCAGGTCCAAGAGGTCGGCGGCGGCCACGGCCACTACGGCATCCAGCACGAGCTCACCCAGCACTTCGGGCTCGCCGATGCCGAGCAGGCGACGGTCACCGTCAGATGGCCGGATGAAGATTTAAGCGAACAAACATTCGTCATCGAGGCCGGACATCGTTATATTTGGAAACAGGGTGAGGAGCCTGTTGTGGTGGAGTGATTGTTGTGAGATTTCGAGAGGTTGAGGGTTTGGGGTTGAGGGTTTGGGGTTGAGGGTTTGGGGTTGAGGGTTCTCGCGCGGATGAGCTGGCGGCGGAAGTGTTGAAATGAACGAGGAAACCATAGAGTCCATGTCGAACGACACTGAGAATCAAGAACCGGGAACCGAGAATGAGCCGTTCGTCAAACCCGATCCCGCCGAGTTGACCGAGGCGGGATTGCTCGAGGAGTCGAGCGCGGTTGCGCTCGACGAGGCGGCTGCCGAGTCGTCCGACGAACTCGAAGAGGACTTCAAGGCGCGTTGGCGGGCAATTTTGGAGATGCCGCCGGCCGACGTGCTCGAGCGGGTGGCCACCGACTTCGAGCGTCAGCCCGAGCGGGTGCGCGAGACGCTTTCGCTGCTCATCGCCCAGGAACTCGGCTACAAGCGGCTATTTCGCGGCCGCGACAGCCTGCAGCACAAGCCGCTGTGGGACGTGCTCGGCCGCGAGACCTTCGAGGAACTCGGCGGCAACGCACGTCTGGCCCTCGAGCGCATCGCTCGGTCGACCCGCGAGGGACGCCCGGCCTTCCATCCGATGGCCGCGCTGGCCACGATCGCATTGTGGCGCCACGGCGACATCGACCAACAAGCCCACGCCGCCGAGGCGCTGGGCCGCTTTGCGCTGCCCGACGAGCCCGACTGGCTCTATGAATTGGTCAACACCTTCGTGCGCCTCGACGAGGCCGTCGACAATGAGGAGGGCAATAAGCGGCGCCGGGCCGACCGCAGCCTGATGGCGCTGGCGCGCTTGCAGCTCGAGGCGAGTTTTTGGGACTCGGCGGCGCTGGTGGGCGGGCTGTTTTTGGTCCGCCAATTTACGCCCAGTTGGGTCGGCTCGCCGATGTCCAATCTGGTCAAAGCCTGCGACCGCGCCGCTGAGCGCGAGCCCCAGCAGATGCGACCGTGGCTCGATCTTTTGGCGGACGCGGCCATGGGCGGCCGGCTCAATTATTCGTGGCTCGAAAAGCCGGCGCGCGCGGCCATTCGGCTGGCCATCGACGACCCCGATCGGGAGCGCACGCTGCGTGACTGGCACCAGCGGCGGCCCTACGACGCCGATCACCCGCGGCTGGCGGAACTCTACGAGGTGTTGCTCGCCGGCTACGAGAGCAGCGACGAGGACGAGCGCGCTCGAGCGAAGCGCTCGCTGCTAGACGAGGTCTCGCAGACCATCGAGTCCAACCCGGTGCGCGCCCAGCGCCTGCTCGAGCTGATGGTCATGCGCGAGCATCCACGGCGGGTGGGTACGCTCCCCGGCCGACTCGCCCACGCCCTGGCCCAGGTGGCCGACAAACCCAAGCTCAGCGAGACCGATGAGAAGCTGATTCGGCTGTACGTGCGCACCTACAATATCGAGCCGCACGCGGTGCGCGTGGTGCGAAGCTGCGCCGAGCGCATCGACTGGAGCGACCCCGAGCGCGAGCCGGGCGTCGACGAGCTCGATATGTACCTGGTCGTCAGCGATTACGAGCGCGCCTTCGAGCATCTAACCTGCAAATTCGACGGCGTCACCCTCGAGCACGCCGACAAGGACGCGGCCGCCCGGGTCAAATACTTCGTCGAGAAGCGCCTCGACCCCAACAGCCTCACGCGCATTGTGCGCAAGCTCTTTACGCCCATCGAGTGGATCGGGGCGAGCATCACCAATCTGGATTTTATCTCCAAGGTGGTCGAGCGGGCGCTGACGATCTTCGACGACCGCGTCAGAAACGTCGATATGACCGAGCGGGTCGTCCAGGAGTACCGGGACTCGGGCGTCCTGGTAGAGCGTTTCACGGACATCCAGCGGCTCAATATGAACCAGATCGACGAGCTGCTGCGCAACCGAAAGACCATGCGGCTGATGCTCAGCGCGGTGGCCGGCGGGATCTCCGGAGGCCTGGCGCCGTTTAGCTGGGCGGCGCTGTCGCTGGCCGATGCGCCGGTGTTGCTGGGGCTGACCGCCGATATCTGCAGCCGCTTTTGCTGGTATTATGGGTTCGACCCGCGCGAGAACCCCGACCTGCCCATGGAGATCATGGCCGTGGCGCTGGGTGGCTCGCGCGCGGCGGCCATCGAGCCGATGCTGCTGCGCCAGAACCTGCGCGAATATGCGGTCAGAAAATCGCTGATGGTCGGCGCGGTCGCCCACGGCGGCGTCACCCAGATCGCCGGGCGCACGCTCGGAAAGTTCATGAACCAGCAGGTCGGCCATGAGGCCTCCAAAAAGGTCACCGACCTGGCCCGGCGCGCGGTCACCAAGAATATGCAGCGCCGCGCCGCCGAGTCGATCCCCTCTCGCACGCTGCCGCTGGTCGGCGCGGTGCTCGGCGCCAGCTTGAATGTCGCGCTCATCTATGATGTCTGTGAAGCCGCCCAGGCGGTGCTGACGGATCGCTTTTTGGAGCGGAAGTATCCCGATTGGATCCGTAAGTTCGAGTTGGGGGTTGATGAGGAGTTGGAGAACGTGGTCGTTGATTGAGGCACCCCTCCGTTGCGTCTGGCGAGAGTGGTCGGTTCTTGAGGCACCCCTCCGCCTCGCTTCGCTCGGCACCTCCCCATGGCGGCTGAACGCCGCATGGGGAGGAACTCTCAGCATGATCGCGCAGTGGTAGGTTTTTGTTCGAAAAGCAACCCCTGCGCGATCTAGCGGAAGGTTCCTCCCCAGGTCGAGGACCCTGGGGAGGTGTCTCGCGCGCTTTACAGCGCGAGGCGGAGGGGTGCCGCAACAAGCAAAGATTTTCATAAACACTAAATTATGCCCCACCCGATTTTCCGCTGGATTGACTGCACCGACCGCACTCGGCCCCGCACGTTGCTGCGCCCGAGCGACGTCAAGCTGCGTCTGGCGCAGCTCACCGACCCGCACGTGCCCGGAGAGGTCGCGCTGATGCGGCGGTTGCGCGATTTGATGGGCGCCCACGAGTCGGTCTCCGACTTTTCGCACCAGATCGGGGCGATCTCCAACGAACTCGGCCACCGCTATCGAAAGCGGCGCCGGCTGTATACGAACCTGATCAAAAAGGCGCTTCTGGGCCTGCATCAAGTCGGCGTCGACCACCTGATGATCACCGGGGACCTGTCGCATTGCAGCTTGCCCACCGAATTTTTGGAGATCCGCGGCGCCCTCGAGGTCACCGGCTGGTGGGGCGAGGACAAGCTCACCGTGATCCCCGGCAACCACGACCGATTCAACCTCTATGAGCGCGTGCCCAAGGAGCCCATGGAGGCCTTCTTCGACGTGGTCACCCCGCGCAAGCCGCGCATCAAGAGGCTCGATGGGGGCGTTGCGTTGCTGGAGGTCGACACCAACCGCGACCGCGTCCACGACCGCCACCCCACCGAAAAGTGGCTGCCCAACACCGTCGGCAAGATCTACGAAGAGGTGCCCGACTGGTTCGAGAAAAACCGCGCCGATATCGAGGGCATGCGCGTGGTCGGCATGCTCCACCACCACATCACCGACGATTGGTACGACGGTGCCGGGGGGGGCATCGGCGGCCTGATGGCGCCGGCCGAGGGCGTCGACGACCTGGTGGGCGCCCTCGACCTGGTCGACGAACACGCGCTCTTGCTCCACGGCCACAAACACGACGTCATGCCGGTCGAATATGACTACAACGGCCACCCGGTCAGCTGCCCGGGCGGCTTCGCCTCGGAGTTGAGGCTCAACTTGATCGACTTCAACACCAATGATGAGGCGGTGCTTACGCAGGTGGAGTTGCGGACTTGAATCGAATATTCGGCTCGCTTGGTAGTTCCGATGTGTAGATCCAAAAGCGACCAACGGGAGCTTCGCGCCCTGTTTTTCAAGCACGGTCGAGCCGCATAAAGGCGCAAGAGTAGCCCTCGCCGACCGAAGGGAGCCGAGGGGGGATGCGCGTTCGCCATGTGATGTGCGTATTGGGTTTTCGTGGTGGTCAAGAAGAGGCGTTTTGGGGTTTTGCGGAGGCCTAGAAGTTGCGTTTTGGGTTTTGTGGTGGTCAACAAGTGACGTTTTGGGTTGTTGGGGGCTCCCCCCGGGGCTCCCTTCGCTTCGCTACGGTCGGCCCGGGCTACGCATGCAACGCTAAACTACGCGTTGCGCGCTCCCTTCGGTCGCGTTGGATCAAGACGTCGGAATCCGCCCACGTTCTTTCGCCTCCTCCAAAAGCGGGCGGATCGCCTCGCCCACCTTCTCGAAGGTCTCCCAGACGCCTTGGGCGTCGGTAGCGGATGTCTCGACCACCTCGACCCAATCCGGGAGCATCAGCCCGCGGCGTACCTCTTCGCCGCTCGCGGCGTCGGGCACGTCGCGTTTGTTGACCTGTAGCACCAACCGTAGCCGGCCGTCGGAGCCGAAGAGTTGCTCGAGTCGAGCCAACATGGTGCCAGGGGTGATGTTGAAGCGCTCGGAGAGCCGTGCGACGAGGTCGCGAAGCGAGGCCTCGTTGGCGCGTTGGCGCTCGGTGGCGGCGTCGGCGACCAGGACCACGGCGCTGATGCCGTCCAGGACCTTGTCGAGGGCCAGGTTGTCCTCGAGCGGCTGCTCGGGTGTCTTGCATTGGTAGTGGACCGGGTAGCCGGAGAACTCGCCAATTTCGCCGGGCGGGTGGCAAAAATAGGTCGTAAAGCGGGTGTCCGGCTCGTCGACCTCGACTGGCTGGGCGTTTCGGCGCATGCCCAACTCGGCCCGCTCGGGCCGCTCGGCCACGTCGGTGGCCTCGGCGCGCGCGGCAATCTGGCCGGCCAGCGCGTGGATGGTCGTCGTCTTGCCGCTATCCGGTGGGCCCCAGAAGGCGACTTTGACGTTGATTCGTTTTTGGCTCCAGACGAAGAACATGATCAGGGGTCCAGGGGTCCAGGGGTCC
>CAYLTX010000230.1:0-8780 GCA_964386725.1 uncultured Bradymonadales bacterium | reverse complement strand
AACCCCGCAGTTCCCTGCCTTTCGGATTGAACACACCTGTTCGATCAACTACTCTACCCACGTTACGCCCAAGAGTTCTTCTCTAGATAGACCGGCTGACGCCACAGAAACGGGGATATTAGCCCCCATACCTGTGACAGTGTGTCACAACCGGCCCCCCATACATTGAGGGCGCCCGATGAGCCACAAGCCCAATATGCCTCCGCCGATGCCCGGCGGCGGCGATGACACCCACGCCGACCAGGCGCAGCCCCCGGGCTTTGACGACGCGCTTCCGCTGCTCATCATCGGAGCCGTATTGGCGACCTCCCTGGCCGTGATGGCCGGGGCTCGTCAGTGGCTGGCACCGTGGGTGCCGTTGGTCGGCGCGCTGGCCGCGGGGGGAGTGCTCAGCGCCGCCATCGCGTTCTTATATTGCCAGCGCGAACAGCTTCGCACCTTGAAGTTGGGCGCGCTGATCTGCACGGCCGTCGCCCTGCCGACCGCCCTGTGGATGGTCGGCCCGCTGCGAGCGGCGACGCTGAACTACTTTGGAGACTTCTTGCCCGAGACTGCCCATCAGGCGGCCCTGGACGACCCCTCCGACGACGTCCAGCTAAGCGCCTGCCGGGCGGTGGCCACCGGCGCCAACAGCCTGCTCCAGGAGCACCTCGTCGATCGGCTGAGCGTGTCACCGTCGCTGGCCGCGCAATGTCTCCAGCCGGATACCGAAGACGGCCTGGGCCTGAATGCGCTGACCCACCGTTATACGCGCCGATTCCAGCTGGCCGTTGGGGAGCAAAATACCCAGCAGGTCTGCGCCGCGGCGCCCTATCTCTTCTCGATGGACAACGCCCCGACGTTTCGGCCGACCCGGGAGCTGACCCAATGCGCGGTCAGCGCGACAGACGCCTCGATGGCGCGCTGCTGCGCCGACGCGATCACCGAGCGCTTCGACGAGCCCGACCCGTACGTCGCCGCGCTGGGCGCCCCCGACGAGGTCGATCAAAAGGATCGCGCCGGCCTTTTCAACGCGATGGTCCCCTACGCTTTTCGCAATATCGACGCCTCCAGAAACGAGCTGCCACGCCTCGAGCGCAGGCTGTTGCGCGACGATCTCTCCCAGCGCTGGCTGCTCGCCCTGGGCTGCAACAGCCTCGCCGAGATCCCCAGACCCGAGGAGTTGGTCGGCGGCCTGGAGGCGATCGCGACCAGCCGCGGCTGCGCCATGCCCGAGCGCGGCGAGCGCGGGGTCGATAGCTGGGCGATGATCTGCGGCGGCTTGGCCCGGGTCGAAGAGCCCACCGACCAACTCTGCCAGGTCGTGCGCCAGGAGGCGGTGGGCACGGCCATCGAGGCCGCCCGCGGCCACATCTACAGCGCCCTGGACGCCCTATATGCAAGCGAGGCGGGCGAGTCGATCGTGCGAGGCTCCGATCGCATCCGACGACTGGCCGGCTCGACCAGCAACCCCGGCCAACTCGCCGCCGACTCGCTCGCGATCGACCGACTCGACCGCTCGCTGTTCGACGCGCGAGCGCGCCGCCAACTCCAGAAGATGCAGGGAGACCAACGCTCTGCGGACGCCTATCTCTCCGAGATTATCGGCTCCGACGAAGAGATGACCGTCGACGAAAAGGTCGAGAAGGCACAAGACTTGCTTTCTAAACGTAAAACAGCGGAAGACTCACCGTCGCTCGAAGAGATCAAAAAATATATGTCGACCTCCGAGAAACGTGACGTCACCCGCCAGGCCGACGAAGCGAAGCGCAAAGCTGACCAGCTCAATCAACGTTGAACGCGCGAGCGGACCGATGTCGAATCAGGAGACTCTTATGACACAGCCGAGCGAGCCTGCAGGCACCGGCGAGTCGCCACTCATCCGGTGGTCTGTGCAGCTCGCCTGCCATGTGCTGGGCGTGCTCACGGTGGCAGGATTGCTGCTGGTAGCAGTCTTTGACCGCTCGACGCTCGAGATTGTCTGGCACTCGATGAGCCTGCCTGGCTACGCTGAACAAATCTGGGTCGACGTCGCGCTGCACATCGGATTGGCCAGCTGCCTTTGGGCGCTGATCGCGCTGGGCTTTCAGGTCTTCACCGCGAGCCGCCAACCGGTCAAAAAGCTGCTCGGCACTCGGCGCGGCGGCGTGATGACCGAGACCTTGGTGGTGCTGCCTGTCTTCTTGTTGCTGACCTTCGGCATCGCCCAACTGGCGGTCAATAATATGGCCGGCCTGATCGCCAACACCGCCGTCTTCCAGTCCGGGCGCACCGTTTGGCTGTGGTCTTCGGAAGCCGACGCCGGCCGCCGGGGCGTCAACGACACCAAGGTAAAAAACTTGGCTCGGGTGCAAGCCGCGGCGGTGATGACGCCGGTGGCCCCGGGCGACTTCGTCCAAGATATCACCGGCGGCACCGACGAGTTCGAACAGATGCGCGGGGTGCTGTTGGGCAGCCAGTTGCCGGCGTTCTCGACCGACTCCGGCCAGCTGGCCATGACCGCGACACCGGCGTTTTTGGCGGGAACGGCATTGACGAAAAACCCGCTTCAAGACTCCTCGTTTTATCGAGCCTTCGACGACTCGAACTTCCGCTCGCGTACGGTGCGAAAGTTTACCTTCGCCTATCACGCCACCGAAGTCACCGTCATTGAAAATACCGAGGAAGTCGGCGCCAGCCTGGTCTATCGCCACCAACAGGCGTTTCCATTCGTCTCCCACATCTTCGGCGACTTGGACGTGGTCGGCGCCCGACCCGATCACTACACGACGATCGAGCGCGAATTCACCATGCCGCGCCAGATCCCACCGAATACACAGGTACCTTAAGAGATGAAGGCACCCGACCCCAAAGCCAGCTCGATGATACCGTCGCTGACGCGAATTCGCGGCGTCTTCAAAGGAGGGCACCGCGATGACAGCGGCGCGGTCGCGATGTTGTGTCTGGCAGCGGTGCTCGCGCTGATGTTGATCGCCTGGGTGATCCTCGACGTTCAGAAATCAACCCGCGACAAGGTCATGTTGCAGGGCGCCGCCGACACCGCCGCGTTTAGCCACGCCGCGGTCGAGGCGCGCACCATGAATATGATATCATACGCCAATATCGCCAAGCGCTCGGTGGTGGGCATTCACTCGCTCTATCCGGGGATGTTCTTCGCCTATACGCTATGGCTGGCCGGCCAGGCCGCCGACTGCTTCAAGATCTGGCCGAATCCGTCCGCATGCATCAAATTCTTCGCAAACGCGCCTCAATGGGCCCGAGAATTCCTCGACGACCACGTCAAATACTCCGGTTCACCGACCAACCCCTACGTCGGCGGGGTCTTTCAGACCATCCAAGACGTCGTCGGCTGGATTACCGACAAGGTCGGCATTGATTTTGGGATCGACATGACCAGCGGCATGTCGGGAGGAAACTCCGACAGCGCCTACGGAAAAGACGTCCAAGCGCTGGACAATTATCAGAGCTATATGCGCCATATCACCCCCTGGTGGGCGTGGTCCGAGCAACTATCGCGCGCCTGGCGAAATGGAGCGTCCACTGCCGCGAGCTTTCCGCCGCCGCCCGGTGACATCACCGTGACGCTGAGCTCGGTGCAAAACCTCATCAATACCATCAACGGCGTGCTCGCTGCTTTTGGGGCATCCACCATCGACCTGACCGTCTATCATGGCAACGACAACCTGCCGGTGTCCAAGAGTTCGTATAGTTGGCACAATTGGCTCTGTCAGATGTTCATGGGCGCCCAGGACTGTGGCCTGAGTGATTTGAGCGGCTTTAGTGGGGCGAGTTCGCTGGCGACGCTGGGCAACGAGTCGTTTATCCTCGAGCATATTCTCAACGCCGCGCTTCATTATAAAAACTCCTCGAAAGGAGCTAAGAGCGGCATGGTGATGGCGGTCGGGCCGACCGTCGGCTTCGCCACCGTCGGCATCCAGTACTCCCGGCTCGCCTTTGGAGAGTACGCCGATCCGCACACCATCGACACCGGGCTGATCAACGATGAGGCCGACTGGCTCGAGCATACCTCGAACCTGGTCTTTGCCTATTCGAACGACCCCAAGCGGATGAACGAAGATCGCGCCAAACTGAGCGTGCCCAGCCAGGAGTACGAGTTGTCCGGCAGCATCGTCGACGAATTGATGTACGGAGCCAGCGGCTACTGGACGATGTCCAAATCCGAGATCACCTTCAACGGTCAAGGCTGGAACCCCGACATGTGGCACCCGAGTTGGACGGCCCGGATGCGCCCGGTCCATCTGCCCGACGAGTTTGAGGACGCCGGCTACAATATGAACGTCGCATATAATCAAGCGCTGCCCTATCTCGCCCTCAGCGCCCAGGTCGCCAGCGTCAACGGAAACCCGGTGAACTCGATTCTGAACTCGATCCGCGACTTCGCCATGATGGAGTTGTCTTCAGCGGCCATGGGCCCGTCGACCATCGAAGGAGTCGCCAAATGAACGAGCTATCTGACATGAGAAGTCCCCTCGGCTTCATCAATCGATTGCTCACGCAGCTTCATCGAGACGAATCTGGCGCCACGCTCACCGAATTTGTCGTGATGCTGCCCATCTTCCTGCTGGTTTTCTACGGCGTCATGGAGCTGGGTCAATTCAGCCGCAAGGGCTCCGAGGCGCCGATCAAAGCCTATAAGCAGACCTTCGACCAAGCCCTCGAGTACCAGAAGGACTTCTACGCGATGGGCTGGAACGTCCACGCGACCAGCGCAGCGGTGTCGGCCGGCGACCAATTAGCCGGCACGGCGATCACCTCGGAGTCTTCTCCGGTGCACAACCGCTCGACGTCGATCAAGGTTGCAGCCAACGCCACCGAGGCGACCACCTACTTGGGTCTGGGCGCCAACGGCCATATGGGGGAATCCCATATGCGCACCGAGGCGGTCGGGATGGTCGGCGACCTCCAGGGCTGTGAGGGCGCCATGCCACCGGACAGCAACGATTGCATCGAGCTCAATCCTCATTTGACCAACGACCTGCGCGATCTGGTCGGCGAATCGGACTTCGCTTACGGCTTGCTCAACGATGGACCGGATGCCTCGTCTTTCTCGGGGATGGGCGGCGGGGTGTTCAGCTCCCTGAATAACGTCTTGAGCGGCATCGGCATTCGCCCCGCGATGGCCGCCGGGATTCGCTACGGCACCGTCACTGGCCGCCACGACGAGACCTATAGCTTCGCAGGGCGCGACGTGGAGATGAATGCGTTCTTCAACACCCTGGTGCCCCCAGGCACCCACGGCGGAGGCCAAGGCCCCCGCGTCGACGCGCTGTACGCGACCGCAATCTCGCGATTCACCATGCAGGGACAGGACCACTACGCCGATTTACCCGGCATCAAGTGGTCCCAGCCGCTCGACAGCAAGACCATCGACGTGCCCGATTATCCATGATCGGGCGCGCCAACTGCGTTGATTGTGTTTTGTACGACCATTTTATCGGAGAAGACGATGCCTTCAATAAAGACTGCGCTGTTGGCGACCGCCAAGATGACGCTGGCGGGCGCGCTCATTTGGGGCGTCGCGTGGGCGGTCGGGGTCTTCCAACTCGACGGCACCGTGGCTGAATCTCAAGCGGATATCCTGAGCCTGGAGTTCATCGAACTCTCCGAGTCGGCGCAGTTCGCGCGTGGGCTCGAACACCTCGGCCACGACGAGCCACAGACGCTGAGCATCAACGGCAACGCCGTTCATTTCTCGATGAATACCAGCAAAAAGCGCCCCGACCTCTTGATGAGGGAATACCAAGAGGAATTCGTCCGCCAGGGCATCAACGACAGAGTTTGGGACGGAGCCAGCGCGCGCGGAAACACCGATCCGATGCTCGTCGCGGCGATGATGGGTTCGGTCGTGCCCCTGAGCGTGACCAACGAATACGCCTCCATGGGCGGGGTGTTGCCGGGAAACGGCGCCGACACCGAAGACGAGTTGGTCGACTTGGCCCTCGAGGGGCGCACCACGACCGAGCTGTTCAAGGGCCACCGCCACATCGAGATGTTCTGGGATAAACACCGGCGCAAATCCACGGTGACCGCCAGTTGGGCCGACGAGTCGTTCGACTACGCCAAGATGGTCGGCGAAGGCGACGACCTCGACGTCGACCCGGTGGTGCCCGCCTGCCCGGGCTGCACACGCCTGAGTCGAGTGCGCGATCTGAATAGCTCACGCATGTATTCGAACAATATCTACTCGAGCTCGCGCAACCAGCAGGAGCTTTTGGACTACTACCGCCAGACGATGAGCAAAAAAGGATGGCAGGAGACCGATTCGTCGACGACCTTCAACGCCATGACCCCCTACGTACGATTCCGTGGCGACCGCGCCGGCCTACTGCAGTTGACCCGCGGGGATCAGTTTCTCACCATCCTCGGCTACCCCGACGACTCCGGCAAGACAACCATCCACACGGTCATGTCCAACTGACCCGCCACATCACCGCAGCACCCTTTTCAACCCCACCAGACGTGCTAAGTTTCGGCCACGTTATCCGCACTCCGCGCCGGGATTGAACCATGGAATACCGAGGACTGACGCTCGACCCCTTCCAAGAGGAGTCGATCGATTATATCGAGGACGGCCATAGTGTGCTGGTAGCCGCGCCCACGGGCACCGGTAAGACGCTGGTGGCCGACTATCTCATCGAGCATATCTTGGCCGACGGCGGCGAGGTCATCTACACCGCGCCGGTCAAGGCGCTGTCCAACCAGAAATACCGCGAGTACACCGCCCAATTCGGCCGCGACAAGGTCGGGCTGGTCACCGGAGACCTGGTGATCAACCGCGACGCGCCGGTGCGGATCATGACCACCGAGATCTTGCGTAATATGCTGCTCGAGGGCGGCCACGGCGGCATCGTCGCCGACGTCGAGGACGCCGACCAGCCCGACGAGGCCGAGCGCGCCGAGATCGAGGAGACCGCCTCGCCGTCGGACACCCACCTGCCCGAGATCGACCGGCTGCAGGCGGTCATCGTCGACGAGATTCACTTCCTGGACGACCCCTCCCGCGGCACCGTCTGGGAGGAGCTGCTCATCTACCTGCCCACCCGCATTCGCATCCTGGGCCTGTCGGCGACGGCTTCGAACCTCGAGGAGATGGCCTCCTGGCTGACCGAGATCCGCGAGACCGACGTCAAGGTCGTGCGCGAGGACAAGCGCGCCGTCCCGCTGAAGATGTATATGGCCAGCCTCGAGACCGACATCGTGCCGGTCGAGCGCTATAAGCAGCTTTATAAGAGCTGGAGAGGCGGCCGAGGCGGCGGTAAAGGGCGCGGAAAGGGTCGCGGCCGGGGCCGTTCTCGAGGGGCGAAAAGACGCGGCAAGACCACCCGCCACCACCACGTCTTCGACATGATGGAAGACCAGCGCTTCCCGGCGCTTTATTTCATCTTCAGCCGCAAGCTCGTCGAGCAGCTCGCCGAGGGTCTCGCCCGCGGCGACGAGGGCCGCAGGCTGGGGAGCATGGCCGACACTCACGCCATCAACGAGCGGCTTCGCAGCTTCGAGGACGAGTTCCCCAACGTGCTCACGCCCCGCGCCAAGTCCACGCTCAGAAAGGGCATCGCCTGGCACCATGCCGGCATCCACGTGGCCCTCAAGGCGCTGGTCGAGGAGCTCTACGAGGCCCGGCTCATCAACGTATTATACTGTACGTCGACCTTCGCGCTGGGCATCAATATGCCCGCGCGCACGGTCGTCTTCGACGGGCTGACCAAATATAACGGCACCGAAGTCGTGCCGCTGACGGTTCGCGAGTTCATGCAGATGGCCGGCCGCGCCGGCCGCCGCGGCATCGACGAGGTCGGTGACGTCATCGTGCGCCAGGACTTCGACGGCTACCAAGAGGTGCGCGGGCTGCTCAGAAACCTGCGCTCGAACCGCAGCGAGCCGGTCGAGTCGTCCTTCAACCTCTCGTTCCACTCGGTGGTCAACCTGATCGCGCGTTTCGAGGAGGATGAGATCCGCGCCATGCTCGAGCGCAGCTTCAAGGCATTCCAATCGAGCAACCAGGCCAACGCCATTCGCGACCGCATCACCGAGCACCAGAAGGATGCCGACGGATCAGCGGGCGACGAGTTGAGCCCGGAGGGCATGCGCGAGCGCCGAAAGAGCCGCCGCGGACTGGCCTCCCTCAAGCGCGAGCTCGCCGAACAGGAGCGCCCGAGACTATGGGAGGCGTTCCAGCGAAAGCTCCAATTTTTGCGCACCTACAAGTATTTGGGAGCTGACAATAGCCTCGAGCCGCCGGCGCGGATCTTGCGCCACATCAAAATCGAGGAGATCTTTTTGACCGAGCTGGTCTTGGCCGGCCACCTCGAAGATCTCAGCCCCGAAGAGCTCTTCGGCACGATGTGCGGCCTGGTCGTCGAGCTGTCCCGAACCGCCAAGGTGCGCAAGCCCAAAGACGACAAGTGGTGGGCGATCTTCGCGCGCTTCAACGAGATCTACGAGTCCGAGATCGTCGTCCACGCCGAGGATCTGGTCGACTCGCACACCGTCTTCACCCCCGAGGTCATGCCGCTGGGCGAGCGCTGGGCGCGCGGCGACCAGCTCAACGACATCCTCGAGGACATCAAAAACCCCACCGATATGTCCGGAGACTTGGTCGGCTGCTTCCGCCGCGCCAAGGATATGGTCGGCCAGCTGCGCGACGTCTTCTTCAGCGACGCCCCGCGCCGTAAACGACTGACGCGGCTGATCCGCAAGGTCAGCCGCGACGAGGTCGAGGTGCTCGACTAACTCATTGGAGCGACGGCGTCCCTGCCGTCGACGGCAGGGACGCCGTC
>CAYLTX010000229.1:0-8820 GCA_964386725.1 uncultured Bradymonadales bacterium | reverse complement strand
GAAAAAGTCACCCCGAACGTGGCTGCTTGACAGCGGCGGCCCTAAAGGAGGCCTTGCGAACGACGCTCGGCGCGCTCCGCCTACGGCTGCGCTTGTCGAACGGCACTTCTTCGAAAATTTCCGCCTACTGATCATCGCGAAACTTGCGTGGAGACGGGATGTGTCCCCCTTGCAAAGCGCCCGCTTTGCACGCATCATGCCCGTATAATGACTGGCCAATCAGCCTTCGAGGGAGACAGTGCCCGACGAGGACCGAGAAGAACCGATCGAGCCGATTGACGAGCCCACGGACGAGCCGAGCGAGGACGCCGGCGACGAGCCGGAGGACTCCGATGTGGCGTCGGCGTTTAGCCGGATGCTGGCGGCGCTCAGAGAGCGCGCCGAGGCTGGACCGGCGGCCGTGCGCTGGCTGGCTGCTTGGCAGCCGCTGGTCGCCGCCTTACAGAGCTTGGGCGTGACCGTCGGCAAGCTCATCTGGCGGGCGCGACAGGCCCAGATGAGCGACCAGCCAAATGGCGACGACAGCCCGCTGATCGACGACGAAGCCCGCGAAGAGATCGACGCCCGGCTCCGCGCGCTGCGCGAGGCCTTTCCCGACGCCAGCGAGATCTTCTTCGGCGTCGACGAGATCGACCGGCTCATCGGTGAGACGCTCGAAAATGCTCAGGCGCGCGAGGCGGTCGTGAGCTTCGCTCGCCTCATCGAGGCGCGCGTCAGCGCGGTGATCGCCCAGCTAGTCGAGTGGGGACTTGCAGGTGACGGCCCCGATCTTAGCTTGGAGCGCCTGGAAGGCTTCGTGCGCGGCCTCGAAGCGCTGCTCCAGGAGGTGCTCGATCGCTGGGTGCTGCCCAGGCTCTTCGATGACCTCGACGGTGATAAATGAGCCCTCGACATACATGCTGCCCCTAGAAAATTTCTATGACCACTTCCGTAAAAAAGAGCGCAGCATCGGCTCACTCGAAAAAGATGGTCAATGACCTGGCGGACATCGTCGGGCGTAAATACGTGCTCACCTCCGAGCCGGATCGCTTGGCCTACGGGGTCGACTGCTGGCCGCGCGGGATTATCAGGACGCGAGGCAGAGACCTCGACCACCACAAGCCGGCGGCGATCGTCCAGCCGGCCGGCGAGCACGAGGTGGTCGGCTTGGTCCGGTGGGCGAGGAAGACCGGCACGGCGCTGGTCCCCTTTGGCGCCGGAAGCGGGGTGTGCGGCGGCACGCTCGCCGACGAGACCAAGGTCATCGTCGACGTCAAACGCATGAACCGCATCGTCGAGACGCGCGCCGATGACCTGACGGTGCGCGTGCAAAGCGGCGCCATCGGCATGCCCTTCGAGCGCGAGCTCGACCGGCGCGGGTTTACGCTGGGCCACTTCCCCTCGTCGATCTATTGCTCGAGCATCGGCGGCTGGGTGGCCGCGCGCGGCGCGGGTCAATTCTCCAGCCTCTACGGCAAGATCGAGGATATGGTCTCGTCGCTCAGGGTGGTCACCGGCACCGGCGAGGTGATCGACACCGCCCCGGATCCGATGGCCGACCGGCCGCGGCAGATGGCGCCCGGCGCCGGGCCCGACCCCACACAGCTCTTCGTGGGCAGCGAGGGCACCCTTGGCGTGCTGACCGAGGTCACCTTCAATATGGCCCGCCGGCCCGACCACCGCTATTATCGCGGCTTCAAATTTCCCGATATCGACACCGCCCTCGCCGCGGCGCGCGATATGATGCAGGCCGGCCTTCGCCCGGCGGTGGTGCGCCTATACGACGCGCTGGACACCTTCTTACATAAGAGCGGCGGCGCCGAGGAAGACGAGAGCGATATACCGCCGAAGCTGTTGACCCGGCTCAGAAAGCTGGCCTTCGACTCGGTGCCGGACGCGGTCACTGCGAAGGTGCGCGAGCAGATTCGCAAGGCGACCCACGCGGTGGTCGGCCGGGTGCTGGGCAGCCCGATGACGCTCAACTCGCTGGCCGACGTCCTCCCCGCCGAGTGCCTGCTGGTGGTCGGCTTCGAGGGCGAGAGTCCGCTGGTCGAGGACGAGGCCGAATACGCCTTCGACCTGCTCAGCCGCTACGGGCTCGACTTGGGACCCGAGCCGGGCCTGCACTGGATCAAAAACCGCTACAGCGTCTCCTATAAGCAATCGCCGATGTTCGACACCGGCGCCTTCGTCGACACGATGGAGGTGTCGACGAGCTGGTCGAACGTGCTCAATCTGTACCACTCGGTGCGCGAAGCGGTCAGCCCGCACGTGCTGGTGATGGCCCACTTCAGCCACGTCTACGGCCACGGCAGCTCCATCTATTTTACGTTCTCCGGGTTCGGCGCCGATCTCGACGAGACGCTCGCCCTCTACGATCGAACCTGGAAGGACGGGCTCGACGCGGTCGCCGCCGCCGGCGGCAACATCGCCCACCACCACGGCGTCGGCCAATCCAAAGCCCCCTGGACCCACCACGACCACCGCGGCGGCCCCGCAGCCTTCGCGGCCCTCAAGGCGGCCTTCGACCCCGACGGCATCATGAATCCCGGGAAGGTCTATACAGAAGATAGTGAGAGAGTAAGAAAGTGAGAGAGTTAGAAACGGCACCCAACTTCTACAAAACGCGCCACCTGTCCGAACCGACCGACGAACACTTCCCGGCGAATATCGCCGAGCTCGAAGACCTCGTCACCGGCGACCACGGGGGTCCGCCACGGATCATCGTGGGCGGCGGCGAGCACCTCCGCGAGGCGGCGATCGGCGAGCAACGCTTCGAGGCGGTGCGCACCGAGGGCTGCGACCAGGTCCTGGAGCTCGACCGAAAGAGCAACCTGGTGCGCGTGGAGGCGGGCATCACTTGGGCGAAGCTGCGCGAGCGTCTGCGTGAGGACGGCTATTCGCTGGAGCGCTACCGCCCCTATGCCGACACGGCGACCATCGGAGGCCTGCTCGCGCGCCACCACGCCACGCCGGCGCATCGGTTCGCCGGAGACCTGCGCGAGGGCTGCGTGGGGCTGAGCGCCGTGTCGCCCACCCTCGGCGAGTATCGCTATATGCGGGCGCCCAGAAAGGCCAGCGGCCCCGATCTTCGCCACCTCTTTATGGGCGGCGAGGGCCTGTGCGGGTTGATCCTCGAGGCGACGCTCAACGTCTTCAAGCCCTTTCCGGGGCGGCGCTTCGAGTGGCCGGCGCCGACCGCCTCCGACGCCGTACAGATCATGGGCGAGCTGGCCGGCCGCGGCGTGCGGCCTCATTGGTGTCATTGGAAGCGCTCGGAGGGCCGCTTTCGCGCGGTCATCTACGCGCCGACGCGCCTGCTCCAATCCACCGCCGAGCGGCTGCGGGCGCATTATGGCGAGGAATTTTCGGTCGCCAACGGCGACGCCGTGCGCGAGCTTCGCCGCGAACTCGAGTCGAATATGCCCGGCTGTCGAAGCTCACAAGCCGCACAGCACACCGTCGAGCTGACCTTCAGCCTGGCCGCGCTGGGCCCGGCGGTCGACGCGCTCGAGGACGCCCGAGAGATCGAGATCGTCGACTGGTCGCCCCACGCGGCGACGGCGGTCGTCGAATTCGACGACTCGGCCACGCTCGAAGATGCCTCCGACGACAAGCGCGATTGGTCGGCGGCGCTCGATATTCGTCATGTGGTCGGCGGCCCCGACCTGCATTGGCCGGAGTGGGCGCAGGTGTTGAAGTCGCGTTTTGATGGTGATCGGCGCCTCGCAGTTGGACCGTGATCCTCTAGCCAGCAGATAATTCTATGAAGGAGATGTAAGAGAGTGAGAAAGTAAGAGAGTGAGATACTGCAACTGCTCCCGATCGGCCCTCGTCGTTCGGTAGAAAAATCTTACTCTCTTACTTTCTTACTTTCTTACTTTCTCACTCTCTCGAGCGAAGCGAAAAGCGAAGCGAGATCATGAAAAAAGATTTCGGAGATCCGATCGACCAGGCCACGGCCTATTGCACCTATTGCCCGAAGCTGTGCCGGTTTTCGTGTCCGGCGGCCGAGGCCGAGGGGCGCGAGACGGCCACGCCGTGGGCGATGATGCGGCTCTTCGAGCTGGTCAAGGACGGGGCGGTCGAGCCCTCTGAGGATGTCGCCGAGGCCTTCTATCACTGCATGGGCTGCAAGCGCTGCCAGAATTGGTGCTTGCACGACAACGACGTGCCCGAGGCGATGTGGGCGGCGCGCGGCTGGATGCGCGAGCTGGGCTATTTGCCCGAGCAGCTCGTGGGGCTCGACGAGCAATTTTTGAAGTATAATTCGCCCCATGGCGAGCCGCCTGAAATACCGGATATTCACGGGTTTACGCTCGACGAGGTCTTCGACGAGGAGGCTTCGGTCGTCTATATGCCCGACTGCGAGGTGCGCTACCACGAGCCCCAGACACTGGTGCGCGCGGGCCTGCTCCTGGAGATGTTCCACGGCACCAAAGTGCGCCTATACACTCGCCAAGATGGCGAGGGTTTTGCGTGTTGTGGGTTTCCGCTGTTGTCGACGGGCAACCGGGCGGCCTACGAGGAGTATCGCACGCACCTGGAGACGATGCTCTCCGACGCCGACATGGTGGTCAGCGACTGCGCGGCGATGGTCAGCCTATTTCGAGGAGGGACGAGCTTCGGCGAGGAGAGTCCGGTCGAGGCGGTCCACATGATCGAGTTTTTGGCCGAGCGTGTCGATATGCTCGAGCCGCGCGTCGACCTGTCCGACGAGGCGATGATGTTGCACGACTCGTGCTTCGTGGGCCGGCATCTGGAGCTTTACGAGGAAACCCGAAAGCTGCTCGGCGCCCTGTGTGGCGGGCCCCTGGAGGAGTTCTCGGTCAACCGCGCCGACGCGCCGTGTTGCGGCGGGCCGTCGCATTATCACCTGATCGCGCCCGAGGCGAGCGAGCGCTGCGCGAGCGATCGGCTCGAGCAGATGGAGCGCGAGGGCGGCGAGACGGTCGTATGCGGCTCGGCGACGTGTACCAAGGCGTTTCGGCGGGCCGGGGGTGGTGATGACGAGGTAGCCTTGGATGTGCTGGATCTGGTTTGTCGGGCGTTCGAGCTTTAACTGCTTGGTTTCGGGTTTCTTGGTTTCGGGTTTCTTGGTTTCGGGTTTCTTGGTTTCTTGCGTGCGGGTGGTGACGCGGTGTGGGGGAGCTGAGATTTTGTGTCTTCGGTGAAGCTTATTGGTTATTTGGTTTCTGGTTTCTTGGTTTCGAGAGGTTCGTCTTGGCTGCACGGTGTTGTCGATCGATGCCCATATAGGGTTCAATATAAGCAATGATCCACATCTATCGATCCCAAGAACCAAGAACCAAGAACCAAGAACCAAGAACATCAGCATAGAGGCTGAAGAGCCACAGTTGTTTAATTATTTGCTAAACGGCGAGAAGTTATGGCCTTAAACTACCGGACATTTGTGGTGGCGAATCCGAAGGCCGGGGCCGGCGCCGTCGAGGAGGAGTGGGGGCTGATCGAGCGTCTGTTGCGCGCGCGCATTCCGGAGCTGGACTTCGCGTTTACCGAGGGCCCCGACCACGCGACTTTGCTGGCTAGGGAGGCGCTTCGCTCCGGCTGGGATATGATCGTGGCCGTCGGCGGCGACGGCACGCTCAACGAGGTGGTCAACGGCTTCTACGCCAAGCCCGACGTCGACAAGCTCTACGAGATCGACGACGACGGCTGGATGCGCCGCCAGCGAGACGGCGGACCCGAGCCGATCAACCCGCAGGCGGTGTTGGGCGTGCTGCCGCTGGGAACCGGCGGAGACTTCCGGCGCAGCATCGGCCTGATGGGCGGCCACCGCGAATCCATCGAGCATCTGAGCGGCCAAGAGACCCGCCAGATCGACCTCGGCGAGGTCGGCTTTGTCGACGACGACGGCATGATCGCGGCGCGCTATTTCGTCAATATCGCCAGCGCGGGGTTTTCGGGCGCGGTCGATCGCATCGCCAATAAGAGCTGGAAGGGCCTCGGCGCCAAGCCGAGCTTCTTATATGCCACCGCACGCGCCTTCGCGCGTTATAAAAACGTCGACCTCGAGCTGCGCCTCGACGACACCGTCGAGATCGCCGACCGCATGAATAACGTGGTGGTCGCAAATGGCGAGTTTTTCGGCGGGGGCATGTGGATCGCCCCGGGCGCCGAGCTCGACGACGGCAAGTTCCAGGTGGTCGTCATGGGCGACCTGAAACGCCGCGAGACGATCATGATGGTCTTCGATATCTACCAGGGTAAGCACCTGCAAAATAAGAAGGTTTTCAGGCGCCGCGCCAGCCGCGTCAGCGCCCGCTGCGTCGGCAAGGAAATCGCCATGCTCGACATCGATGGCGAGGCCCCGGGCAAGCTGCCCGCGTTATGGACGAACCACCACAAGACCTTGCGGCTGAAGGTGTGAAGCGGAAAACCCAAGTTTTTTTGAAGGGCCCGGAATGAAAATCCGAGGTCCGCAGTTATACCATTAGCCTGTCGCGAAAACAGGCACATTCTCCATCGAACACCAACGGTGGAGAACTTCATGGCATGACTCCTCCTTTCGACCAAGAAGCCTCGCCAGGCATGGCGAGGCTTTTTGGTTTTTTGGTTTCTTGGTCTCTTGGCGCCTTCACCCCAAGCTCCCTACGGTCGCAAGGGGCTACAAAGGCCTCATTCCGTTTCACTTCATTCGGCGACGCTCCACTTCGTTTCGCTCATCGGGACGTCTTCGTTGAGCTCGTACGTGATGTTGGCCAACGGAACATCTTCCCACCAACCAACTCTAACTCTATGTTAGACTTACGAGGAGACACCAAAGCCCCAAACGCCCATGCCCCACCGCCACATCAAATATCTCCTGCTTTTCGTGGTATTTGCCGCCGCCTGCGCTTCCACGCCCAAAGCCGACGATCCGCAAGTCCTCGACGGTGCGCCCGAAGATCAGTGGCGCACCCGCATCGACACCGACCTCGATCTTGGCGAGCTGGTCGGAGCCTGTGAGAACCAGCGCGACGCGACCGCGTGTACCTTGCTCGGCAAGGCGTTGATGGACGGCTTCGAGGTCAAAAAAGACATGGAAGTGGCCGCCGATTATTTTCGGTTGGGCTGCGAGGCTGATCACCCGGTGGCCTGCGCGATGTTGGGCTCGATGTACATCCTCGGGCGTGGGGTTGTGGAGAGCGCGAGCCGCGGCAGCGAGTTCTACGAGCGCGCGTGCGCTCATGGGGCGGCGCTGGGGTGTGTGGGGCTGGGGTTGATGTACGAGCGAGGGCTGATCGCCGGCCGCGACAAGACCCACGCCGAGCGCAATTATACCCGGGCGTGCAACCTCGGCGAGAGCGACGGCTGCCGGCGGCTCGCCGAACTCGTGGAGGACGAGCAGGACAAACACGACGAGCAGGACGAACACGACAAGACAAGTCCGTCTGCGATCGCCGTGGCGAGTTATCTGCGCGCCTGTGAGGGCGGCCACGGCCAGTCGTGTCGCCGCCTCGAAGAACGCTTCGAGATCGACGTCTACGACGAGGCCGGCCAGGCCGAGCTCATCGGGATTCTGGAGGACGGCTGCGAGGCAAAATTCCCGCTGGCCTGCGTGATGCTCGGCGTGCGCTTCGAGAAGGGCCATATGATCTCCTTCGACAGGTCACGCGCGGCCGAGGTTTACCGGGTCGGTTGCGAGGCTGAGGGCGCCGGTCATCCGGAGGCGTGTACGCTATTGGGTGCGCTCTACCAAAAAGGCGAGGGCGTCGACGAGGACCTCGAGCGCGCGCAGACGCTGTACCGGGGAGCATGTGAGGACGGCTATCCGATCGGCTGCGCCCACCTGGCCGGTTTATATGAGCAGGGCCTGGGCGTCGACGAGGACCGCGCACGCTCCTTCGAACTCTACGAGTCGGCGTGTTCGGGCGGCCACGCTCGCTCGTGTTTTAATATCGGGGTGCGCCACGCCCAGGGCGACGAGGCCGACCAGGACATGCTGCGAGCGGCGCTGCTCTACGAGGTCTCCTGCGCGAGCGGCTTCTCCCGAAGCTGCAACAGCCTGGGCGTCCTCCACGAGGACGGCGACGTGGTCGGCCGCGACGTGCTTCGAGCCGTCGAACTCTACGAGCAGGCATGCCGGAAGGGCCACGCCAAGGGGTGCTACAACCTCGGGCTGTCCCACCGGAGCGGCCACGGCGTACCGCGCGACGCCAAAGAGGCGACGCGGCTATTTCGCAAGGCGTGCCGCAAGGACTTCAAACCGGCCTGCGTCCAACTCGGCGCGGAGCTGGCCACGGACCCGCAGGCTGACAAGCTCGAGTCTCGGGTGCGCGCGATGCTCCTATACGGCGACGCCTGTCGCGACGGCGAGCCGAGCGCGTGCGTCAAGATCGGTACGATGTATCGCGACGGCGACGGCGTGCGCGCCGACCAAAAGCGCGCCTTCGAATTCTTCGAAAGGGCCTGCGAGCTCGGCGACGCGCGCGGCTGCACCAACGTCGGCTACCACCTCCAAGAGGGCGCCGGCGTCGGTTCTGATCCCGAGCGAGCGGCTCGGATGTATGAGGTCGCCTGTACGGATGGCCACGCTCAAGGCTGCAGTTATTTGGCAGCGATGTATGCGCGTGGTCGCGGGGTGGATCGGAGTCGTGCGATGGCGCTCGAGTTCTTTCGGAAGGGCTGTGAGGGCGGGCATGAGGTGGCTTGTGAGAAGGTGGAGCGGCTGCGAAATTGAGCCTCATCGGTGCCAGACCTTCCAGGTCTGGTCCAGGGCAGGTGGAAGTTTAAGAAAGTAAGCGCCGCGAAGGATTATGCGGGCTGACCGCGCTCCGCCCTTTGCCGTAGCGTGTTGGTGAGGCCGCCGCGTCGACCACGTTCGGCGCCGACAGAGCG
>CAYLTX010000228.1:0-8870 GCA_964386725.1 uncultured Bradymonadales bacterium | reverse complement strand
AGATGCCCTCGCACCGGAAAACTCGCCGAGAATAATGGCGAAACTCCAGCTTAATAGAAGATGCCGCGCACCAGCAAGCCCCTACAACATCCTCACTCATCGCGCCGTTCAGCCGCCAGGAGCTTCTCGAGCACCTCGATATCCTTATTGGCCTGGGCGTGGCGGGGATCGATCTCGAGGACGCGCTGGTAGGCGTCGATGGCCGCGCCCAGGTCGCGGCGAAGCTTGGCGGTGTCGGCCTGCTTTTCGAACATCTTGAGCGCGTTCTTTTTCTCGAACTCGCCGACGACCTCGTCGCGGTATTTTGCCCGTCGCTTGGTGTCGCTGAGAACCTCGTAGGCCTCGTCGATCACGGCCAGAAGTTCGTCGACCTTGAGGCGGGCAGCCTCGTCGAGGTTGTCGGGCAAATTGTCGTCGGACAGGCTCTCGATGCGCTCGACGTATCCCTGCTCGACCTCGTCTTGGTGTGCCGTCCAGTGGATGCCGAGCACTTCGAAGAAGTTGCCCTGGGTGGCGCGCGCCTGCATGGCCTCGAGCTGCTCGAAGAAACGCGTGCGTTGGCGCGTGAACGGGTTGACCTGCTGGAGTTCGAGCATGCCGAGGCGACGAAACACCTCGAGCAGCACCACGACTTTCCGCTCCGAGAGCCGCGTGATTCGCAAGATATCGCTGAACGGACGCGGGGTCTCGAGGACCAACTCGAAGAATCGCGCCTGCTTTTCATCGAGGTCCAGATCGTGGATATCACACGGCTGCGCCTGGCTTCGCGAGATAAGATGCGCCCGGAAGAACGTTCGCCGCTCGTCGAGCCAGTCCTCGTCGCCGCTGGACAGACCGTCGCGGATGCGACCGAAGAGATGGTAGGCCAGCGGACTGGCCGGGGCGCGAAAGCGCCGGGTGAGCTGGTCACATTCGTGTCGCGCGACCTGCCCGGCGCGACGCTCCCACAGCAGCCCGAGCAAAAACCGACAGCGCGTCTTCAGCGCGATGCCCAGCTCGGCGTAGGTCAAAAAGTCGAGCTCGACCAGGGCCTCGGCCATCTCGATATTGTGCTGGGCGGCGTAGTCGTGCGCCCGGCGGATCTCGGCGTCGTTTAACTTTCCGGCGGCCGCCAACAGCCCCTCGAGGCTTTCTTTGGGCACCGGCGGGTAGATCTCGACGTCGAGCACGTCGGCGCCGTCGAGCACTACTTGGGCCCGGCGCTCGGCCAGGTCGATATCGAGCACGCACAGCCCCTGTTGGCCGAGCAGGCCGCACAGAATATCGGGGAGCCTCGTCTCCTCGAGTTGCCAGCGCTCGGCCGGCTCACCGGCGAGTTCGAGCGGCTGAGCGCGGGGAGGCGTTGTGTTCGGCGCGGGCCTCGCCTTATCGGCAACAGCGACCTTCTCCGCAACAGACTCGCTCGGCTCGGGCTTATCAGGCCCAGGCTGTGCAGGCTCGGCCAGTGTGGGCTGAGCGCGCAACTTCTCCTCGGCGGCCGCGCGCATCTTGGCGGGCATATCGCGCAGCCGACGGGCCGAATCCTCGTCCGGCGGCGTCACCTGAAAGGCCAGCCCGGCCGGGGTCTCCGAGACCGCGCGCGCCACGAGCCTGACGGTGTCGTCGATATGCGTGCCGGTCAGCGTCAAGATCACATCCGCCAACGGCGGAAACTCGCGGTCGACCTCCAGGCAGACCCCGCCGACCTCGAGATAACCGTCCAGATGCTCCTCGAGGCTGATCGCCGTCGAGTAGCTGACCCGGAGTGCCCACGGCTCCTGATCGTTGGTGACCTCGATCGTCGGCTGCAACGAACCCTGGGCCAAATCGCAATGAAACTCGCCGAGCACATGGGCGAATTCACTGGTCTGCAGCCCCTTGGCGTGCTTGCGGATGAGCTTGGAGAGCTCGCGCTTGAACTCGTGCTGTGATTCGCTGTCTCGGTTCGACATGGTACTCCGCTTCGACCACCGGCGGGCCGGTTCGGTGCAACGGACGCCTCGACCTATTTGAGCCGCCCCAATCAAACTTCACTAATATAGACGCCACTCAACTACAAAAATGACTTTTCTGCAAGATGGAAGCGAGGCGAATTCTGGAGTGTTGGATAAGACGGACGAACGCAGGGGGCGTTGCTTGCGGTCAGCGGGATGGTGGACTATGTTCCGCGCGCTTGTTCGCGCCTGATTGCGCACCTATTTGCGCCTGATTGGATGACCGGAGCGACGTGGAACTGATTCTCAGCATTGTGGCGCTGGCGGTGGGCCCGCTTCTCTTCCCGCTGGCCAAGCGCCAGCCGCGGCTTTTATGCGGCATGGACGGCTTCGTGCTGGTGTCCATCGCCGGGTTGAGCCTCTTGCACCTGATGCCGGTGGCCCTCGACCACGCCGGCCCGCTGGCGCTGGTGACCGCATTTCTGGGGCTGCTCGGGCCGTTTTTATTCGGTCGCGGCCTCTCCCACGGCGGCCAGCGAAACGTCCATAATATTTTCATTTTGATCGCGGTCGCCGGCCTGGCCTTCCACGCGATGATCGACGGGGCTGCACTCTTCCACGGCACGCAGACCTCTGCAGGACACGCCGCTGAACACGCCGGCCACGCCGCCGAGCACCTCGACTTGGGTGCGATGGTCGCCGCCGTGCTCATCCACCGCGTGCCGATGTCGCTGCTGGTGTGGTGGTCGCTGAGCCCACGCATGGGCAAGCCCATCGCCGCCGGTGCCCTCGGCGTGCTCGCCGTAGCCACCGTCGCGGGTTTTTGGGTCGGAGGCTCGTTTCATATCACGCCCGAACTCATGGGCCATCTGATCGCGCTTGTCGCCGGCAGCCTGGTCCATGTCGTCGCCCACGACACCTCCAGCGAGCTCATCCCGCGCCACTGTCACGACGCCTGGCACGCCACCTACTCGGCCATCGGCGGCACGATCGCCGCGGCCGGACTGGTCGGCTTCGGCCATATCCACGAATTCGAGCCGGCCTGGGAGCGCTTCGTGGCGCTGATCGTCGAGGGAGCCCCGGCCATCCTCGCCGGCTTCGCCCTGCTCGTCATCGCCGTACGCTTCGGCGTCCCGCTGCTCGCCGGCGACGACGGCACCGTCGCCGAGCCCTGCGGCTCGACCGAAACGGAAAGCCCCGACCAATTAAGCTGGCTCGAGTGGGTCGACCGCGTCACACCGTGGTTCGCCCTGGCGCTGGCCATCGTCTTCGTCCTGCAGGCAGTCGCCCCCGAATTTGCGCTGTCTGTCGGAGAGTCCGCGCTCGCCGCCGAGCACACGTGGTGGGAGTGGGCGGCGACGGTCGCGCTCGGGCTTGTGTTGGTGGTTTCGTATTTCCGGGTGGGCCCGCGCGGGATGCTCGCGCAGTTATTTCCGTTCGAGCATGATCATGGGCACGAGCATGGAGAGCATGGGCATCACGGGTAGCAGTTCCGTGGTCGTGGTCGTGAGCGTGGTCGTAGACGTAGACGAACTGCACTAAACCACTCCTACTCCGAAACCCGGAGTCTTGGCTTCATCAGACCAGCGTCTGTCGGTTTGTCCTCAATCCATGTAGCGCTGCTACCTGTCAATCGGCCAAACCGACATCCATCTGGCCTGACTTTGCCAATTTATCCGGTTTCCGAAATAGGAGTGCTTTAGACTTCGAGTATCCCGAACGCTTCGGGTTCACTCAAATCTATCTAACCCCTAACGTCTGTTGTTGCGGCGCTAGCGCAACCAACCGAATTCGTTAATTCGTAGGCATTACAGCTCGATTACGACGACGACCACGACCACGCTCACGACCACGGGCGGCGTCGAAAGAAGGACGCTTCGGGGGGATTGGGAATTGCAGAAAAGCGATCCCTACTTCACATCCATATCCGCCAACTTCGGCAACAACGCCTTACACGCCACTCTCAACCGCTCGATGCCCGCCTGATCGATCACGAACGTACGCTCGTTCATATACAGATCGCGGTTGATCTCGATCTGAATCGCATGCACGTCGTCGCCGGGGCGGCCGTAGTTGCGGGTGATCCAGCCGCCCTTGTAGGGCTGGTTGGTCTTGACCGAGAAGTGGTGGTCGCGGAAATGCTCTTCGACCGTCCAGGTCACCGTGACGTCGCAGGAGTCGCCGTCGGCGTTGCCGGGGACGATGTCGGCGCGTCGGTGGCCGGGGTCGGTGTGGCCGCTGCGGCCCTTCGACGGCATGGAGTGGCCGTCGACGAGGATGCAATAGCCAAATTCTTTGCGCACCCGCTCGATCTCGGCGGCCAATGCCTTGTGGTAGGGGTGGTAGAAGTCGGCGAGCCGGGCCTTGAAGGCCTTTTTAGACATCGGGGCGGCCATCACGGGGACGCCGCTGGTGGTATTTCGCCACACCACGCCGCGATCTTGGTAATAACCCGGCTTGTTGATGCGCTTGCCGCCTTTGACCGTCTGCGGGGAGACGTCGTCGGCCGCGCGGTTCAGGTCGACCACGTAGCGGGACACATGCGAGGCGATGAGCGTGGCCCCGAGGGCGGGTGCGTCTGCCCAGATTTGATCGACGTACAGATCGAGATCGCGTTTGAGCGTCTTGCGCCCGACGACCATCTCCTCGCGGACCTTGTCAGGGATCCACTCGCCTGCGTGGGGCACGTCGACGACCACCGGTAGCTTCTGCTCCTCAGGCCGCTCGATGCGAAAATACGAATCGGGCATGGCGTTCTCTATCTAACTCGCGTCGCTGAATCAGAACATATCTGCGCAAAAAATGCTGGCATCTTCTACTGAATACCATAGTTGGGCCGCAGTGGATACGAATTATTGCGCAAGCCGGTTACTAGCAGGCCTCGGGAGCCTTCGCGGCTGCGCGGGCTCGCCCCTCGCACTTTTCGAGCGCTTCGCGGATCTCCTCGAGCACATATGCCTCCTCTTCGCGCTCGACGGCCGCCTCGAGCGCCTCGCGGGCCTCGGGGCCACCGATCTGACCGAGCGCCCAGGCGACGTGGCCGCGGATGAGCGGCTCTTCTTCTTCATCCTCGCGCAACCGACCGGCCAGAAGCGGCACCACCGACTCGTCGCAGGTATTGCCGATGACCACCGCGGCGTTTCGCTTCAGGCCGTGCAGCTTGGCGCGCTTCATCGCCGATTTGCTGAAGTACTCGATATAGTCCTGGAGATCGAAGCAAAGCAGCTGCTCCGGGGTCAGATCGAGGTATGTCTCGCGGGTCTGGAAGCTCGGGTCGTCGGTCGGCTCGGCGTTGGAGTTCCAGGGGCAGACCGCCTGGCAGATATCGCAGCCGAAGACATGATCGCCGATCAACGGGCGCAGCCGGCGCGGGATCGGCCCGCGCAGTTCGATGGTCAGATACGAGATGCACCGCCTGGCGTCGATGACGCCCGGGCTGATGATCGCATTGGTCGGACACGCGTCCATGCACTTCGAGCAGGTCCCGCACCGGTCCGGGACGAGCTGGTCGGTCGGCTCCAAATCGAGGTCGACGAGCACCTCGGCGATGAACGAAAATGAGCCGATCTCCGGGTTGATGAGCATCGCGTTTTTGCCCACCCAGCCCAGGCCGGCCAGCGCAGCGAGGTCGCGCTCGAGCAGCGGGGCGGTGTCGGTGGCCGGCCGCGTGGCGACCTCGGCTCCCGACTCGGCGTGGATGAACGCAGCGAGCTCGCGCATCCGATCCCACAGGGTGTCGTGATAATCGTCGCCCTGGGCATAACGCGCGATGCGCAGCCCACCGGCGAGCTTGTCACACTCGTGGTAATAATTTTTGAGCAGCACCACGCAGCTCTTGGTGCCCTCTTCCATGACCGACGGATCGGAGCGCAGCTCGTGATACCGGTCCAGATAATTCATCTCGCCGTGGCGCCCCTCTTTGAGCCACTCCAGGTATTGATCGGCGTGATCGAGCCGGCGGGCGGGCACGATCGCCGCCTTGTCGAAGCCGAGCTCTTTGGCGCGGTCTAGGATTTTGTCACGTAGGGACATAGTTCGGTGGTGGTGTTGGTTGCTTGTTGTGGCCGCCCCCTCCGCCTCGGGCTGTAAAGCGCCCGAGGCACCTCCCCCGGGGGGGAGGGATGCTTCTGCGTAAAGCTGCCCGGCTGCCTACTGCCCGAAACAGCCCTCCCCCTTGGGGGAGGTGCCTCTCGCGTCGTACAGCGAGAGGCGGTGGGGGGACCCCGGGCAGCGTAGAGCCACTCCCCGGGGGTCCCCGACCTAGCGATCATTGACCAAACATCTCATAACACGCTACTAAATAAGCGTTCACTCACGTTGTACTCGAGACCGAACGAACCATGAAAAACACCAGCACTTTCGACCGCTTCTCCGGCACCGACTCCTATATCACCAACGACGAGCTGCGCGACGTGGTCAACGTCTCGGTGGCCCTCGAAAAGCCGCTGTTGATCCGCGGCGAGCCGGGCACCGGCAAGACGTTGCTGGCCGAGGCGGTGGCCCAGGACCTCGATATGCCGCTGCTTCGCTGGCATATCAAGTCGACCACCAAGGCCCAAGAGGGCCTATATGTCTACGACACCGTCCAGCGCCTCAACGACAGCCGCTTCGGTGACGGCGACATCAGCAACATCGAGCAGTACATCAAGCTGGGCCCGCTTGGAAAGGCGTTCGCCAGCGAGCAGCGCGCCGTCTTGCTCATCGATGAAATCGACAAGGCGGATATGGAATTTCCCAACGACCTGCTCCACGAGCTCGATCGGATGAGCTTTTATATCCCCGAGACCCAGCGCACGGTCACCGCAGACAAGCGGCCGGTGGTGATCATCACCTCCAACGCCGAAAAGGAGCTGCCCGACGCGTTTTTGCGCCGCTGCATCTTCCACTATATCGACTTCCCCGAACCCGACCTGATGGCCGACATCCTCGGCGTCCACCACCCGAACCTGGAGAGCGAGCTTCTGCAGCAATGCCTCGAGAAGTTCTACTGGCTTCGCCGCCAGCCGGAGGTGCGCAAGAAGCCGTCGACCAGCGAGCTGATCGATTGGATCGGCGCGCTTGTGCGGGCGGGTGTGAGTGCCGAGGCTTTGGAGAGGGAGCTGCCGTTTATGGGGGTTTTGTTGAAGAGGGAGGAGGATTTGGGGCAGTTTTGAGGCGCCCAGCTTTCCGGTGGGGGGTCCACAACAACCCAATACGCCCATCCGAGCCTATGTTCATAAACTTCCTCTACCATCTCAGAAGCCGCGGGCTCCCCATCTCCACCACGGAGTTCCTCGCCCTCATCGACGCCCTCGAAAAGGGGCTCGCCCGCGCCAGCCTCGAGCACTTCTACGTCGTCGCCCGAAGCGTGCTGATCAAACGCCCCGAGCATTACGATATCTACGACCAGGCGTTTGCCGAATTTTTCAAGGACGCCGAATTCGACATGAGTCTGCTCGACGGCCTGCACGACGAGCTGATGCGTTGGCTGGAGGATCCCAAGGCGCCGCCGCAGCTGAGCGCCGAGGAACTCGCCGAGCTCAAAAAGCTCGGCCTCGACGAGCTCAGAGAGGAGTTCGAGAAGCGACTCGCCGAGCAGGATGAGCGCCACGACGGCGGCAGCCACTGGATCGGCACCGGCGGCAAGAGCCCGTTCGGCCACTCCGGCCAGAATCCGGCCGGGGTTCGCGTGGGCGGCAAGAGCGGCAACCGCAGCGCCGTGCAGGTCGCCTCGAAGCGGCGGTTTCGCAACCTACGAAAAGACCTGACCCTGGATGTGCGCGATATCGGCATGGCGCTGCGCCGGCTGCGCCAGCTGACTCGCGAGGGCAACGAGGAGAAGCTCGACCTCGAGGCCACCATCGACAAGACCGCCAAGAACGCCGGCTATATCGACCTGGTCTTTCGGCCGCCGCGCGAAAATAACGTCAAGCTCTTGTTGCTGTGCGACGTCGGCGGCTCGATGAACCCCTACACGCGGCTGACCTCCCGGCTATTCTCGGCCGCCCACCAGGCCAGCCACTTCAAGAGCTTCGAGAGCTATTACTTCCACAACTGCCCCTACGAGACGCTATATACCGACATGGCGCAAAAGCAGGGCAAGCCCACCGAGGAAGTCTTCAGAAACCTCAACCGCACCTGGCGCTGCATCGTCGTCGGAGACGCCGCCATGGCCCCCACCGAACTCACCCAGGCGGGCGGCTCGGTCGACTACTGGCACTACAACGACAAGCCGGGCATCGACTACCTGCGCCAACTGCGCGACACCATCCCGCGCACCGTCTGGCTCAACCCCGACAAACCCAAGTGGTGGGGCAGTTGGACCACGCGGACCATCCAGAAGCTGTTCAATATGTACCCGTTTACGATGCAGGGGCTGGAGGATGCCGTCGACGAGCTTCGACGCCGCTCATGAACGGCCCCTAACCGATAGCGGTACATTGCTTAAATTTGACTCGTGTAGCGACTCACGGCCCCGTTGCAGGAGATCGACATGGCAATCGACCGATATCGCTTAGCACCGCTTCCGCTGCGGCTCATCGCCGGGGTGGGCTTTATCATCCACGGATTCCCCAAGCTCTTCGACTCACAGGCCCAAGCCGGCTTCGTCGAGATGCTCGGCGGGATGGGCGTACCGCTGCCCGAGGTCATGGCCTGGGTGGTCGGTTTCATTGAATTCGGCGGGGGGATCGCGCTGGTCCTGGGCGCGCTGACAGCGGTCTTCTCGGCGCTGCTGGCCGTCAATATGCTCGTCGCGATGTTCATGGTCCACTTGCCGAACGGCTTTCTGGCCAGCGAGGGCGGCATCGAGGTGCCGCTGCTGTATTTGGGCATGGTGCTGGCGCTGCTGATCAGCGGGCCGGGGGGCTTTTCGGTGGATCGAGCGGTGAAGCATCGGGGGGAGGAGTAGGTGGCTGCTTGTTGGGGTACCCCTCCGTCGCGCCTTCGGCGCGCCACCTCCCCATGGCGGCTGAACGC
>CAYLTX010000227.1:0-8929 GCA_964386725.1 uncultured Bradymonadales bacterium | reverse complement strand
GCCTCTGGGGACTTGCTTTGGCCAGCTCGAGGTGGAGCTCGGCGAGTTTGGTGAGCTCGGGGTCGTCGTACACCCGCACGACCTCGCCCAGCGCACTCATCGTCCCCGCATCGAATTTCACGCGGCATAATAGCCGCAGCATCGACACCGCCTCGGGCGGCGGCTCCTCGCGAAGCTTCCTGATAAGGTAGGCGAACACCACCTCGACCTGGTTGTCCATGCGCCCGCCCTTCCACAGCCCGAGCAACGTGTCGACCAGATCACCCTCGACCGCACGCACCACCGCCATGACCTTCTCGAGCGGGCCGATGGTGTACACCAGCGGATCGAGCACCGAGACCCCGACCGCGTTGCCCGCCAGCGACGCGGCGACGACCACCGCTCCGGCCTGCTCGAAGCGCTGCTCCTCCACAAGCGCACCGACGATCACCTCGGCCTGGGAGGGATCGACACCCTCCATCATCTCGGCCAGCCGACGCACGTCGACCTGACCGAAGCCGGCCTCACGGGCAAATTCGATCACCTTCTCATCAACCGAGCGCATCTCGCACCTCACAGTCCTCAAGTCACGTTGACGATTGCGAATCCGAGATACGCCCCATCGACGCCCCCATACCGGCGCCACGATGTACAAAATGTCGGAAGAATTAGCAGGCTAGCATATCGGGGCAGCGGGCACGAGTCGCGCCCCCAGAACGGAATGTCGTCGTAGGCTTCCGACGGAAATCGCTGCACCTTACCGGGCTTGGACACCTCTTGCTCGAATGTCGCATCCCCCAGCACCGGCTCGGCTTGCCACCCGCGCACTTTGGCGCGCCGCAACGCCTCCAATAAGTGTGCATTCGATTGCTCCTGCAGAATCTCGGTGAGGCGAGGCAGCTCGGCGTCAGGCACCTCGACACCGACGCGCTCGGCGAGCGCCCAGGAACTCCTGGCGCCGATCGCCGAGCACCACGGCCCATGCTTCATTGAGAGCGAGGCGTACGTCGCCGGCTGTCAACTCGACGCCCTCGGTGAGGCACTGCAAGAGGAGGACGGTCGCCGCGCGGCCGAAAAAGTCGGCATCATCGACTATTTCGAGCCGCCGTTTGAGGACGATGGCTCGTTCTAGAAGATGTGTTCGAGTCGGCCCGGGCGTCGACTGGCCCGGGCCGCGGCTTCCTCGAGCAATTGTCGCAGCACTGCCGCCACCACTAAATAGGATATCTTTATCAGAGTGGCGCGCTAATTAATACTACAACGTCACTTTGGTGTGAGTAGCTCTCGGCGAGGCCAGATGGCCAGTGGCAAGGCGACGGCTCGCATACGGTTAAACCGCATAAAGGCGATGTGAGGAGCATCGTCGAGAGACGACAACGCAGCCAGTGGCCATCTGGTCCGACGAAGCGCCACGTGGAAAGTGACGTTGTAGTATTAACTCGGAGCTTCAGTCGGCGATCCCTTGAAGACGCTGTACAGGTAGTAAAACGATGGGATCAGCACAACAAAGCCTGCGGCGAGGGCGATGACCACGGGGAACAACACGGCGTCGGACGCGGCCGTCGCCGCGATCGTCAGGTCGGGGTAGACCACGTGGGGATACTGGGCGAGCGCCCAACCGCCTACGATGAGCGCCGTCTGCACGATGGCGAGGGCGCGGGCAAGCCGGAAGCGACGACGCCAGACGGCGGCGATGGTGCCCACGGCGAATACACCGGTGACCACGTGGAAAGGGATCGACCAGCTGCGGCTGGTAAGGCCCTCCCATATGATCGGCGCGCCCTGACGTGCGAGCAAGATGCTCACCAGAGCGGTGGCCCCTACCGCCACGGCGCTGGCGAGGGCACGGCGTCGGAAATCCTCGGCCAACTCCCCGTCAGTCTCCACGGTCATGTAGACCGCGGCGAGGAACGCGCAAATTGCGAGGGTAAACAGCCCGATCGCGAAGGGGAAGGGAGCCAGCCACGCCGAGACAAAATCAGTCTCGACCAGGCCGTCCGCCCCCATTCGAACCCCGCCCGCCGCCACCGCGCCTGCGACCACCCCCAGCATCACCGGAGTGGCGGTGCTGGCGACGGAGAACACCTTGGCTGAGCCGGCCTCGATGGCGTCGTCGCCGGCCGAATAGGACCGAAAGGCGAACGCCGACCCGCGCAGAACGATCCCGAAGAGCATCAACGTCATCGGGAGATGCAGCGCGGTCATAAGGGCGGCGAAAGCTCTGGGGAAGGCGACGAAGACCAACACGATGGCGACGATGAGCCAGACGTGGTTGGCCTCCCAGATGGGAGCGATGGCCCGGTGCAAAGCCTCGCGCTGGCGATCGGCGCGGGGCCCCCGGGCAAATAGCTCCAGGATGCCTCCGCCGAAATCGGCGCCGCCGGTCAGAATGTAGGCGATCATCGCTACGACGATCACACACGCAACAATCAGCGAAAGAAGACTCACGCAACCTCCTCGGCGTTGGCCTCGAGGTGCTGGGCGAACTCCGCGGCGTCGGTAGTCCGAAACACGTGGCGCCACAGCAGGTAGACGACGATGACCGCCAGCAACAAATACAGGAACGTAAAGGACAGAAACGGCACGACCAGATTGGGCACCGGGGTGACCGCGTCACTGGTGCGCATGATACCGTGGACGATCCACGGCTGCCGGCCGATCTCGGTGACCATCCAGCCCAGCTCGACCGCGATCATGCCCAGCGGTGTGCTCAGCGCGACCAACCACAAATACCAGCGTTGGTCGGGCAACTCGCGCGTGCGCCAGGCGAGCCAGCCACCGACAAGCCCCACGGCCATCAGAAAGAGCCCGATGGCCACCATCAACTGAAACGAGACGTGCACGGGCCACACCGGGGGACGTTCATCGGCGGGGACCGACTTCAGCCCGGCGATCTCGGCCTCCGGATCCCAGGTGGCCAAGAAACTGAGCCCCCCGGGGATGTCGATCGACCAGCGGGTCTCTTCGGCCTCTTCGTCGGGCCAGCCGCCAATGCGAAGGGGGGCGGCCTTCTCGGTCTCCCACTGCGCCTCCATGGCCGCGAGCTTGACCGGCTGGTATTTGGCGACGGCCTTGGCGCTGATATCGCCGCTGATGGGCTGGAGCATCGCCGCCAGGCCCCCGACCGTCAGCGCGATCGCCATCGCCTTTCGGTGGAAGGGATGGTCGCGATCCTTGAGCAACAAGGCCGCATGAATGCCGGCGACCCCAAACCCGACGGCGACGAACGCCGCGATGGTCATATGCAAAGTCTGGCTGAACCACATCGGGTTGAACATGGCCTCGAAGGGACGGATATTCGAAAACGTCCCGTCCACGAAGTCGAAGCCGGCCGGCGTATTCATCCACGCGTTGGCCGTCACGACGAACACGCCCGAGAGCGTCCCGCTGATCAGCACCATCAGACCACTGGCCCAGTGCGCCTTCCGGGGGACGCGGTCCCACCCATATAGGTAGATTCCCAAGAAGATCGCCTCCAAGAAGAAGGCGAATCCCTCCAGCGAAAACGGCATGCCGATGACCGGCCCGGCGTGCTCCATAAAAGTCGGCCACAGAAGACCGAGCTCGAAGGAGAGCACCGTGCCCGACACTGCTCCGACGGCGAACATGATCGCGGTGCCCTTCGACCACCGGTAGGCGAGCTCGCGGTAGACCGGCTTGCCGGTGCGTATCCAAAGGCCTTCGGCGATCACCATCAATAGGGGCATCGCGATGCCCACGACCGCGAAGATGATGTGGAACGCCAGAGACATTGCCATTTGCGAACGAGCAGCGAGTAGATCGCTCATACAACTACCTCATATGTGATCACATTCGACCGCGCAGCATCCCGTGCCAGTACATGTCTGGAAGCCCGTAGGCTTTGAGCGCGTACATGATGACGAGCTCTTCGCCGTCGTCGTTGATCGGCTCGAAGACGGCCTTTTGCTCCTCGGGGATGATCTCGGTCAGGTTGACGTTGAAGTGGGTCTCGATGTCGCGCTCGTCGACGACGCGCTCGAGGGTCCGCTTGTACTTCTCGACGCCGAAGATCCCGCCGGTGGAGGCGGCGTAGACAACGTTGCTCCTGTCGCGGATACCCTGCTTGCGCATCCAGTGATCGGCGAGCCACATGATCTTCTGAGGAGCGCCGGCGCACTTGATGGAGGTGTTCGGGAACGTGAATACCGCGTTGCCGCCGCGGAAGTGGCGCAACGTGTCCCAAGTCGAGTCCACGGTTTCGTAGTCGTAGTTGCTGCAGATGCCGTGCTTGCCGATATTTCCTTCGAGGCCTTTGACCCGGCCCCAATTTGAGTTGGATCCCCGCGGCGACGACCAGGTAGTCGTAGGTGTATTCGTTGCCCTGGGCGGTCACGACCTTGTTGTCCTCGGGGTGGAACTCGGCGGCGGCTTCTCGGATCCAATCGGCCCCCTGGGGGATCTGCTCGGCCTCGGGGCGCTCGGTGATCTCCTTGTCGAAGACCCCGCCTCCGACCAGGGTCCACAGCGGCTGGTAATAGTGGACCTCGGACGGCTCGATGATGCCGACATCGAGCGGCTCGTCGAGGGCGCGCAGTCGCGCGGCGACCGAGATTCCGGCCGCTCCGCCTCCGACGATGAGTACTTGGTGGTGATTGGACATGGTGTGTCTGCTTGAAGTGAAGTGGACAACGATTGTCAGACCCGGGGGCGACCGGGGCGTTGCTCATGGACCGGTCAATTCGGTGCGCTCGGGGCCAGGCAACGCGCCCTTCAAGGTCGAAACGTCCTCTCTGTTGATGAGTTCGCCGAAGTGCTTGCCGAAGCGGATGGCGAAGTTGATGGCGCGCTTTCGGCGATATCAGTGACCGTGCCGACCATCTCCGGGGCGCTGTCCAACACCGAGGTCAACCGGTCGAGCTTATGCTCGATGCGCTCCATGCGCCGCTCGAGCCGCTCGATGGCCTCCCCGGGCGGCTGATCGGCCGACGGAGTCGAGTCCTCGGCGACTTGGAGTTGGGATTCGCTGGGCCCCATATCGTCAACCTCTAGGCTGGGGAATCAAACAAAACGTCGGAATCGGGCTGAGCGTTCACCGCCCGTACATCCCAGTGTCCGCATCAACCGGATGCAAGAACACAGCCATCCCAACTGAGACTCCTCAGAAGGCTGCGTGTCGTCAGGTGCAAATCGTGTCGAAATAGTTGCTGACCGGGTTAAACGGGTAGGGATCTATCGTCGGTCACCGTGGGTTCGAACCGGCACGTCTCAGGTTGTTTCAAGATGTTTTAACGGAACGTTTCAGATTGAAACGCGCCCGGTCGCCCAGCAGTAGCGACGGCGACCAGCCCCAACAGAGTTGGGTTCTCGGGGCCGGCTCTTACATTCCCCACCAATTTATCGATGATACAGCCTTCCGGGAGCCCAACGGCGAAGTCCTTCAAACTTGCCATTATTCTCCTCGTGAGTCTCCTCTTGAGCACCTCTTGGGGGTGCGCATCGACGCCTGACGAGCGCGCGGAGGCCGAATCTTCGCTGGCGCAAAATCGGGAGGGGGCAGATAAGTCTTCGGACGATCAAGCGTCTGTCGGGGGCGAGCAGGGCGTCACCCAGGTCGTCTTGTTCTACGATGCCGCGCGCCGATCTGTTTCGGTGTTGAGCCGTTTGAGAGTGAGCGTGTTGCCGTCGACGCAGTATTCGAATTGGTGGTTGGATTCGACCAGCGTCAACGCATTGCCGTCGGTGGTGTAGGTTCCATCGCTGCCGACCCACTCGTCGTGGCCGTTAGGTGAGCTCGCAGACGTCACCGGCCTCGGTGCCCTCGTCGTCGATCGGATTGTCGGCGCAGGTATCACCCTCTTCCAGACAAGCTTTGGGCACGGTGGCGTTGGCCTCGCCGTCGAGGAAAAATTGCTCAGTATCGTCGACGCTAAAGCTGCCGTCGTCGGCAAAACTCACTCCGCCCATCGTCGAAACGACCATCTCCACGTCCGCGGCGCAGTCGCTATAGTAGGGCAGATCGAGGGGAGTCACGCAGCCATCTTCGATCGCCCACATGCCGACGAGCTCTCCGCCACAGGCACTAAAATCAACACCCTCGCAGGTATCGCCCGACACCGTCAGCTCGCCCGATGCCGAATTATTCGTCGAGGATTCGAATATTTGGATTGTGGGTCCCCCGGCTGATTGCCCTCAAAAACTTCTGGCGCTACAGTCCCCCGGCACCTCAGGTAGAATTCTGCGAGCGTACTCGTCTCGATCACGGGGACGCTTCGATCTGTCGGCTACGATTTTCCCCGATGCTTAGAGAAGATTCATGAAGCGCACGTTTTTGAACACGAACAGCGAGCCGCATCAATTTGTCACGGTGGCGGCGCCATTTTCGGAGGTCTTCGAGTCGCACCAGGGCGACTGGGGTGGTGAAGAGCGAAGCCAGGAGCACGCCTTTTCAAGCCACGTCGAGGCGATCGAGGGGTATATCGCGTTCGTCGATGAGCTGTTGACCACGGGTTATTTCGAGTTGTCACCCTGGTTGGCCTTTCGCCGCGGCGACGACATGTTGGAGGTGCGCCCTCCCGTGATTGCTTGCTTGGAGACGCGGACTCAGGGAGGCGAGCCCGCGGTCGAGCGATACGACTCGCATCAGGCTGCCATCGACGCATACAACCAGTTGGTCGCCGAGCATCTCGCCGATGGTTTTAGCGCTGTCGGTCCGACCTGGGAACCGCTGCCGGAACCGCTGGCGGCAGGCTTCGAGGAGCATGTCGAATACGAAGACGAGGAGCCTGACAAGATTAAAAAGAAGTACTTCCGGCGCCGAGAGCCGCCTCACGACGAGTTCGGCCCGGAGTTGTGGTACGAAGACGGCGAGCCCCGCTTCTCCAACTTCCAGCTGGCCACGCAGATTCACGGCCCCTCCATCGAGTGGACGGCCGACGGGATGGTCAGCGAGATCGTCACCTACCACGACGGCGCGTACAAGTACGGGCCGACGATTCAATTTTCGGCGGACGGTTCGCTGGAGGCTATCGGCCGCTGCGAGACGACGCCGGTGGGCTCGAGCCGAGTCGTCGAGTTCTTCTCGCCGTCGGGCCAGAGGCTTTGGCTCAAGAAGTACGACAAGCATGACGAGTTGATCGACGACCGCCGCTACGACGAGCAAGGCCGATCGATCGGCACGTGGCGACAAAAAGACGCCGAGAATTACATCACAAAGGTCTATCAGGCGCCTGAGGTGCTCGAGTCACTCATCTGGGAGCGCCATGACGGAACGCTCGAAGGCCGTCGCCAGTGGAACGCCGACGGCACCAAGGTCTTCGAGTGCTGGTGCGACGAGGACGGCTCTCTGGTCCAGCGGCTGGTCCGCCACGACGACCTCGAGGGCTGGGATTACGAGGAGTGGCATCCTGGCACTGAGGTACTCTCCGAGGTTGGGCAGCTCGATGCCGAGGGCAACGCCCACGGCATCGTCAAGAAGTACGACGAGTCGGGCGAGTTGAGCGACGAGACGGTCTGGGAGCACGGCGAGACCGTTTCGGGCGGTACGTCGCCCACCGAAGAAATGTCGAGCGCGGCGCTCAACTCGTCCAGCGGAGATTCCGAGGCGTTGGGCGACGACATGAACGACGACGCGTTTTATGATCTGTCGGACGAGATGCCCGAGGAGGACTTCGAGACACTCTTCGAGCAGGCAAAGGCGCTCGCGCAGGGACCCATCGCGCGTGCCGGCTTCGTCGACATCTGCCAGGTGGTCGAAAAGGCATCGGTTGTCGACCCCGAGCGCGTCATCGAAGAGCTCGTGCCGTGCCTTGTCGAAGCGCTCGATGAGTGGCCGGCGCGGCTTCGCATGGCGCCCTGGCTCTGGATCAACCGGTTGGTGACCAGGGCCCTGCCAGTCGAGGCGCTCGAGCTGGTGAGTTCACTGTCGCTGACCGCGGCGATGGCCGACCGTTACCTCGACTCGAAGCACTATCCGCTGCTGTTGGCGTGGCTCGACGAGTATCCGGCCGACGGCCCCGCCCCCGAGGGCATCTCACTTAGCTTTCGAGACGAGGTGGCCCAAGCACTCGAGGCTGCACGCGAGGCCGAGCCTCGGGAGCGTTATCACCCCACCGGAGATCTCGACTTCGACCAGACCTATCACTTCGACTCCGCTGACATGCAGCGGATCTTCGGCTCCGCGCTCCTGCGCGAGGTGCGCGTGCTCGACGCCTCCTTCGAGCCGACGCGGCGCGATTTCGGGTGGGATTACCAGGGAATCTTAGATGGGCGGGGCCTGACCCCGGCGGAGGTCGCCGAGCATCTGAGCTCCGAAAGTCTCGAGGTTCTCGACCTCTGGGGGCAGTTGAGCTCCCCGCGGAATCAATTCGCCGACTACTCGTTCGCCGAGGACGCAGCACGCAGGCTCGAGGGCCTCGAGGCGTTGAACCTCGGCGGTGGCCATCCCGTTGGCGACGAGGCCGCCAAGAAGCTGGCCGACACGTGCCCGAAGCTGCGCGGACTGTCGCTTCGTCCCGGTCAAGCCGGAGAGCTCCTCGACGGCTACGACTTCGACGAGTTCGACCACAGCGAAGGCAGAGACTCGGTCTACGGGCGCATCTACGAGCACTGGCGCGTCTCCGGCAACGCAGACATCGACAAGATGCGTTTGACCGACAGCGGGTGGCAAGCGCTGTCCGAGCTTCCGCTCGAGCGGGTCACGCTCGGCGAGGGCAACGCCAACCACGGGCTCCGACCAGATGTCCAAGTCGAGGTGCTCTCGAAGTTTGACGAGCTAAACGGCCCGCGCGTGGCTGCATGGGAAGCGTATTTCGACGTGTCGTGATTTGCAGAATTGAGCCGTTGGGTGCGTTCTTTCGAGATGGTTCGGGTTATTGAGGTGACCCCTCCGCCTCACGCACTACAGCCCAAAACTACTCGGTCGCTACGCTCCCAGCGCGTTCGGCACCTCCCCTTGCGCTGAACTACGCGCGCAAAGGGAGGAACACAAAGC
>CAYLTX010000226.1:0-8954 GCA_964386725.1 uncultured Bradymonadales bacterium | reverse complement strand
CGGGCTGGCATCCCGCGCTCCATGTCGCCTATTGCGGGCTGGCATCCCGCGCTCCCTATTAAAAAGTCTCAGCCGTCTGAAAGTTTTTTCTAAAACGAGCGCCTACCTGTAAGCCCCCGAACACAAAGCCTTTTAGACGCTCAATCAATGCGTCGTTAACAACCTGCCCCAAGGAAACACGCAACGATTCGCCCTCTTTTGCCGAAAACATAAATGAGGGGCCAATGCTCCTCATTACCCAAATTCGGCAAAGGAGCCCCCATGAGCACCAACACTTCCGACGGCTGGTATAGTCGAGGCTATCTACCCCACTTCGACACCGACCAATATCCGCAGATGATCACCTACCGGCTCGACGACTCGCTTCCCAAAGAGGTCGTCGAGGAGATTCTCGAACACACCGGTGATGACGACACCGAGCGCCGGGCTCGCTTCGAACAACTCCTCGATAATGGCCACGGCTCCTGTGTGCTCGAAAAACCGGAGTGTGCGGAGATCGTCATTGAGAACTGGAAGTATCACGACGGCAAAAAATACCGCCTTCAGGATTGGGTCGTGATGCCCAATCATGCGCACGTGGGTTACGACCGGCCGACTCGTTCCATGAAGGAAATCACCAACAGTTGGAAGTCCTATACTTCTAACGAGATCAAAAAGGTCTTGGGCACGTTCGGCGATGAGAAGCCGTTGTGGCAGGCGGGTTTTCACGATCGGTACGCTCGAAACGCGCGGCACTTCTTCAATATGCAGTGCTACATCTTTCTGAATCCGGTGAAGGCTGGATTAGTCGACGACCCGTTTGATTGGCCCTATTCGAGCATTCACCAGCATGAGCGGTTTCGGCCGTCGATTATGCGGTGGTGGGAGGAGTGGAAGGAGCGCTTTTGGGAGTTGGATCGGCGGGGGAAGAAGTAGGTGGTTGCTCTGGTAGGCTCCGTCGCGAGGGTTGAACTGCACCCTCGACGACGTCGCCTATTGCGGGATGCCGCGCTCCATGTCGCCTATTGCGGGATGCCGCACTCCATGTCGCCTATTGCGGGCTGACACGCCGCGCACCGATTACGCGACCACGCCGCGATAAAAGTGGGCGATGCCGCCGGTGAATCGGCGATTCTCGATGCGCTCGAAGCGGCCGGTCGAGTCCATGAGTTCGACGAAGTCGTCGCCGCAGGGGAACTCGCTGGAGGTCTCGTGCAGGTAGCGGTAGGCGTCGCGTTGGCCGCTCAGAAGCCCGCCGACCAGGGGGACGACGTGGCGGTTGTAGACGTTGTAGAACGGCTTCATCAGCCCGGAGGGCTGGCCGAATTCGAGGACCACGACGCTGCCGCCGGGTCGCACCACGCGGGCCATCTCGGCCAGGCCTTTGGCCGGCCCGGGCACGTTTCGGATGCCGAAGGCGATGGAGGCCACGTCGAAGGTGTCGTCGTCGTAGCTCATCTGGGTGACGTCTTCGACGTCCCACTCGACCTCCAGGGGCAGGTCGCGCTCGGCGGCCTTCTCCTGGCCGTAGGCGAGCATGGCCTGGTTGAAGTCGCTGGCCACCACGCGGCCGTCGGGGCCGACGGTGTCGGCGAAGGTGAACGCCAGGTCGCCGGTACCTGCGGCGCAATCGAGCACCGCGTCGCCGGGCTCGACGCCGCTGTGGGCGACCGTCCACTTGCGCCAGAGGTGGTGGATGCCCAGGGAGAGCACCGTGTTGACCGTGTCGTAGCGCGGAGCGACCCGCGTGAACATCTCGTGGACTTGTTCGCTCATCGTATCGTTCTCGAAGTAAGTGGTCTCGAAGTGGAGGCTTTCAAAAGGTGGAACCGTCGCGCTGGCGTTTTGCTCGGCGTTATCGATCCTCGGCGTCGAGCACCTCGTCCGCCTCGCTAAAGTCGAGGTGGAGTGTTTTGAGAAAAAAGCTCACGGCGTCAGCGACCATATCGGCCAGTCGAACCATCGCGCGCAGGCGGGTCAGCGTCTCCTCGTCGACCGACTCGTCGTCGCGCGCAAAGTACAGCGCGTCTTTGAGGTCGTCGCGCACCCGCTGGACCATTTCGAGTTCGCGCTCCTTGAGGACCCGTCGAAGCATCTTCAAAAAGTCGACCTCGGCCACAAAATGCCAGGCGTTGCTGCCCTTGACGCGTTTTCTGTGGGTGACGCCCCATTGCTCGAGGTCGCGCGAGATCATCGAGACGGCGCCCTTGGACAGGCCCAACTCATCCTGCAGGTCGCTCGAGGCCATCGGCTCGCCGCGCAGGTATAAGAGCGACCAGATGCGTCCGTGGTTTCGCTTGAATCCCCAGAATTCGATGACGTGGCCGACGGCGTTGACGGCCAGCTCCTCCCAGCGCTCCAGGCCGGGGAGCTCCTTGTCGTCGGGGGATTCTCGGTATGTGTAGCCTCTCATGGGATCCTCGCGGTGGCGGAAGTCTCCGTTGTAGTATTAAGCGCAGTCGCGCGCCAAATACTCCACCGATCCTAACAGCATTTTCGCCCACGACCGAACCTGCCGTCCGCCGGGGCGATCGCCGGCGGCTCCCAGCGCCGAAAGCGCCTGGGCGATCTCGTGGTCGACCGCCTCGACGGTCTGGTCGACGGCGTCCGATTGGAGCACGGCCTCTCCGATTCGCTCGACCTCCTCGGCGTCGCCCACCGGAGCCTGGGCTCCCCAGGCGTCGTCGAGCATCGCGCGGATCTCGTCGTTGGCGTCAGCCGCCCACAACAGCGGATAGGACGGATTGCCGTTTCGGATATCGGCGAATCGATCCTTTCCGGTGTCGGCGTCGAGCAAGTCCTTGAGGTCGTCGGCGAGCTGGAAGGCGATGCCCAGATGGCGCCCGCAGCGATCGAAACGCTCGGCTAACTCGGGCTTCTCGGCGAGCATCGCCGGCCCGTAGCCACACCATCCGAGCAGCGCGGCCGTCTTGCCCATGGCGATATGCTGCCAGGCGTCCAGGCTCGTGGCGCTGTCGAAGCGCGCCTCGACCTCGCGCACGATGCCTCGGGTCATCTCCATGATGACGTCCACCGCGGAATGGTACACGCGGATCGGATAGCCCTCGAGGAGCTTGAGGCTGTGGCACAGCAGCAGGTCGCCGCCCAGAATCGCCACCTGATTGCCCCAGCGCACGTTGGCCGCCTGACGGCCGCGCCGGGTCGTCGCGTCGTCGACCACGTCGTCGTGCAGCAGACTGGCGGTGTGAATGAGCTCGGCGGCGCTGGCCATATTGACCATCGCGTCCGACTCCACATCGAGGGCGGCGCCGAATTGATGGACCAGCCGCGGCCGCGCCCGCTTCGCGCTCGACGCGCTCGTCAGGTAGCCGGCCGCCTCGTCGGCGATCGCCGAGCGGTCCTCAGCGCCGGGGTGGTGCGCCTCGAGGAGCTGGGCGAGGCGTTGCTCGACACTGCCCACAAAGGCGTTGTCAGCCGAGGGATCTAAAGAAAGGTGGTGGGCATTCATTCGCGATAATCCCATGTTCTAGGTGTTCAAAACCTCTTGAACAGTCATTATCACTCCAAATAACCACGTCAAGCCAAAGATCATTTCGAAGCCAGAAAAATGCCCGAGGAGCCCAGCTAAGGCTGGTGGTGTCTTTCCCAAGACTGGAAGGGGGGGCGCGACGCTCCGGCAGAAAAGCAGAAGCGAGGTAGATTGCATCACGTACGAGACACACTTTAGCACAATTGACCGCTATCGAGAAATAGGTTTGTCGCTGATGTGATACGGGTGGCCGGAGAGACGGAGAGACGAGCCGCAGGTGCCGACCGGGAGTCTCATTCGAGGGAGGATCTTTGAGACTTTCTAGGGTTTGCGTCTATGTTGACGCCATCATCAATTCGGCTTTTCGGAGGAGAAGCATGGGGCACGAATCGAGCGATCTCAAACACCGTTACGTCAAAGTCCGCACCTTCACCGAGCAACTCTGTGAGCCGCTGGAGACCGAGGACTACGTCGTGCAGTCGATGCCCGATGCCAGCCCCGCCAAGTGGCATCTGGCGCATACGACGTGGTTTTTCGATCGCTTCATTCTCCAGGAATTATGCGGCCAGAAGGCACACGACGAGACCTATAATTACCTATTTAACTCCTATTATAACGCCGCCGGCGAGCAATTCCCCCGACCGAGACGCGGCCTGATCACCCGGCCGACCGTCGAGCAGACCCACGACTACCGCGACCAGATCGACGAAAAGATCCAGGAGGTGCTCGGCCGCGGCGACTTTGGCGAGGAATTTGTGGCGCGCGTGGAGGTCGGGCTCCAGCACGAGCGCCAGCATCAGGAATTATTGCTCACCGATCTGAAAAATTTGATGTGGCAAAACCCGCTGCGCCCGGCGGTCTTCGACCGCGAGCACGCACCCTTCGCCGCCGAGCGGCCCGGTGAGCCCCAGAAGCCTGTCTGGCAGAAGATTGACGGGGGCATCTACGAGGTCGGCCACGACGGCGACGGGTTCGCCTTCGACAACGAGCGCCCGCGCCACGAGGTTCTGCTACAGCCCTGTGAGTTGGCCAGCCGCCCGGTGACCTGCGGCGAGTACCTCGAGTTTATGGCCGACGGCGGCTATGACGACTCGAGGCTGTGGCTGTCGGACGGTTGGAACGCGGCCCAAGAGAGGGGCTGGACCAGCCCGCTGTACTGGGAGAAGCGCGACGGCCGCTGGCACCAATACACCCTCAGCGGGCTTCGCCGCGTGCAGCGAAACGAGCCGGTCACTCACGTCAGCTTCTACGAGGCCGACGCCTACGCCACCTGGGCGGGCGCCAGGCTACCCGACGAGCGCGAGTGGGAGATCGCCGCCGAGGGCCGGCCCGTCGACGGAAATTTCGTCGAGTCCGGCAAATTCCACCCCCAGGCCGTCCCCGCCGAGCCCAAAGACTTCGTGCAGATGTTCGGCGACGTCTGGGAGTGGACCTCCAGCGCCTACGGCCCTTACCCGGGCTTCACGCCCTTCGATGGGGCGCTCGGCGAGTACAACGGCAAGTTCATGTCCAGCCAATACGTGCTGCGCGGCGGCTCGTGCGCCAGCTCCAGGACCCACATCCGGCCCAGCTACCGCAACTTCTTCTACCCCGACGCCCGCTGGCAATTCAGCGGCATAAGGCTGGCGCGTTCGCGTTGATTTTCGGCTTTGCACTGGTGCCAGGGCTTCCCAGCCCTGGGCAGCGTCTTCCCGGTGCCAGGGCTTCCCAGCCCTGGGCGTTCAGCCCTCAGGATTGCCCTGCCGAGTAGCCACAAGTGGTCATCGAAGCGTCCCGCTCATCAAAAGGCATCTAGTCGAACGATTTAGCGACCGCTACACATGGTATTGCTTATTGGTGAACACAAACGCCCCCGCCGCGATCGCCACCCCGGCTATCACGCCCAGCACGCCCAGCCCGATCCACCAGTCGAAGACCAGCGGCTCGTCGAGGATGAGCTTGTCGAGCATGCCGAGCCGGTCGGAGTTGCTGAAGCCGGCGGCGGTGCGCATGTGGAAGCGAACGGCCAATAGTTCGAGCACCGGCAGCGTGCCGAAGACCAGCTCGACGATCACGAAGTACAACACGCCGGCAAAGAGGCTCTTGGCGACCATGGCGCCCAGTGCCGCGAAGATCGCCGTGTAGGCGGCCGTGCCGAAGACCGAGGCGGCCAAAATCTGCAGCACATTCGTCACCGAGGTGCCCGGCGCGCCGCCGGCGGCGATGGCGATCACCGCCAGCAGCAAGAGCACCGGCAAGAGCACCAATCCCACGGCCACCGTCGTGCCGGCTAGCCACTTCCCGACAAACAGCGCCGGCTTGGGCACCGGTCGCAGCGTCAGATACGTCAGCGTGCGGCCCTCCATCTCGTCGACCAGCGCCGGGCCGCCGTAGAAGATGGCCGCCAGCGGGATCAGAAACCGGAACACCACGCCCTCGACGTTCTCCGAGAACATCGACAGGCCGTCGACGTTCTCGAAAAAGATATAGATCACCGCAAAGAGCACCGGCAGAAGCTGGACGCCCAGCAACACCAGCGTTTTGCGAGCCTTGATGAGTCGCTTCAGATCGGTCGCGTAGATGGTCGCGATCTGGCTGGCGGGGCTCAAATGGCGGGTTTTATTTGTAGTGGCCATGAATTCGTTACACTTCAGTAGTTGTTTTACGCAGTGCTGTTGCCTTGCCTGGACCCCCCGGACCCCTGGACCCCCGAACCCCTGCCGTTACTTGACCAAATACTCGAACACGGACATCAGGTTGTTGTCCGGCGACATGAAGCCACGCAGCTCGATGTCGTTTTCCAGGGCGAGCCGGGGGATGCGCTCGTAGCAGGCGTCGGGGTTGCGCGTGGCGACGCGGAAGCCGCCGTCCTCGAATTCGATGCGCACCACGTCGTCGAATTCGGCCAGCAGGGCGCCGAAGCGGCGCGGCTGGTCGGAGTCGACGAAGATCGTGTGCGGATGCTCGTCGATGAGCTCGCGGATCTTGTAGATATTGCCCTCGGCGAGCACCCGGCCCTTATTGATCAGCAGGATGTCGCGGGTCATCTGCTCGACCTCGTGGAGCACGTGGCTGGACACGATGATCGTCTTGCCCTCGTCGCCGAGTTGCTTGACCAAATCGATCATCTTGTGGCGTCCGACCGGATCGGTGCCGGTCAGAGGCTCGTCCAAAAAGAGCACATCGGGGTCGTGGGAGAGCGCCTGGGCCAGCTTGATGCGCTGGCGCATGCCCTTGGAGTACTCGCCGATCAGCCGGTTTTTGGAGTCGCTCAGCCCGACGACCTCGATGGTCTCGTCGGCCAACTCCTGGGCCGCGGCCGGCGCGTAGCCCTGCAGGCGGGTCAGGTAGGTGACGAATTCGCGGCCGGTCATATCCTCGTAAAACGCGTCCTGCTCGGGCACCAACCCCACCCGCGAGAACAGCGCGGGGTTATTCCAGATCGGCTCGCCGAACATGCGCGCGGCGCCCGTCGAGGGGCGAAGCTGGCCGCTCAACACCTTCAGTAGGGTCGATTTTCCGGCGCCGTTCGGGCCCAATAGGCCGGTGACGCCGGGGCCGATATCCAGGGAGATATCGTTGATGCCGATGACCTGGCCGTACCACAGAGAGATGCGCCGGACCGAGATGATCGCCGGTCGTGCGCCCACATGTGGGATCTCGCGCTCGGCGGCCTTATCTACCGTATTTGTCGCCGTCTCGGTGCTGCTCATGCGATCCCCTCGAGCTTGTTGATTCGGTGGCGCAAAGTATAGAGCGCGGCGCCGGTGACGCTGCTGAGGACGAGCAGCGGCCAGAAGATGGGCACCTCGGGTGCCTTCTCGGCCAGCAAATGCTCGCTGATCAGAAGAAAGTTGCCGGGCAGATTCCACAATTGGGCGGTCTCAGAGCCCGACGAGGCGATGGTGACGATAAACGTGATGATCAGCGGCACGATGATCACGCCGATCCAGCCCAACACCGCATAGCCGGTCTTGCGCGTCAGGCTGCTCAGCCCGAGCACCACGCTGCTGATCACCACGGTCATCGACACCGACAAGGCCAGCGCCGTCGCCGTTTGGCCGAAGACGGCGCCGGCGAGGTCGGTGCGCGCAAAATAAGCCACGCGCAGCCCTCCGATGAGCAGCGCGGGGATCACCGTGACCACCGAGCAGATCAAAAATAGCCCCAGAAATTTGCCGAATACATACTCCCAGCGCTCCACCGGCCTGGAGAAATACAGCTGGAAGGTGCGGTAGCGCAGGTCCTCGGAGATCGTGCCGCAGCCGCTGGCCATCATCAGCAGGGCGGCCGAGTAGAACTGCACCTGCAGAAAATAGATGACCCCGGTCGCCCCGGGCGCGCCGGCGCTGCCCATGATCTCCTCGGGCAGTTGGCCGCGCATGCCGTATTCGAAGAAGACCAGCCCAAGGGTGATCAGGACCGGTATCCACAACAGGATCGTCAAGATCCAGGTGCGCTTGAGGCTCTTCGCCAGCCCGATGGTCGTGCGCGCAAAGACCCACCAGCCGTGGCCCTCTCGGAGCGGCCCGTCGTAGCTGACGTAATTTTGGTCGTGTATGGCCATTGTTTAGCTAGAGCGTGGGGTGTGGGAGCTTTCGTCTACGATGTGGCTGCCGTGGGTGAGCTGCTCTCTCGATGATGTTCTTGGTTCTTGGTTTTTGGTTCTTGATCGTCTTCGTACTCGCTCAACAAGCCCAAGAAGGCTTTCTCGAGCGTCAGCTCTCCCGGCATGAAGTGGCGGACCTGGATGCCCTCCTCGACGGCGACGTCGAGGATCTTGCGGGGATCGTCGTCGGGCTCCATGCGCACCTTCAGGCGGAAGCCCTCCTGAGAGGCGTCGAAGCCGCGGCTGACCAGCGCGTGGCGCAGCTGCTCGTCCTGGTTTTTGGTCTGCACGTCAACGACCCGCTCGGTGTCGCCGGAGGTGAGCTCGGCGATCGGCCCGTGGTGGATCAACCGGCCCTCGTTGAGCATGATGACCGAGCTGCACACCCGCTCGACGTCGTAGAGGATGTGGCTGGACAATACGATGCTCACCCCGCGTGCTTTGACGTCGTCGATCAGGTCGAGCATCTCGTCGCGACCTGTCGGGTCGAGGCCGTTTGTGGGCTCGTCCAAAAAGACCAGCTTCGGCCCGTGGACCAGCGCCTGGGCGAGCTTGACGCGCTGCTTCATGCCGGTCGAAAAGCCGCTCAGCTTGCGGTAGCGCGCCTCGCCGAGGCCCACATAATACAGCGCCTCGTGGGCGCGGCTAAACGCCTCGGATTTGGGCATGCCGGTCAGCTCACCCATCAGGCTGACGTAGCGCACCGCGGTCATATAGGGCAGGTAGCAGTCGTTCTCGGGCATATACCCGATCGCCTGGCGGATGCGGTGGGCGTCGTCGGGCAGCCGGTAGCCGAGCACCGAGGCGCTGCCCCGGGACATCTCGAGCAGCCCGAGCAGCACCTTGATCAGCGTCGACTTGCCGGCGCCGTTCGGCCCCAGAAGGCCGAATATGCGC
>CAYLTX010000225.1:0-9003 GCA_964386725.1 uncultured Bradymonadales bacterium | reverse complement strand
GGCGAGCCCGGCACCGGCAAGACGATGTGCGCCGAGGCCATCGCCAACGAACTCAACCGCCCGCTCTTGGTCGCCTCGATCGCCGGCCTCAAGTCGAAGTGGGTCGGCCAGACCGAGCGTAACTTGAGCCGGCTATTTGACGACGCCCGCGCCCACAACGCGGTGCTGTTCCTGGACGAGGCCGACAGCCTCCTGATGACCCGCGGCGAAGGCCGCGCATCGCGTCACGACGACTCGGCGGTCAACCTGCTCCTGACCAAGGTCGAGCGCCACAACGGCGTCGTCCTATTCGCAACAAACCGCCCCGGCGAACTCGACCCCGCCCTGGACCGCCGTCTGACCTACAACCTAGAGTTCCCGTTCCCCCGCGGCGCGGAGCGCGCCCAGATCTGGAAGAGCCTGCTCCCCGACGAGGTGCCCACCGACGGCACCATCGGCTTCGACAAACTCGGCGAGCGGTATCGATTGAGCGGCGGCCTTATCAAGAACGCCGTCTTCAAATCGGCGTTTCGGGCGGCTCGCGCCGACAGCCCGGTCACAATGGAGCTACTCGAAGAAGCGGCGCAGGAGGAGGTCGTTGGAGAGGATGAACGGGTGATCGGTTTTGGCGGCTAAGCGCAAAACCCTGAACTGTGTCGGTTTGGCAGAGCCTGCCATTGAGGTAGGCTTCTGCCAACGACCTCGATAACTTTTGGGAGCAAGCAATGTGTGGAAAAGTCGCCACCCTCGAAGACCTAAGAGCCGTGTTCACCAAACACTACGCCTATCACCGCCACAGCGGCGGGGAGACCGCCTATCAGCAGCGCGGCACCGAGGGAAAGGTCAAGCTGCAGTATTCGGGGCGCGTGCTCTTCGAGCTCTTGCAAAACGCAATCGATCGAGCCACTCGACATGTGAGTGCGCGCATAGTCGAATTGGCCGGCGGAGACCATGCGCTACTGGTGACCAATGACGGCACGCCGTTGATGGCCGACCCCGACTACGACTACGCCGAGCCGCCGGAGGTGCGAGACGAGCGCCGCTCGGACTTCAACGCGCTTTGCTCGGTCAATACCTCCAACAAGTCGCCCAATGACAGCGTTGGAAATAAGGGCGTGGGATTTCGCTCGGTCTTTGGCCTCAGCCGTTACGTACAGGTGTGGAGCCGGCTCGCCAACCGCGGGGATGGATGGTGGGGCCTGGAGCTACACGACGGGCTGACCGCCGAGATCTGGCGCGAGCGCCTCGCCGACTCGCCGGCCGTGCGCCAGGGCCACCGTCGCATCCTACATGACGAAACCATCCAGCTCACCTCTAACCAGCGCCGGCCGAGCTTTCACTTTCCGTTGCCGCTCTGGAGCGCCGCGGCGCCCGACTATATCGAAGATCCCAAGCGGGTTTCGACCGCCGTCGTCGTTCGATTCGACCAAGAAGAGCGCGACGCACTTGAGCAAGCCTTCGACCAGGTGGAAAAGAGCCACCTTCACTTTGTCGGCCTGCGCCCGAACAAGCGCGGCCTCGAGGTGTCGTTGGCCCGCGGCGACACGCCCGTCAGCCGGCCCACCTGGATCGACGGCGCAGCCGAAGCCGAGAACCGGCTGCTGGTCGCTTGGCGAAGCGCAGCCCTCCATCCGCTGGCAAAAAAGGCAAAACACGACCTTGAGGAGCCCGGCGCCGCGGTATACTGGTGTGCCCCGGGCGGATGCGAGAGCGCGGCGGGGCGGATCTACTCGTACCTCCCGACAACGATGGAGGCCGGCCTGCCCGTCGATGTCCACGCCGACTTCCAGCTTCGCGAGGATCGCACGGGCCTGCGCCTCGACGACAAAAAGGTCGGCGCCTACAACGGCGCGTTGATGGAGGTCGCCGCCGAGCTGCACGTCTTCGCAGCGCTGACAGTCCTCGGTGCCTGCACCGGCGATGACTTGATGGAGCAGATTCCCTGGAAGCATATTTCGCCAGACGAGGTAGAGGTTCACGCGGACCTCGCCCGACACCGGCGACGCCACGACTTCTGGAAGTTCCTTGCCCCCGGCGGTCACACAGCGATAGACGACCACCTCGAGCGATTGCTCTTTTCGGGCAGGAAACGTCACAACACCGGACGCTACCGGCGATGGGCGACAATCGCGGCGACCTTCTTCGACGACGCTTCCCCCAGACCGGTCGCCTGCTTCCATGACTTTTGGCGCGCGTGCGCCACCTGGCTCGACCGCAACGAGCACGGCTGGCGCGGCGAATCTCACGCGCACTGGCAAAATTGGGCGGCGACTATGTGCGACGCGATGTACGACGCCGGCGCCTACGTCATCCCAATCGTCAACTCCGCCGACGACAATGGCGAACTGGTCCCCGCGGTTCGCCTCCCCGAGCGGCGCGAGCAGCACGACACCACCGCCTCCGAGCGGCGGGTGTTTTGGCGGCGCGCCCAAGACGAAGCGCTCGAGTTCATGCTACCGAGCGCGCTGCTTGACGCCGAACAGTCAGTCACGGCCTTTGCCTTTCCCGCAGGCTTTGCCGGCAACCGAAAGAGGCCGACCGGGCTGAGCTCTTTCGACCGCTGGACGGTACTCTCCCAACTACGCCAGTTGCCCAACACCTTCGAAGAAGACGCCGCCGGCTGGCCGCCCGAGCCGCTGGCCGATGAGTCGACGCTGGCCGAGAAGAAGCAGCTCGAGCTGCTCCACTTTGGCTGGAAGCTCTTCAGCGCAGAGTTCGCCAATAAGTTGGCGCCGAGCCAGCAACCTGAGCGTTTCGCGATGGGCTGGAGGGCTTTCCGCGAGCGCCACTCAAGCGGGCAACGCTCGGCCGGTCGCGCGGTGGCGACGCTCTTTTTGCCGACGCGGAATGGCAAGTGGGAGCCGGCAAGGCAACTCAGCATCGCAAGGGTCGACACCGACCGCCTTGCCCGAGTCATTCCGGGCGAGAAACTCGAGGCATATCTGGCGTTCTTGGGTGTCGCTTTCTCGACCGCGGCCGACGAGCCGGCGCTTACGCTGCTCGAAGCCGGAGTCGACAGCCTCGTAAAGCCGTTCGACGTCCCACCAGCGCTCGTCCAAGCAGGGCGCGGCGGCGGCCAACTTCGGCTTGGACTCGACCTCGATCGGCCGCACCCGAACCTGCACAACGCGTTGTCGCGCATGTGGTCGGTCTGGCTCGCCGCGATCGTCGACGAGGAGCGACGGTCGACGAAGGCCGAAGGTGAAAACTCGATCATCGATGTGCGAAGGCCACTTTGCGCCTCCTCCTGGATGCCAGCCGACGGCGAAATCGTCAGCCCGCCGGATTACGTAACAGAGCTGACCGAGGAGCCCGAAGCGACGCGAATCGCAAGTTCGAGACGCGTTGCGCCGCGCGACGTTGTGCTCACCTCGCCCAAAGGGGGCGGCACGTGGCGGCGCCTGCTGTGGACCTGCAACCGCGAGAACGAATTCGGCACCATCGTCGCGGCGCTTGGCGCGGTCGGCGGGATCAACGCCGAGCATCTGGGCAAACAGCAAGCGTCGGCGGCGCTTCGCATCCTCGAGCAGTTGCCGGCCGACCTCGAGCGGCTCACCGCCGATTCGCTCTCGAGGCCGGCGCTCATCCAACTCTTCCAACGACTCCTCGACGCCATCGCCCGCGAGGCTCCCGAAGAGACCCGCTGTCGGCTCCTGATGTTCGAGGGACGCGCCAAAGGCGCCTCTCTGAGCGAACGTCACCTGCGCTGGTCGACGGCCGACGAGCGGGCTTGGATCGCAAAAGATCCGGGCCACCGAGAACTGATGCGCCGGTTTTTCGGCGACCTGCCCCTCGTCACCGCCACGCTCGGCCCGGAGGTCGTCGAGCGGCTCGAGTCCCTGCGACATCGTGGTGTCGACGTCGACGGTCAGGTGCAACTGCCCGATTCTCGGACAGCCGACGACGGCCGCGCCGCCGTAATCGGCGAGCGCCTAGGTGCCATCATCCCTAAACTCCTGGCGCTGGCTGAGGCCTCACGCATCGACGGCGTCGACGTCACTCAGGCGACCGAGCGGTGGGCACAGCACAGCTTCGTGTATGTCGACGACGCATGGGTCGAATACCGCGCCACACACCAGGGGTGCGAGCTCGGCCGCCAGCCCTGGCGACGCCACCAATACGACGACGCCTTTTTCGTGGAGACTGACGATGCGTACCTGATCGTCTTCGACAATGATCCGGACAGCGACAACCGGCTGCCGCCGCTGGGCGAATTTGGCGAGCCATTGGCGAAGCTTCTGCTCAGCAACCGCAAATTTGGGCCGCTGTTTGCGCAAGCCCTGGGTGCCTATGGCCACCACGAGGACGACGAGCGCCTCGACGCTCTCCTCGCAAAACAGGGTGCCGAGTCCCTCGTGGGAAGCTACGAGCGCCACTTCACCGAGCTCGACCACGAGCAGGCCGCCCGTCTGATGCGCCAGACCCGCGCGTGCTTGCAGACGATCGGCTTCGACCTGAGCGATCCGTCGATGGACGCTCAGGCGCTGCGCTCGCTTCGAAAGAGGCACATCATTTCGACCGGTACGAAACTCGAAAACACCACCGAAACGCAGCTTCAAGCCGCGCTCGACGACATCGATCTCGAAGCGCACCTTCGCGCCTATCGCCCTCGGTTTTCTTGCCGCTTCGAGCACCAGCAGGCTTGGCTCGACTGGAAAAAGTCGACTGGTGTCGGTGAGAAGCTCCTCGAATACGGCAGGTATCTTCTCACTAAGGTTGGCCCAAGTGAGGTGCCGACCGGTGAGGCTCCGGCCATCGAAAAGCTCGGCGAGCGACTTCGCGCATTCATCCACCAGCGTGCGAGACGGCTCGGCTTTCGACCTCCGACGGCGGCTCAAGACTGGCTCAACAGCCTCGCCGATACGCCGCTCGACTTCCACCCCGACGAGTTGGTCGGGCACATGCACCGCTTCTCGCCAAACTACCGGGAGGTTTCGTCGGCACCACAATACGCCTCGAAGGTCGGCTGGGAGGGCTCGACGGCTGGAAGCGCAGCGCCGAGCGGTCGCGAGGCGGCGCCCTATTCGCCCGAACGCGCCATGAAAGATGCCGTTGCCCGCGGACGCATCGGCACCCAGGCCGAAGAGGCGCTGCTCGGATGGGCGTGCCGCCAAACCCACGAGGTGCTCTGCCGCGCCGGCGAGGCCGGCTGGAAGACGCTCTTGAGCGCCGTGCCGAGAGGCGGGCGAACCGAGGAGATCCTCGCCCGAGCGCAGGCGCGATGGGTAGAGCATTCCGCGCCATCGGCCCTGGCCAACGGACTCCATATGGCACAAGTGTGGGGCTCGGCGGGCTACGACGTACTGGGACTGTCAATGAGCGACGAGACGCCGGAGGTCGTGCGCTACGAGGTCAAAGGGCTCCCTTCCGACGCCGAGTGCGTGCGGGTATTCGTGTCGGCCAACGAATTCGCCACCTTCCGGCGCACCCGCCTAAACGGCGACATCTTTACCGACGACCCGCGCTACCGCGGCGACTGGCGACTCGTCGGCGTACATCCCTCGGGTCGAGCCCTCGACCTGACCGAGCGCCTCGAGCCGCTTCTCGACAACACCGACGCGCTGCTCGCCCCCATCCACAGCCAGGGCGTGGAGTTCGACGGACTGATTGTACGCATCAAGCGCGCCTCGGATGGACAACCCGACCAGGTGGCAGCCGAGGCGCAGGCGGAGGCTACTTAAACGGAGCGGTGGTCAGGCCCACACGAACGCCGCAGCCTCCGCAGCCGATGACCCTTGGCCTCGACGGCCCAAACCGCTACGTTTGCCGCAAACTTTCACGAACACGTCCGGAGGGGAAACTTACATGTCCGACACGATCGACAAGATTCGCAACGCATGGATCAACAGCTGGCGCGACGAGGCGGCCGCTGACGACGGAGTCTGGCTTCGCGACTTGCTCGGGCAAGCGGACGCACAAACGTCCGAACTCGTCGAGGGGCAGGTACAACTGCTCGAGTTCATTCCAGTTGAAGAGCCCGAGGACGACCGCTGGGATCCGAATTACTTGCTCCACTGGCAGAAGTACGGCGCTGACTTGGATGACGAAGAGCTTGTCATCGTCCGATTGCACGGCCAGCACCACGCGGTTCTCTTGGGTGAGCCGGACAGCCTCGACCTCCTGCCGTTTGAGCAGATCCTCGACACGCTGCAGACCGAGCGCATGGTCATCAACAATAACGACGCCGAGATGGAGACGCTCATCAACGCTGCAAGCTTCATCGAATCTGCGTTGGGACTTTCCCCTGCCAGCTTCGCCATGGACGCGCAGACAGGACTACCCTGGAGCGGCGACTCGAGCCGCTTCGAAGTCGATCTGACGAGCCCCGAGGCGGAACAGGCTTTCTCGCAAGCCCTCATTTGAACTTTCATCTTCGCGAACGGACGACCAAATGATCATCGAAGAAGGAAGCAGCATCCGAGCCACCTCACAGATCACCGAATCCGGCGGCGAGCCCGATCCGAACGCCGAGCCCTACGACGATGGCTGGGTCCACGCCGAACCCGGCGAAGAAGGCGTCGTCATCGACATCCAGCAGGCGGTCAGCCTCGAGGAGGGCGTGGAGGAAGGCAACGCCGCCCTGACGGTAAAATTCGACCGCACCGGCACGACCTGCACAATATTTGCGCCAGAAGTAGTGCCAGTCAAAGCGACAGAAAACGCATAAACCAACGGAGAAAACGATGACATCCCCACACCACAAACTACCCGAATGCGGCATCCTGCCCGACGACGCCTTTGAGACACACGACGCGTGGCGCGAGGCGATGCACACCCGCCAGGCGCGTCTTGTCGACGAGACCGCCCGCGTCCTCGGCGAATACGATGACGCCCTCGACATCGCCGAGCAGCTCAACCGACTCTACGCCCCCTTCAACACCTACGACCGCCGCGGCGACCTCGCCAACCATCTCGTCGCCGTTCCGCGAGGAAGCGAAAGCCTCCACATCCAGTTCCACGACGGCGACCTCGACTACGACGTCCCCATGGACCACCGCGTCCTCGAGCGCCACGCCGAGGTGTGGTGGCTCGATGATGTCGAACTGCCGGAAGACGACGACGTCGACGCGCTCCAGGAGCGCGCCGCCCTCGAGTGCCTCGGGCTCGTGTGGTGGAGGAATGAGGAGCTCATCGACAAGACCGTCATCGGTGAGGAGTGGGAGGCTTTCGAAACCTAATCCGAAAGCATCCTCATGATGAGAAGCCCGGCCCTACTGCGCACGTTACTGATATTGTTTGGAGCATTCTATGGAAGTGAAGCTCGAGGGACGCCTCAACGCCGCCGACATCGCCAAGAGCTTGGGACCGCTGTGGCAAGAGCGGGACGACGACGGAGACAACAGTCTCGAAGTCGTTCTCGGCAATGACTGCTTCCTATACCCGAGCGCCGTAGCTTGGCTGACGACCTTGCTGGCGCGTTGGCAGGCTGACGGTGGAAGTATTGAGTTCGACGGCTCGAACAACCGTGGCGTGGAGGCCTATCTCGCGCGCATGAAGTTCTTCGAACACCTCAACATCACAGGTGAGGGGTGCGGCACAAAGCGAACCGTCGGCGGGCGATTTCTACCGCTGTTGGCGATCGAAGACGAGGACGCAGTATTCGACGCCGTCAATGCCGTCCTCGACCTGTTGATGATGCACTTCGACAATGCCCGAGACATCTTGCCGGCCGTCGAATGGGCGCTCAACGAGATTACCGACAACATCGTCATCCATTCTGCGACCCCTGTGCCGGGCTTCGTCTTCGCCCAGTTTTATCCCAAAAAGAACGTGCTCTCGGTCGCCATCGCCGACGCCGGCCGCGGCCTCCGCGACAGCCTCGCCGAAGCGCACGACGTCGACTCCGACCGCCGCGCCCTCGCGTTGGCCATGCAGCGCGGCGTCACCCGCGGTGTCGGCCAGGGGAACGGCATTGCCGGCACCCGTCAAATCGTCGAGGTCAACGGTGGCGGCTTCGCCATCTGGAGCGGCGCCGCCCACCATTACCGCGATGACCAGAACGACCTGACTCGCGACATCCCCACACTGCCAGGCACCGGCATCTCCATTCGCTTCGACACGAGTCGCCCCATCGATCTTCGGGAGACGTTCATCGAGTCGGTCGACTTCACTTATATCGAAGCTGTAGCCGCACAGCTCGAGAGTGACGGCGCCGTTCTGCAGGTCGCCAGCGAGTCCTCCGGATTCGGCGGCCGAAGCCCAGCACTGCGTGTCCGTCGAAAGCTGCTCGCCATCCTCCCCGACATGGACGAGCCGCTGACGCTCGACTTCTCCGGGGTCGACACCGTCTCGAGCAGCTACATCGACGAACTCCTCGGAAAGTTGATCGCTGAAATCGGCCTAGAGGAGTACGAGTCCACGGTTCGTATCGCCAATATGGCCCCATCGGTCGCCCGCCGGGCCAATGTCACCATCGGTCAGCGCCTCGCCGAAATGGGGCTGCAACAGGATTCCGAGCCGAAGGGCTCTGCGCCTGCCATCGCACGTCCATCGCCTGAGCTCGAATTCGAGGGATGGCTGGCCATTCATCCGGACAGGCTGCAGGAGCCGCCTACTAAAGCGATCGAAGAATTCTGCTTTCGCTGGGAGATCGAACTCAACGACGAGCTCATCGAAAAGATGAACGAGACGTTCGAGCAAGCCCGCAGTGAAGAACACACTACAAATACAGGATAAGCCAAGTGCAATGTCGTACGCCTCCAGCTCATTGATGCTCCCAGTCAACTCGCCGCGCAGCTCCGACACCGGCTCGTGACCGTCGGAAGATTGCTCGTTCAGGCCACTTTCACCACCCGAGGGTTGCCGATGCTGAGCGCCTCTTGCGAGAGAGCCGAGTGTCTTATCGTAGTGTATCCAGATGCATTGCGCAGCACTGCTGATGATGCACTGTCCACACAACAAAAAGCGACCCTCCATTTGGCTGATCGGCGCCTGCTTGGAGTGTTTTCACTTGCCCCGGAGCGATGGGAGGTGTTGCGTTGCGGTCCCAATGACAGTGGACGTTGCACGATATCTGGCAGTGTT
>CAYLTX010000224.1:0-9061 GCA_964386725.1 uncultured Bradymonadales bacterium | reverse complement strand
CAGGGGTCCAGGAAGAGCTTAACTGCAGGGGGCCAGGGGTCCAGGGGGCCAGGTTGATTCTCGTGGGCCGTGATGTGCTTAAGATCACATAAGTGAGCTTGAGCACTAAAATAAGGGCCGCGGAGGCAGGAGATGAAGGAAAAGACGTTTGTCGGGACGTTCACCGCCATCATGCTCGCCAGTGTGCCGATATGGGCCTGCGGTCTATTATGTACAAGCGCCGTCGGCAACTGGACATTCATTGATGTGAACACCGCCTTCGGGTCCATCTTCTGGATTCCGGCCTCGATGCTGACCTTCGTGGTGCTGTGGGCCGTCCAAGACAAGTGCCGCTGCAAGCCGGCGCTTCTGGTCGGGGCGACGGGCATCGTGCCCTATTCGATTCTGGCGACGCTCTTTATGCTCGGGACCATCTTGCCGGTCCTCGAAGATCTTTTCCACGGCCACGGCGGCCTGATGGTGGCGGCGTTTGGCAGCCTGCTGCTGCTGCTGCACTCGGTTTATGTGGCCTGCGCTTACCTCATCGCCGGCGGCGAGCATACCGTCTAACCAACATACCGGTGCCAGACCTTCCGGGTCTGGATCCCAGGGCAGGATGCCCGGGCACCGAAGTTATTGCCGCTCGAGGTAGACCGTCTGGCTGGGGAAGGCGAACTCGCTGCCGGCTTCTTCGACGACGGCCATGATATCGAGGTAGAGCTGCTGCTTGATCTCCATGAACTCATCGTAGGAGGTCGTCAACGCCCAGCATTGCACGAGGATCTCGAGTGAGCTGGCGCTGAATTGGTCGAAGAAGACCTTGCGGGTGTCGTCGTCGATGCGTTCGTTGTCGAGGATGGCCTGGTCGATGCCCTCCAACACCTGCTGGAGCTGATCGCGGCTGGTCGCATAGATCAGCCCGATGTGGGTGCGGATGCGCCGCATCTTCATCGCCGAACAATTTTCGATGGCGCCGGTGGCGATATTGGCGTTGGGCACGGTGATCAGGGTGTCGGTGAAGGTGCGAATCTTGGTCGAGCGCAACCCGACCTCCTCGACGATTCCTTCGCCGACGTCCGTCTTGACCCAATCGCCCATCGTAAACGGCCGGTCGGTGAAGATCATCACCGAGCCGAACCAGTTGGACAGGGTCGGCTTGGCGGCCAGTGCAAAGGCCAAGCCGCCGATCCCCAGGCCGGCCAGCAGGCTGGTGGCGTCGTAGCCCCACTGCTGGATGATGGCGATGCCGACGATGACAAAGAGCGACACGCGCAGCACCCGACGCACCAGCGGGACCAGGTGGTCGTCCATCTCCGAGGGGGTCTGGGAGGCAAAACGCGACATCGCCATCGCGGCCACGTCGATGATCTTGTAGACCACCCAGGCGACCAGCACCGTGCCGATCGTCTGCATGACGAGCGTGCTGACGACCATGATCGAGGCGGGCGGCTCGAGGAGCACCAGCGAAAAGTAGATCGCCACCAGGTTGACCACCCAGCCCAGCGGGCTGCGGATGGCGTCCATGAGGTGGTCGTCGAGCTCGGACTCGGTGCGCGCGATCACCAATTGGACGGGCGTGAGCAGCTTGTCGAGCAAAAAGCCCCTGAGCGAAAATCCCAACAAGAGCACCAGCAGCGACAGCCCCAGCCGCCACAGCGGAATGCTGAACAAGTCCAGGGCCAGGAAACCCTCCAAAAATTCATCCCACTCCGGCAACGTGCCTTCGCTCGGAACTTCAGGTGGCATGTCAGCGCCGCCCTCATCAGCAAACGCCGCCGTCGGCAGCAACCACACCCAAGCCGTAGCCAGGCAAAGTGCCACCGCGTTGGTCATTTTTCGTAGCGCGTTGCCCATCGATTCTCCTCACGTTCGGATTGGATACGCCTGCTTGAATTGGACGCTCCAGTACGCCTGCGTTATAGCTGATCTGTGCGCGAAGACAACAGTTAGCCGGGAGCTAGCGCAGCCAAGAACTACTGAAGTAGGAGTACCCGTGAATAAGCCCAGCGAGCTCGAGAAGCATTATGTTCGCAAGTCCGAGCAGGAGATTCGCTTTTTGGAGGGGCCGAAGACGCGCCGCTTCGAGTTCTTTCGGCTCATGCGCATCATGTGGGAGTTTTTGCGCGGCTTTCGCAAGCTCCACTTCGTCGGCCCCTGCGTGACCGTCTTCGGCTCGGCGCGCTTCGAAGAGGACAACGATTACTACAAGCTCGGCCGCGCAGCCGGTGCGGCGCTGGCCAAGAAAGGCTTCACCGTCATGACCGGCGGCGGCCCCGGCATCATGGAGGCGGCCAACCGCGGCGCCAAGGACGTCGGCGGCAAGTCGATCGGCTGCAATATCGAATTGCCCTTCGAGCAAACTGCCAACCCCTACCTCGATGACTGGATCGACTTTCGCTACTTCTTCGTGCGCAAGGTCATGTTGGTCAAATACTCGTATGCTTTCGTGATCATGCCCGGCGGCTTCGGCACCATGGACGAGGTCTTCGAGACGCTCACGCTGATCCAGACCGGCAAGATTCACAATTTTCCGGTCGTGTTGATGGGCAAGGACTATTGGGAGCCCATCTTGGACTTCGTGGAGACGATGATGATCGAGGTGGGCACGATTTCGCCCGGAGATCGGGAGCTGCTGACGGTCACCGACGATATCGAGGAGATGTTGGAAGTGATCGAGGAGCAGGCGATTGATCAGTTCGAGCTGACCTATGAGGAGAAGGAGAAGTCGCGGCTTCTCGGAGAGGGGTGAGGCGCGGAAGCGCGGAAGCGCAGAGGGCGCAGAGGGCGCGGAGGGCGCAGAAGGCGCAGAAGGCGCAGAAGGCGCAGAAGAGCTGGACGCGGAAGCGCTAAAGACGCCGCTGAGGGGGCGCGAAAAACGCCGGGAAAGGCCGACGTTGGCCGTGGGGCGGCGGCGGGGCGAGTAGTTACAGCGCTTTCGCGGGGGTTCAGCGGTATCTTTAGCGCTTCGGCGCTCAGCGGTTCAGCGGTTCAGCGATTCAGCGATTTAGCGATTTAGCAATTTAGCGATCCAACCGCCACCACATTGCCCGATTATTGGCGGGCATGGCGCGATCTTCGACCAACTCGAAGCCGTACTTCTCAGCGATCTCATCGACCTCTTCGAAAACACGCAGCCCACTCGCCGGCGAGCGCGCCTGCAGCCACATATCGAACTTCTCGTTGCTCGGCTCCAGGGGCCGGCTCTCGTAGCGGTAGGGGCCATATAAGAACACAATACCACCCTCGTTCAGCGACTCGGCGGCCAATGCAAATAGCGCGTCGGTGGCAGGCCAGGGGGCGATGTGGATGACGTTGGAGGCGACCACGGCGTCGTAGCCGTTGCCGGGGAGGGCTTCCTCGTCGAGCAGGTCGACCTCGATGGGGTCCTCGAGGTTGTCGAGGTCGGCCTCGGCGGCCCAGACGCGCATGCTCTCCAGGCGGCCGGGCTGGTTGCTGGGCTGCCAGGTCACGTGCGGCAGGTGCGCCGCGAAGTGCACCGCGTGTTGGCCGCTGCCGCAGCCGATCTCGAGCACGCGCTTGCTTTCATTACTACCGGCATCACTACCGGCATCGCCGAGGATCTCGCGCAGGACCTCCAGGATGGGGCCTTTGTTGCGCTCGCAGGATTCCGAAAAGGCTTTTTGCATGGTGGAGTCATCAGCAGGGGAATTTTCAACGCAGAGGGCGCCGAGAGCGCAGAGGAAAAATCAATATATCTCCGCGCCCTCCGCGCCCTCTGCGTTGAATAAGCTGTTGTTTTACGCCAGCTTACGCAGTGATCGGCGGACTTCGGCGAGGAGCTCGCCGGCGCCGCGGCCGGCCTTGCGGATGATTCGGGTGGTGGCCTGGGCCAGGTTGTCGACCTCGCCGTCGGTCAGCTCCTTGGCGGTGACCACGACCACGGGGATGTCCTCGAATTGTGTCTCCTGGCGGAATTCGGCCAAAAACTCGAAGCCGTCGACCTCGGGCATCATCAGGTCGAGGATGACCAGGTCGGGGGTCTCGGCGCGGGCGGCGTCGAGGCCGAGGCGGCCGTTTTCGGCCTGCTGGACCCGCCAGCCCTCCTTGCTGATGATGCGCTCCATGAGCTCGCGGGTGGGGCCGTCGTCTTCGACGATCAGGCATAGCCCGTCGGTGACCCCGCTGGTGCGATAGCCGGAGAGCATGTCGACGAGGCGCTCGCGCTCGAGGGGTTTGACCAGGTAGTGGTCGGCGCCCAGCGCAAAGCCGCGCTTTCGCTCGTCGAGCATGCTGACCAGGATGACCGGGATGTCGGCGAGCTGGTCGTCGCGCTTGAGCCGGCTCAGGACCTGCCAGCCGTCCATCTCGGGCATGAGCAAATCGAGGGTGATCGCCAGCGGTTCCAATTCGCGGGCCAGGTGTAGCCCCTGGCTGCCGTTGGTGGCGGTGACTACGCGGTAGCCCTCGGCGCGGAGGGTGCGCCGGAGAAGGTCGCGGGCGCTCTCGTCGTCTTCGATGACCAGGACCGTGTCGCGTATTCTACTGCCACCGTCGGCCTCGAGCGGCTCGACCTCGACGGACGACTGCTCGTGGGATTGTTCGGCGTGGACGCTGGCGTCGAGCGGGAGGACCACCGTAAAGGTCGTGCCTTCGCCGGGGGTCGACTCCACGTCGATGGAGCCGCCGAGCATGCGGCAATAATGACGGGTGATGGCCAGTCCCAGGCCGGTGCCGCCGAATTTGCGCGTGGTCGAGGCGTCGGCCTGTTGGAAGGCCTTGAAGACGCGCTCGAGCTCGTCTTCGGTCATGCCCACCCCGGAGTCGCTGACCGTAAATCGCACCGCTTCGCCGCCCGCTTGGGCGGTGGCGCGCACGGTGACCTCGCCGTCGTTGGTGAATTTGCAGGCGTTGCTGATCAGGTTGAATAAGATCTGGCGGATCTTGGTGATGTCCGAGCGCATCTCGGCGGCGTGGCCGTCTTGGGTGCCGCAGAGTTCGTCGCCCAGCTCGAGGGTCAGTTCGTTATTATTCTTCTGGGCCAGCGGACGCACCGTGGCGTCGATATCGTCGAGCAGCTCGGAGAGCTCGAACGATGCGACATCCAGCTCGACCTTGCCGGCCTCGATCTTGGACAGATCGAGGATGTCGTTGATAAGCGACAGCAAGTGGCGTCCGGCGGTCAGGATGCGCTCGAGGTCGGGGACGTACAGCTCCTCACCCTCATCTTGCATCTCCTCGATCATGAATTCGGAGTAGCCGATGACCGCGTTGAGCGGGGTGCGCAGCTCGTGGCTCATATTGGCCAAGAAGGTGCTCTTGGCGTGGTTGGCGCGGATGGCCTCGTCGCGGGCGGACTGCAGCCGCTCGTTGAGCCGTTTGAGCTTCTCCTCGGCCTCTTTGCGCTCGGTGATGTCGCGGCACAGGGCCAGGACGATCTTTTGACCGTCGACCATAAAAGCGCCCACACGCGTCTCCACCGGGTAGGTCGTGCCGTTCTTTCTGCGGTGGGTGCCGTCGACGGTGAAGACCTCGTCGACGGTCATATCGTCCCAGATGGCCCCCGGGTCGAGCTCCATCTCGAAGTCGGCTACCCGCATCGCGAGCAGCTCCTCGCGGGTATATCCGAGCATCTCGCAGGCTGCCTTATTGGCCTCGACGACATTCCCCTTGGTGTCGTGCAGGATAAAAGCGTCGACCGCGTGGGCGATGAGGTTGTCGAAGTTCTTGTCGAGGATGACCGCACCCTCGGTGCGCCTCTCATAGGCGTCGTCGATCTCGGTGAGAAAATCGCGCCACTGCTCCTCCGAAGGCGGTTGGTCGGGCCCCAGGCCGAGCGTCTCGAGTTGCGTGGCGAGCAAGCGGTGAAACGAAGATTCATCAGCCATAATTCATCCCATCCGAGCCAATTCTACGTCGCACGTCCTTTGCATGAGAAGACCACCATAACACGAGATGCACAACTCTGAGTACCCGTTACGAATGAGCCTCAGGCCGTCTGCCGCCGAGTCTGCTTTTTGAGGTGGTGGCTGCCGCCGCGGAAACTATGCGCATCGAAGCCGGCCTGGCGCATGCGTTCGGCCAAAAATGCGCTCTTGAGGCCGACCTCGCAAAAGAGCAGGTAGGTGGCCTCCTGGGGCAAAAAGCCGACGTTTTGGATCGCCTTGTCGAAGGGGATGTGTACCGCATCGGGGTAGGTCCAGGCGCCGTCGGGGACCCGGGCGCGCAGATCCAAGACCACGGCGCCCTCGGGCACCCGGCTGACCTCGACGTCGACGAGCTCCTCGCCGGAGGCCATCTCGAAGACCCGGTGGGTCTGGCGCCCGTCGACGAGCTGGGCGAGCAGGTCCAAATTGACCCGATCTTCCTCGCGATCGAGCCGCTCGGCGGTGCCGTTGGTGACCGGCTGGCCGCCGTCGAGCGCGCAGAATTCCGGCACGCTCTTGGAGATGTCGTAAGTGCCCACCACGCGCGCCAGATCGGTGATGTCCTCTTTATTCAGCCCGATCAACGGCCGCAACATCGGTGTGGGGATGGGCGTCTGGATGGCGGCGAGGTTCAGCAGCGTCTGCGAGGAGACCTGGCCGGCCGACTCGCCGGTAATCATCGCCGGGTAGTCGAGCTCCACGCATAATTGATGCGCCGCGCGCATCATCAGCCGCTTGAGCAGAAGCTGCCAATAGCTGCCGCGCACCTTCTCCTTCATCTCGGCAATCATCGAGCGGAAGTCGATCACGTGCAGCTTGGGATGGTAGCCGTTGGACCAGTCCTCGCCGAGCTTCTTGGTCACCTCGCGAACGCCGCGCTCGTGAGCCGGCCCGCCGAGGTTGAAGAAGACAAAGTCCAGGTCGATGCCGCGTTTTTGCATCATCCAGGCGGCCACCGCCGAGTCGAAGCCGCCGCTCATCAGCGCCAGCGCCTTACCCTCGGTGCCCATGGGGAGCCCGCCGGGGCCGGGCAACTCCTCCTCGACGAAGAAGACCGCGTCCTCGCGGATCTCCAGGCCGACCACGACCTCCGGATTGTCCAGATCGACCCCGGCGCTGGCCTCGAACAAGCGCGCGCCGAGCTGGCGATTGACGTCCCCGGAGTTAAACGGAATCTGGTCGCGGTTGCCCACCCGCTTGGCCCGAACGGCAAATTTCTTGCCGGCCACCCTCTCCAGCCACAGCGCCTCGCCGATGTCGAGGATGTCGTCGATCGTCTCCCACTCGTGGATCGTCGCCGGCAGCACGCCCTGGATCCCGAAGATGCGCGACAGAATCTCGGGCGCGCGCTCGTCGTCGGAGTGGACGTCGATGCGCTCCCAATGCCGCTCGAATCGATAGTCGACGCCCGCGCGGTCGAGCCCCTCTTTGATATTATGGGACAGGCGGTCGGTGAATCGACGTCTTACCTGCGGCGATTTGATGCAAAGTTCGCCGGCGAGTCTCAAAATATTGGTCTTTTTGGTCACGGAACTGCTCCAATCTACTGCAAATGCGGTTGTTTGCCGGTTAAGCCGGTCAACAACAGACGGCCTGCGGCCGGCATTTCATAGCATTGTGGTGGTGAATGTCTATGGGGGATGTGCCGCCAGGCACGCCAACCGTTGCATCGACCTGCCCCGTGCACATATTTGCCGTGACGACTGCGCGCCAGCGCAGCCGCTGATCGTGTTGCTTCGCGTTTCTGTTGTCGCGGGTGTTTATCCATGTTTAGTGAATCGATGAGCCTAGGCAGTCTGTTCGGCATCAAGATCAAGCTCAATTGGAGCGTGCTGGTCATCTTCGCGCTGATCGTGGGGCATCTGGCGGTGGGAGTGTTCCCGCAGTGGCACCCGGAGTGGAGCACGGTGCTTTTGTGGGGCGTGTCGCTGGCGGCGGCGCTGGTCTTTTTCGTGTCGCTTCTGGCCCACGAGCTGGCGCACTCGCTGACGGCCAAAGCCTACGGGATGGACGTCAACAGCATCACGCTGTTCCTATTCGGCGGGGTCTCCGACATCGAAGAGGAGCCCAATACGCCCTGGCGCGAGATTGTCATCGCCGGGGTCGGCCCGCTGATGAGCCTGGCTCTGGGCTTGTTGTTTTTGTGGTGGTTCAACCTGATCGTGCCGCTCGACGCGGCCAACCTCGAAGACCCGGTGGCCGCATTCAGCCAATTCGGGCCGGTCGCCTCGGTGCTGGCCTGGGTCGGCCCGATCAATATCCTGTTGGCCGCGTTCAATATGATCCCGGCGTTGCCGCTCGACGGCGGTCGCGTCTTTCGGGCGGTGCTGTGGAAGGCCACCGGCGACTACAAGAAGGCGACCGCCTGGTCGTCGACGCTCGCGCGCGGCTTCTCCTGGGCGCTCATCGGCATCGGCGTGGCGATGGCCTTCGGCATCCAAGTGCCGCTTCTCGGCTCCGGGCTGGTCGGCGGGCTGTGGTTGGTGGTCATCGGCTGGTTTTTGAGCCGCTCGGCGACCGCCGCCTACTCGCAGCTCTTACTCGAGGAGGCGCTCGAGGGTGTCCAGGTCAGCCGGCTGGTGCGCGAGGACGCCCAGACGGTCGCCTCGCGCATGTCCATCGAGGAGATGGTCGACGAATACGTGGTTGACACCGACCGAGAGCGCTTCCCGGTGGTCGACGACGGCCAATTGATCGGCGTGGTCGACTTCTCCGAGGTCCACAAAATCGACCAGGACGCCTGGCCCGACACGGCCGTGGCCGAGATCACCTCCACCGGCGACGAGATCATCGTCGTCGAGCTGCACGAGGATGCCGGTCATGCGCTCAAGACCATGCTGCGTAGGGGCCTCACCGAGGTTCCGGTCGTCCACGAGGGGGAGTTTCGGGGGATGTTGTTGCGGGAGGATATTTTGGCGTGGATTGGCAGGCATTCTGAAATGGAGGTGCCTGGGGTTGGGCAGGAGGCTTGATTTGAACTCGTTTGCTTGATGAGGCACCCCTCCGCCGGCTTCGCCGGCACCTCCCCAGGGTCTTCGACCTGGGGAGGAACCATCCGCTAGATCGCGCAAGTGTTGCTTTCTGAACAACAACCGGCCACTGCGCGATCGCACCGAAAGTTCCTCCCCATGGCGGCGTTCAGCCCCACTGGATCCGGTTCCGAGCACTTAAGGCACCGTGGAGTCAGTCGTCAGTAG
>CAYLTX010000223.1:0-9195 GCA_964386725.1 uncultured Bradymonadales bacterium | reverse complement strand
TCCTGGACCCCTGGACCCCTGGACCCCCGAACCCCTGTTCCAACCCCTGCGAGCGCTTTATGCGAGCCATAATAATAGCCGCCGGCCTCGGAAGCCGCCTCGAGCATTACACCGACGAAAAACCCAAATGCATGGTCGACGTCGGCGGCCGCTCGATCTTGAGCTATCAGCTCGAGGCCTTTCGCGAGCACGGCATCGACGACATTCATATCGTGCGCGGCTACCTGGCCGACAAGCTCACCGTCGACGGGGCCACCTACCACGAGAACCCCGACTACCCGTCCAATAATATCCTCGTGTCGCTCTTTTGCGCCGAGTCGGCCATGGACGGGCCGTTCGTGTCGACCTATTCGGATATCGTCTACACCCCGGCGGTCGTCGAGCAGCTCTTGGACAGCCCCCACGATATCTCGTTGGTCGTCGACCGGCAGTGGCATCACGCCTATGAAGATCGCGAGGACCACCCGGTCACCCAGGCCGAGCTGGCCGAAGTCGACGGCGAAGACGGCGACAAGCTCACGCGCGTGGGCAAACAGGTCGGCCCCGATAACGCCGTCGGCGAGTTCATCGGGCTGGCCAAATATAGCGCCGAGGGCGCGCGCCTGCTGCGCGAGGTCTACGCGCAGGTGCGCCGCGACCACGGCGACGACGAGCCCTTCCAGGCCGCCGAGCTCTTTCGCAAGGCCTACCTGACCGACCTCTTCTGCGAGATGATCGACCGCGGCATCACCATCGGCGCGACGCTCATCGACGGCGGCTGGCGCGAGATCGACACCGTCGAGGACCTCCACCGCGTGCGCGACGACCTGCGCGACGGATGGAGCGCTTGATTTCCGGCTAAGACGGTTATTTTCGGTGTGGAAACAGATGTCTTTCCCCCCACATCGGAGGTTTCCATGCCTGGAGTCGATCGCGGCCTCAAATCGAATTATTCAATCGAAACCAATGAAGGATTCGCCCGACTGTCACGCATGGCGGGGCGTGATTACGATTGGCCGCCGCTGGACAGCGGCAACGTCAACGAGGACATCATGCTCGACGCCGTCTACGGCGGAGCGGTCAATCCGAATGCCCCTCAGGAGTTCGCCGTCTATTCGATCGATTGGCTCGACGAGCATCCCGAGGACGTCGAGGAACTCGAGGAGGTCGAGCGCATCCCCGGCGAGCCGGTCGAGGATTTCGCGCGCCGGCTCGACGAGACTTTCAGCGGCTGGGTCTACAACCCCGATCGCGAGGAGGTCTATGTGCTCATCGATCAGACCGAAGATTCACGCGCCGGAGGTCAGACCCGCCGGCGCGAATGAGCCACCGAAAACCCCCAAAACAGCCCCCGGAGATCGGCGCCCCGGAGATCAGCAAAACCGGGTCGCAGATCGGCCGATCTCCGGGGCGATCTGCGACCTCTTGCGGCCCTCTTCACCGGGGTCATTCTCACCCCACCCGCTGATGCTGCGGTTGTGCGCGATTTCGGGTCCACCGGATCGCCCGACACTACCCATTTGTTCAGCCAATCTTGATCAAATTTTTTCGGCCCGATAACCCTACGCATTTATTAGGTTTTTTTAGAGCTTGACCCGAGCGCCCAAAGTTTTAGTTTACAAACGAGAAGCACTAGATATAGTGGTTGCCGAGTCGCCGACACCCCAAGATGTTGTGGTCCCGGGTTTGAGATGGTTCAGCCCGCATGCGGTGATTCACGCTGTTTATTAACCCTTAAATCGGTTTCTCGACGGGACATAGCCGCAGTCTGGCGGGAGCAGATCCGGTCCTTTATTGGGTCTTCGCTCGTTTGTTCGGACACTACGAAACGCCGACGCGGACGGAGGCCAAGGAAGGCTGAATCGAGTCTTCTTCCGACTGCCTATTTTCAGTCGGGGAACCCTCGCAACACGCAAGGAAGCGAAGATGATCATTGATGTAAAAAAGTGGGGCACTTTCGAGCTGGATAGCCGCTTTCTAGACGAGTACCGGGAGCGTCCGGTCAACTGGGGATTCGGCGACCTGTCGTGGGTGACCTATAAGCGTACCTATAGCCGTGACGGTGAGGACTGGTGGCAGACCTGCCAACGAGTCATCGAAGGGATGTTCACCGTCCAACGCGTCCACTGTATGGAGCGCGGCCTGCCCTGGGACGAAGAAAAGGCCCACCGCTTCGCCTGCAAGGCCTACGACCGCCTCTTTCAATTCAAATGGACCCCGCCCGGCCGTGGCCTGTGGATGATGGGCACCGACTATATCTACGAGCGCGGCGGCGCCGCTCTGAACAACTGCGGGTTCATCTCCACCAAGGAGATCGACCGCAACTTCGCACGTCCCTTCGCCTGGATGTTCGGCATGTCGATGCTCGGCGTGGGCGTGGGCTTCGACACCAAGGGCGCCGGCAAGCGCGAGATCGTCAAGCCCGAGATCACCAACGAGACCTTCGTGGTCCCGGATAGCCGCGAAGGCTGGGCGGACGCGCTGACCAAGCTGCTCAACGCCTATGTCGGCGAGGACACCCTGCCGCGCAACTGGGACTTCTCGCAGATTCGCCCCCAGGGCGCGCCCATCGAATCGTTCGGCGGCGTGGCCAGCGGGCCCGACCCGCTCGAGAAGATGCTCGAGACCCTCGAGAACCTCTTCGACGGCTATATCGGCAAGGAGGTCGACTCCAAGCTCATCGTCGACACGATGAATATCACCGGCCGCTGCGTAGTCTCCGGCGGCGTGCGCCGCACCGCTCAGATCGCTTTCGGTGAGCCCGACGACCAAGAATTCTTGGACCTCAAGATGGACCCGGAGAAGGTCAGCGCCTGGCGCTGGGCCTCCAATAACTCCATCGCCGCCAAGGTCGGCATGGACTACTCCGAGGTCGCCAAGCGCACCGGCAACAACGGTGAGCCCGGCTATCTGTGGCTGGAAAACGCGCGCGCCTTCGGCCGTATGAAGGACGAGGCCAATTATAAGGACGAGCAGGCCGAGGGCTCCAACCCCTGCGTCGAGCAGACCCTGTGGGACAAGGAACTGTGCTGCCTGGTCGAGACCTATCCGGCCCACCACGACTCGATCGAGGACTATAAAGAGACGCTGCGCGTGGCGTATCAATACGCCAAGACGGTCACTCTGATTCAGACCCACGACGCCGGCACCAACGCGGTCATGCTCAGAAACCGTCGGATCGGTTGTTCGATGACCGGCATCGTCCAGGCGCTCAACAGGCACGGCTACCGTCAGTTCTTCGAGTGGTGCGACGAGGGCTACGAGTACATCCAATACCTCGACAAGAAGTACTCGGACTGGCTGTGCATCCCGCGCTCCATCAAGACCACTTCGGTCAAGCCCTCGGGCACAGTGAGCCTGCTGGCCGGCTCGACCCCCGGCGTCCACTGGGACCACTCCCCGCACTACCTGCGCCGCGTTCGCGTCCAGCAGGGCCACGAGCTGGTCGAGATGTGCAGAGAGGCCGGCTACCACGTCGAAGAGGACCATTATTCGGACAATACGATGGTCATCTCCTTTCCCATCAAGGTCAACTCGATGGAACGGCGCAAAAACGAGGTCAGCCTCCGCGAGAAGGTCGACCTCGCCGCCCAGGTCCAGCATTATTGGGCCGACAACCAGGTCAGCTGCACCGCCGAGTTCGACCCGGACACCGAGGCCGACGATATCCCGCGCATCCTGGCCGCCTATGAGTGCCGGCTCAAGGGCATCAGCTTCCTGCCCATGCGCGACCACGGCTACGTCCAGCCGCCCTACGAGGAGATCTCCGAAGAGGAATACGGCGAGCTTCGCTCCGGCATCACGCCGCTGCAGGAGCATAACGGCAGCCGCCTCGAGCACGACCAGGACGATAAGTTCTGCTCGGGCGAGGCGTGTAAGGTGGAGTTCTAAGAGGCTCTGAACCTCTAGAGAAGCCCCGATCGGATTTGCTCCGAGCGGGGCTTTTTCGTTCGAGATAGTAAGAGAGTGAGAAAGTGAGAGAGTTAGATACTGCAACTGCTCGCCTGTGAGGTTCAGCCGCTTATTCCAACACGTATTGGACTAAATGAATTTTTGTGGCATAAGGATGTCGTTCTCATACATTCGACCAAGACCAAATTTCGCTGTAGAGCCCGAGAGCAGTGATCTTACTTTCTCACTGTCTTACTTTCTCACTTTCTGATTTCCGGAGCATACGATGAGCGAGAAACGCACATTTCAATCGACGAGCACCGGCCTCGACCACTCCCTGCCGCCGATGCGGCTGTGGGCGAAAGCCAAGAAGCTGGGCGTCTGGGATCCGCAGGACATCGACTTCGATCAGGATATCGCCGATTGGAAGGCGATGAGCGACCTGGAGCGCGAGGTCGTCCTGCACCTGACCGCTCAATTTTTGGCGGGAGAGGAGTCGGTCACCCTGGATCTGTTGCCGCTGATCATGACCATCGCCGAGGAGGGCCGCCTCGAAGAGGAGATGTTTCTGACGTCGTTTCTCTTCGAGGAAGCCAAGCACGTCGAGGTGTTCCGGCGCTTCCTCGACGAGGTCGCCCAGGAGGATAGCGATCTGAGCCGCTTTCACGGCTCGAATTACGAGGCGATCTTCTCCGACGCATTGCCCAGCGCGCTGAGCCGGCTGCGCGAGGACCGCTCGCCGGTGGCTCAGGCCGAAGCCTCGGTGACCTATAATATGATCGTCGAGGGTGTGCTCGCCGAGACCGGCTACTACGCATTTCACCACATGCTCGAGGAAAACGACCTGATGCCCGGCATGCTCGAGGTGACTCGCCTGCTCAAGCTCGACGAGTCACGCCACCTGGCCTACGGGGTTTACCTGCTCTCGCGGCTGGTCGCCGAGCACGGCGACGAGGTCTGGGAGACCATCGAGACGCGTATGAACACGCTGCTCCCGCTGGCGTTGGGCATGATCGAGGACACGTTCGTCCCCTACGACGAGCTGCCCTTCGGGCTGGAAAAGGAGCTATTCATCGAATACGCCACCTCTCAATTCCAGAAGCGCTATATGCGCATCTCCAAAGCCCGCGAGCAAACTCTGGCCGAGGTCTTGGGTACCGCCGAGGCCGCCCAATAACTCACGGCGGCGTGCGCACGTACCGACTGAGCAGGGAGGTGATGCCGAGGGCGGCGAAGAATAGGGAGGCCAGGATAAAGACCAGGCTGCCCTGGCCGCCCATGACGCTGTTTAGCACCAGGCTCGCAGCCGCCAAGGCGAAGAAGGCCAGCGACCACACGACCAATGGCTGAGTCTCCCTGCGCTCGAAGTCGTCGGTGGGCATGTCCAGCCGTTCGAGGCCGGGCATGTCGTTGAGCCGCGGCTTATTTTTCATCGAGTTCGTCGTCTCCATACCGCCTCCTCTGCCGGGGACCTACTTCTCGCCCTGGCAAAGTAGGCACGTTTCCCCCGATTTAAACCAGCGCTGACCCACCACAAAAAAGCCCGCTTGGCTAAAATTGCCAAGCGGGCTTCGGTGCTCATATCTGATCGTGTGGCGGCTCAGCCGGCCAATTCGATATGCGGCCGGTAGTAGACCTCGCGGATCACCTCGACGGTGCGCTCGAGGAAGGTGCGCAGGGCCGCAATCGGCACATCTTCGATGGGCTCTTCGATCTGGCCGTAGTTGTTGATGGGGCCGTTTTTGACGGTGAAGCCCTCGAGGCCGTTGACGAATTCGTTAGCCTGTTCGCGCTGCTCGTCGGTGATGTCCTTGCTGGGGTGGTGCTTGATGTGCAAGAAGACTTCGCCGCGGGTGTTCAGATCCATGACCGCGTAGCGCAGCGAGCCGTAGCGCACGTTGAAGCCGCCGGCTTTGCCGCCGCCGACATTAAAGTCACAGCCGAGATCCCGCGCAGCCATGATGACCTCGGTCATCCGCTGGCGGCGGTCGGGGCCACCTTTACGTTCTGCTTTTTCGAGTACGTCGAGCGTGTCCAAAGTGCGCCTCCTAAGGAAAGCCGAAATAATGGTCGCGTATGACTACCTTATTATGCGACAGATTGCAATACGCGGCCGAATCGGGTGTGCGGCCTGAGTCGTATGCCACATCGGATGAAACAAACGAGGGTGGAAAAGCATTCCAACCTATGCCAAACTAGGCTCGCTCGGGTCGCGTAGACAAACCTTTCGACGATCCCGACTGCGGGATGTGTCGACGGCCTTCCAACGCGAGACACTTCCGCCCCCTTATATAAATCCAATTTGCAGCGTTCACTCCCGGCGGGCACCAAGCCCTAGGCCACGAGCCGAACGGGTCGTATCATCATTCAACACGCAGGTCGCATGGGTAGACGAGGAAAACGTAGGCGCGGCAACAAACGCCGTGGACAGGATAAATTGAAACGGCTGACCGATCGGCTCGCCGATTATACGCCGATCCAGCCCAACGAGCGCATCAAGCTCGAGACCACCGGCGACGAGATCACCGGCCGGCTCATCGACGTGATCGCCCCACTGGGCCGCGGCCAGCGCGTGCTGGTCACCAGCCCTCCCAAGGCGGGCAAGACGACCGTTTTGCAGACGATCTCCAGGGCGGTCCACCAAAACCACCCCGAGATCTATCAAATCGCGCTGCTGGTCGACGAGCGGCCCGAGGAGGCGACCGATTTTCGGCGCAATATCCCGGCCAAGGTCGAAGCCTCGACCACCGACCGCTCCCCGCGCGATCATATCAAGCTGACCGAGAAGGTCTTTCGCCTGGCGCTCAAAAAGTTGCTCGACGGCGAAGACGTCTTGTTGCTGCTCGACTCGATCACGCGCCTGGCGCGTGCCTACAACCACACCTCCAGCGGCTCGGGCCGCACGCTATCCGGCGGCATCACCGCCGGCGCGCTCGACCGACCTCGCCAGCTATTCGGCGCCGCCCGCAATCTCGAGGACGGCGGCAGCCTGACGATCGTGGCCACCGCGCTCATCGACACCGGCAGCCGCATGGACGACGTGATCTTCCACGAGTTCAAGGGCACCGGTAACTCCGAGTTGGTCCTCGATCGCGAGCTGGCCAACCGCCGGCTGTGGCCGGCCGTCGACCTGGGCGCCTCGGGCACTCGCAACGAGATGGAGCTTTTGAGCGACGTCGAGGGACAGCGCGTCCCGCACCTCCGCCGGCGCATCGCCGACATGGGCAAGCAGGAGTCGCTCAAGTGGCTCATCGAGCGGCTCGACCGCACCCACAACAACCTGGAGCTGCTCGGCTCGATCTAGCATCTGTGCGCGTGTGTTTAACCTCTGATCGTAGCGAATGCACGGCGCCCGACCGGGCGCCGTAGATTCTGCTCGACTCAGCGGGAGACGCGCCATGACCGACGACGCCCGACTCCAGGACCTCATCAGCCGACATAGCCACCGTATCAGCGGTGGCCCGGACGACTTCGATCACCTGGTCGACCGCCTCGGCGCCTCGCGGATCGTATTGCTTGGCGAGGCCAGCCACGGCACCGATGAATTTTATCGTACCCGCGCCCAGCTCACCCGTCGGCTCATCGACGAGCATGGCTTCGGCGCGGTCCTCGTCGAGGCCGACTGGCCCGACGCCTACCGGCTGCACCGCTACACCCAACTGACCAGCGACGACCCCGACGCCGAGCGCGCCCTGGGCGACTTCGAGCGCTTCCCGCGCTGGATGTGGCGCAACGAGCCGGTCGTCGAGCTGGTCGAGTGGATGCGCCGGCGAAACGCCAATTATCCCGCCCGCCAGCGCGCCGGATTCTACGGCTTCGACCTATATAGCCTGCACCGCTCGATGAACGCCGTCGTCGACTACCTCTCCGAGATCGACCCCGAGGCGGCCACCCGCGCCCGCGAGCGCTACAGTTGCTTCGATATGTTCGGCGAGGACGCCCAATCCTACGGCCACGCCACCGGCCTCGCCGGCAAGTCCGGCTGCGAGGACCAGGTCATCGAACAGCTCATCGACCTCGAGCAACACCGCGCCGAGGTCCTCTCTCAGGACGGTCTTTTCGCCGAAGACGAGTTCTTCTTCGCCGAGCAAAACGCGCGTGTGGCCAAAAACGCCGAGGAATATTACCGCTCGATGTACCGTGGCCGCGCCTCATCCTGGAACCTGCGCGATCAGCATATGGCCGAGACGGCCACCTCGATCATCAACCACCTCGACAGCCTCAACCGACCCTCGAAGGTCGTCGTCTGGGCGCATAACTCACACCTTGGCGACGCGCGCGCCACCGCGATGAGCAGGCGCGGCGAGCACAACGTCGGCCAGCTCTTGCGCCAGCGCTACGGCGATGAGGTCACCAACGTGGGCTTTACCTCCCACGGCGGCGCGGTCACCGCCGCGAGCAGGTGGGGCGAGCACGCCCAATATATGCGCGTGATGCCGGCGCTAGACGCCAGCTTCGAGGGGCTCTTTCACCGAAACCCACTCGACTACTTCTACCTCGACTTGAACGCCGACCGAGAGCTGCACACCGCCCTGGCCCAACCTCGCCTCGAGCGGGCCATCGGCGTCATCTACCGTCCGCGCACCGAGCGCGCCAGCCACTACTTCCAGGCGCGCCTCTCCGAGCAATTCGACTGGATCATCCACCTCGACATCACCAGCACCCTGCGCCCCCTCGACGCCAGCACCATGTGGCGCGACGCCTTCGAAATCCCCGAAGACCTTCCAGAGACCTACCCCTTCGGTATATGATGCGACGGGCTTGGGGCTTGAGGTACGGCAGGCTTGGGGCTTGAGGCCTGAACTCCTGCAGTTAAGCTATCGCAGTGACACAGTTACAGTTCCTGGACCCATGGACCCCTGGACCCCTGGACCCCTGATCTCCTGCAGTTAAGCTGTTGCAGTGACGCAGTTGCAGTTCCTGGACCCCTGGACCCCTGGACCCCTGGACCCCTGGACCCCTGATGCAAGAATTACTCGACGCCGGCTATACAAAAGTCTGCAATGTCGATGACATCCCGCAGATGATGCCGCGCAAGGTCGTGGTCGACGGCCGAAGCATACTCCTTTGCCGCGACGCCGGCGAGATCTTCGCCGTCGACGAGATCTGCCCTCACAAGCAAAAGTCGATGGCCTATGGCGTCGTCCATGCCGGAAAGCTCATCTGCCCCCACCATCAATACGAATTCGAGCTCGACACCGGCCGCTGCCGCAGAAAGCGCTGCGCCCCGGTGCTCACCTACGAGATCGAGGTGGTCGACGAAGAGGTCTTCGTCAAGATTGGGTGAGGCTTGGGGTCAGGGGTCCAGGGGTCCAGGGGTCCGGG
>CAYLTX010000222.1:0-9273 GCA_964386725.1 uncultured Bradymonadales bacterium | reverse complement strand
AAGACGAGCAAGACGAACAAGACGAACAAGACGAACAAGACGAACAAGACGAACAAGACGAGCAAGACGAGCAGGACGAGCAAGACGAGCAGGACGAGCAAGACGAACAAGACGAACAAGACGAGCAAACTCAACAGTCACAGCCCGAGCGCCCCGAACCCAAAGACCCCGAAGAGAGGCGCGTCGATGATATTTTGCGGGCGCTCGAGGAGAGCGACAATAACTTCCAGATGAAAAAGGCGCTCGAGGATATGCCGCGGCGCTACATCGAGAAGGATTGGTGAGATGATGATGCGACGAAACGTTTACGCAGCGTTGCGACGCAGGGCGTGCATCTTAGTTGGGATGCTCGGCATCATGCTACTCGGCGTGCTCTGGCAGACCTCCGCGGCGCACGCCCAAGCCGACGTGCGCGCCCACGCCAAACCGAGCACTGTCGAGCAAGGCGGCTACGTCAACTATACGGTTACGGTCAGCGTCCAGGGGAACCAGCGCATCGAGGTCGAGGGACGCCCCGACTTTGGCAACGCCTTTCAGGTGGTCGGCACGACCAACGCGCCCAGCCACCTCATTCGCAACGGCAATGTCCAAAAGAGCCTCCGACGCATCTACCGGCTGCGCGCCGTCGAGCAGGGAAGCTACATCATCGATCCGCCTCGGGTCAGCGTCGGCGGCAGCGACGAGCAGCTCAACCCGGTCAAGGTTCGGGTCAGGCCCCCCGGCAAGGGCTCGCGACAACAACAGCGCCGTGACTCCCGCAGCCACGACGAGCAGGTCTTCCTGGACCAAGAACTCGATCCGACGCGTACGCCCTACGTCGGTGAGCAACTTACGTTGACCTATTACCTCTACGCCGACGCCTTCCGGCTAAAGGTCAACCCACAGCCGCCCAAAGAGCCGAGCCTCGATGGCTTTTGGGTCGAGGATCTGAGCCAGAAATCCTCGGGCCAACGCCAGACGATGCGCATGAACGGACAGGTCATGGAGCGCGTCAATATGCGTACCTACGCGCTCTTTCCGCTGCGAGCCGGCCCCACGCGCATCGACCCGCTGGCCATCGACGTACACACCGGCGGCTTCGGCAGGCGAACACGTAAGCTTCGCCTGGAGTCCGACCCCATCGAGTTGGACGTCCAGCCCTTGCCGGCGAACGCGCCCGACTCATTCTACGAGGGTAACGTCGGCCAGTGGCGGTTTCGGGCGACCACCGACCGCACCCGGGCAGAAATGGGCCAAGCGATCACCGTGCGCCTGATCGCCGAGGGCTCCGGGCAGGTGGGCCGCATCGAGCTTCCCACGCTGCCCGATCTCGACGGAGCGCGTATCGCCGGCCAAAACGAGAAGGTCGACCACGACACCAAATCGGAGGTCGTCAGCGGCTCGAAGACGCTCGAATACACCGTGGTCGCCGAGCGCGAGGGCACCCTCGAGATCCCGGCGCTGGAGTTTTCGTACTTCGATCCCGACAGCGAGACCTATCAAACGCTGCGCTCCGAGCCCATCGCCATCGAGGTTCGAGGTGGCGAGGTCTCGCTGACCAAGCAGGCCCCGCTCGAGCGCGAGCGCGCCGACAGCGAAGACGAGCCCGACATGCTCGAGACGTTGGTCGACAGTTTGTCCGCGCCGAAGCAGGAAGTCTCGGTCGAGCCGACCCGCGAGCCGATGTGGCGAGGCGGGTTGTTCTGGCTGCTGGTCGCCATCCCCGCGCTGGGCGTGCTGGCCGTGTGGTTCGAACGTCCCGCGCGAAAATTGCTCGCCCGCGGCCGGCCCGGCCGACGACGCGGCGCTGCCTACAAAGAGGCGGTACGCAAACTCGATCGGGCCGAGGACGCGTCCGCAACCGAATCGCTCGACCTCATCCGAGAAGCGCTCACGACCTACTTGGTCGACGTCGCCGGCCTGCCCGCCGGTGCCGCCAACAGCTCGGCTCTCGCAGAACGCCTCGAGAAGCGAGGCGTCGATGCCTCGCTGGCCGAGCGCCTGGCGGCAGTGGTCGCCGGAATTGGCGACGCCCGGTACTCCCCCGATGTCGACACCAAGAGCGCGCGAGCCGACGAGCTTCGCCGCGAGTGCCGCGCCTGCCTGGAGGAACTCGAGCGCGCACGCAAGAAGCGACGCTGGACTCCGGCCGCGGCCAAGGCATTGCTCCTGGCGGCGGCCATCGGCGCCGGCCTGGCCGTAGGACCCATCGAGGCGCACGCGGTCGATGCCTCCGGTGAAGTGGCCGATGAAGCCGTCCTCGACAGCGCTCAGCAGTCCCAACAAGACGGCCAATGGGACGAGGCCGCGCGCCTGTGGACTCAACTCGCCGACGAGCATGCCCAGGCCCCCGATGTTCTCTATAATCTCGGCACCGCCCTCGCCCACTCAGGCGACTACGGCCGAGCACGTCTGATGCTCGAGCGAGCTGCACTCCTCGCCCCGGGCGATGCAGATATCGAGAGCAACCGCGACACCATCGAGCAAATGGTGCGCCTGCGCCAGATCGAATATGCCCCGGGGACCGTCCACGACAACACCTCCTCCGAGGGGCTCTTCTGGTGGCGACTGACCACGAGCATCTCGCCAAAGACCTTCGCCGTGGCGCTCATCGCGTTGTTGTGGCTGCTCTTTTTGGCCAGCCTCACCCGCCGCCTGGTCGACCACCGCGCCGTTGGCGATACCGCCATCGTCGTGGCCGTGATCGCTGCCATCGGCGTCGCGCTCACCCTCGGCAGCTGCTTTGCACGCGCACAAATCCTCGACTCCATTCAGCCGGCGGTCGTCACCGAGGCCGACACCCCGCTGCGCGAGGGCCCGTCCCACCACGCCGGCATCGCCGATATCAAGACCATGTTGGTGCCCGGCGTGGTGCTGCGGGTCGAGGATGAGCGCGACGGGTGGGTCAAACTTGCGTTCGCCGACGGTAAGACCGCCTGGGCGCCGCGCGACCACGTGGAGATGATCGCGGAGCAAGCAGAGTGAGCGAATCAGCTGAGCGGCTGCGTCCGTGCCAAATCGACGGAATTTCGGTAAGGTCGCGGCTGTCTAATTGAATGACCATTCAACTCCACAGGAGCTACCATGAGCCGCAAAGTATATGTCGTTGGTGTTGGGATGACCAAATTCGAGAAGCCGGGCGCCCGTGACTGGGATTATCCGGATATGGCCAAGGAGGCCGGCGAGCAGGCGCTCGAGGATGCCGGCATTGCCTATGAGCTGATCGAGCAGGTCTTCGCCGGGTATGTCTACGGTGAGTCGACCTCCGGCCAGGCTGCGGCTTATGAGCTCGGGCTGTCGGGCGTGCCCATCTACAACGTCAACAACAACTGCTCGACCGGCTCGACGGCGCTGATGATGGCCAAGCAACTCGTCGAGGGTGGCATCACCGACTGCACGCTGGCGCTGGGCTTCGAGAAGATGGCCAAGGGCTCACTCGATACCAGCGCCGAGGGGCGTTATAACCCGCTCGGGCGCCACTTCGAGACGATGGCCGCCCAGCGTGGCTTCGAAAAGGCGCCACCGGCGCCCCAGATCTTCGGAAACGCCGGTCGCGAGCATATGGAGAAATACGGCACCACCGCCGAGCAGATCGCAAAGATCGCCCATAAGAACCACCTCCACTCCACCAAGAACCCGCGCTCGCAATTCCAGGACGAGTACTCGCTCGACGAGATCATGGACGCGCGCACCATCTACGAGCCGCTGACCATGTTGCAGTGCTGCCCGACCTCCGACGGCGCGGCCGCTGCGGTCGTGGTCAGCGAGGATTTCGTGCGCGAGCACGGCCTCGAGGATCAGGCCGTCGAGATCGCGGCGATGGCTATGACCACCGACACCGAGGAGACCTTCGGCGACAGCGCCATCGATCTGGTCGGCGCCGGTATGACCCGCGCAGCCGCCGCTCAGGTCTACGAGGCCAGCGGCCTGACCGCCGAGGACGTCGACGTCATCGAGCTGCACGATTGCTTCTCGGCCAACGAGCTCATCACCTATGAAGGGTTGGGCCTGTGCGGCGAAGGCAAGGCCGGAGACCTCATCGACTCGGGCGACGTGACCTACGGCGGCAAGTGGGTGGTCAACCCCTCCGGCGGACTCATCTCCAAGGGCCACCCGCTGGGCGCCACCGGCTTGGCTCAATGCGCCGAGCTCAACTGGCAGCTGCGCGGTCTCGCCGACGACCGGCAGGTCGACGGCGCCGAGATCGCGCTGCAGCACAACTTGGGCCTGGGCGGCGCCGCCGTCGTCACGATGTACCGGAGAGCCTAACTATTACCGGTGCCAGGGCATCCTGCCCTATTGACCAGGCCTGGAAGGCCCTGGCACCGAGCTTAGCTGCCGTCATCGTCCGCGTGGACCTTCTCGCCCTCCGGCGAGATGAGGTACCACTCCCCGCCGAAGCCCTCGACATCGTGGCCTTCGGTATCTCTCATCTCGTCGTCCTTGGCGAAGTAGTACAGCGGCCAGCCGTCGTAGGCGACCTGCTGCTGGCCGTCCCTGCGCTCGATGGTCGTCAGCTTCTCTCCATCGATGCCTTCACCGGCGTCGACTTCTCCCTCGACGATGTAGGGGGGCCACATCTCTGCGCATTCGTCGTAGCAGGTGCTCTCGCCGGGCTCGTCGGCTTCGAAGAGATATACGCTCATATCGTTCTGCCCGATCAGATATTGGCCGTAAGGGACCTCTTCGGTGATCTCCACGGTGGCGGACTGCAACGCCGGTTCGAGATCTTCCAGGTCGGGCGGCTCCTCCGGCTCCTGTTGGTCTTGCTGCTGTTGAGCTTGCTCCTGTTCAGTTTGCTCCGTATCGGTCTCGTATTGAGCAGTCGGCGCCGCCGGTTCATCCTCCATCTCCTCGGGCACTCGGTCACACCCGTAGGTGCCGGCTACGAGGCCCATCGCAAGAATTGCTAGAATCGCTCGGTTGGTGTTCATCGTCTCCCTCCGTCTGTCCAAAATTGCTCCCGTCGCGTGACGAACCACACGAGTACAAATCTGTACGCGACGAGCGATTTTTCTTTGTCTGCGACGATCAGGAAGAGAGGCGGTGGCGTACGATCGAAGCTGCCAGCGCCGTGGCCGGGATGGATAATACGGCGTAGGTCCCAAACAACACGGCGCCGAGCCCAGCGGCTCCCATACTGGCGGGGCCCGACGCGGGGTAGAACGTGATATAACTACCGAGGAGCTTCATGAATAAACTACCCTCGATGAGTAGAAACGGCAGCAAGGCCTTCCACCACCCTTTCGGATGGCGCCTGGCCAACCACAGCGGCGTACAGGCGCACACCCCCATGTAGAAAATCCAAGCAGACTCGTAACGCGCCACGTCCAAGGCGGGCACCGGGTACTGTAACTCGGGCTGGTAGGCGAGCAGCAGCAACCCGGCGTAAGCGACGACCAGCGGCAGCAGGGTCACGAGCCCTCGGCCGACAGGGCCCGCCTTAGCAAAACGGCTGGTGAGGAAGGCGATCGGATTCATCATGCGGAACCCTCCAAATCGGATGTGCAACGCGGGCAGCGCACCGCTTTAATGGGGATATCCTCGAAACAAAACGGGCATTCCTTGTCGACCGGCTCGGCAGCCGTCTCCTCGGCGGCCTCCTCGTCCTCGCGCTCGGTCAACCGGGTGTAGACCTTGACCACCACGAACATCGCCAGGGCGACGATGATGAAGTTGATGAGCGTGTTGACGAAACTGCCGTAGTTGAGGGTCACCGCCCCGGCCGCTTTCGCCGCCTCCACGGTGGCGTAGGGGCCTGCCGGGTCGCCCATCTGGAGCACCCAGAACATCTCGGCGAAGTCGACGCCGCCGGTGACCAGGCCCAACGGCGGCATGATGATGTCGTCGACCAACGAGCGGCTGATCGCGCCGAACGCCACGCCGATGACGATGCCCACCGCCATATCGACCAGGTTGCCGCGCTTGATGAACTTCTTGAAGTCTTCGGACATCTCTTTCACAACAACTCCTCGAGAATACCGGCTAGCCGATCGACGTCTTCGGCAGTATGCGCCCCCGACAGCGCCACCCGGAGTCTCGATGTGCCTGCGGGTACGGTCGGGGGACGGATGGCAATCACGTGGAAGCCATTGTCAAGCAATTGTCGGCTCGCCTCCAGCGCTCGCGCCTCTTCGCCCAGGATGATCGGCACGATCGGACTGTCCAACTTGCGGCCGAGCTGATCGCCGAGCTGCTCGACGCGTTCCCACAAGGACTGGCGTATCTCGGGCTCGGTGCCCGCCACTGCGATCGCCGCGCGCGCCGCCTGGACGACCGGCACCGGCTGGGCGGTCGAGAAGACAAACGACCTGCCCCTATTGAAGATCCACTGACGAAGCGGGCTCGACGTCGCCACAAAGCCGCCGAGCGCGCCGACCGCCTTGCTGAGCGTGCCCACGTGCACGTCGACCTGGTCCTCGACCCCGAAGTGCTCGGCCACGCCGCCGCCCTTCTCGCCAAAGACCAACGTACCGTGGGCCTCGTCGACCACCAAGAGCGCTCCGTGCGCCTGCTTGAGCTCGACGAGCCGGTCGAGCGGCGCGAGGTCGCCGTCCATGCTGAACACCGAGTCGGTGACGATGAGCTTGCGCTCGGCGTCGCTCGCCTCGAGCAATCCGTCGAGCGCGTCGACGTCGCCGTGGGGGTAGACATCGACCGAAGCACCGCGACGTCTGGCGAGCCGGCAGCCGTCGATGATCGAGGCGTGATTGAGCGCGTCGGAGAAGACCGCGACATCGGGCCCGGCCAGCGACGAGATGACTGCCAGATTGGCCGCGAAGCCGGTGGGGCATAGGAGCGCCTCCTCGCAGCCCGTCAGCTCGGCGAGGTCGCGCTCGAGCGCCTGGTGGGCCGTCGTGTAGCCGCATACCAGCGCCGAGCCGCGCGGGCCCATCCCCACCTGGTTTGCTGAATTGGCCAACGCCTGGCGCACCTTCGGATGATGCGAGAGCCCCAGATAATCATTGCTCGAAAATAACGTCAGCTCGCGCTGGTTGGCCCCGCGCACGTGCACTGCGTCGACCGCCTCGATCGGCTCGAGCCGGCGCAAAAGATCGCGCTCGGCCAACCCGCCGAGCGCCCCGTCGAGCCAGCTATCCCAGTTGCTCATGATTTATCCCTGAGGCGTCGGAAAGACCCATTCGGAGGCCCCCACCAGGTGCTCGGCGGCCTCACGCCAATCGGTGACCCGCGGCAGCTCGGCGATCCGAGCGAGGCCGCTAAAATCTCGCAGCGTCTGCGCATTTCGCCCGCTCGACGCGTCCGGAAACTCCGTCGCGCTGAACACCACACCGGTCAACGGAACGCCGGCATGATCGAGCGACTCGAGCACGAGCAAGGTGTGGTTGAGCGTGCCGAGCTTGTCGGGCGCGACGACCAACGCCGAGGCATCGAGCGTTGCGGCGAGGTCGCGGGCGGTCTCGGCCCAGGTAAGCGGCGACAAGAGCCCTCCGGCGCCCTCGACGAGTACCACGTCGTGTGAGCTTGCCTGCTCGCGAATCACGTCGCACCAGGCGTCCATATCCAAGTCGACACCGTCGATATCGGCGGCCACCGGCGGCGCCAGCGGCTCGCGCAGTCGCACGAGCGCCCCGGTGGGCTCGTCCTGGCCGGTCGCGCGCGCCAAAACGGCGCCGTCTTCGACCGGCTCGGCCTGCTCGCTGGTGCCCGACTCGACCGGCTTGATGGCCACGACGTCGACGCCGCGCTCTCTCAAGGCATGGGCGAGGCCGGCGGTGACCATCGTCTTGCCAATCTCGGTATCCGTACCGGTTACGATGACAATATTATTCGGTGGTTTCATGGGGCGCCCAACGCCGGCAGGGATGCCGGCGCTCCTCTGAGGTTTTAGGCGAAATTCGGCAGTACGCTCTCGATGCCGTGACGTATAGCTGCGACCAACGTCTCAAGCTCATCGTCCGTAATGGACAGCGGCGGCATCAACGTGATCGTATCGCCCAGCGGCCGCAAAAAGACGCCTCTGTCGCGCGCCTTGCGGCAGATCTTCATGCCGACGCGGTCCGCGGCGTCGAACGCCTCTTTGGTCTGGCGGTCTTTGACCAGCTCGATGCCCGCGGCCAGACCGTATTGGCGGATGTCGCCGACCCATTCGAGGTCGGTGAGCGTTTCCAATTCAGCTCGTAGCTTCTCGATCTTGGTGGGAAGCCCCTCGATGACGTCTTCTTTCTCGAAGATGTCGAGGGTGGCCAGCGCCGCGGCGCAGCCGAGGGCGTTGCCTGTGTAGGTATGGCCGTGGAAGAAGGTCTTGCCCTCTTCGGGCGGCGCCAGGAAGCCCTCGTAGATGCGGTCGGTAGTGATGGTGGCCGAGACCGGCAGATAGCCGCCCGTAAGGCCCTTGGCGATGCATAAAAAGTCGGGGACCACGCCCTCACGCTCACAGGCGAACATCTCGCCAGATCGGCCCATACCCATGGCGACCTCGTCGAGGATGAGCAAGACGCCGTGCTCGTCGCAGAGGTCGCGCACGTGCTTCAGGAAGCCGTCCGGGTAGGTGATCATACCGCCGGCGCCCTGCATGCCCGGCTCGATGATGATCGCGCATAGCTCCTCGGCGTGGGCCCGAAAGATTCGGTCGAATTCGGCGACGAAGGCTTCCTCGGCCGCCTGGCGCGACTGCCCCTCGGGGCGGCGGTACACATACGGCGACGGCGCGCGGACCACGTCGAATAGCAACGGTTGAAAACGCGCATGGAAGACGTCGACGCCGCCCAAGGAGACCGCCCCGATGGTGTCACCGTTATAGGCGTTGGCCAGCCCCATGAATTTGCGGCGCCTGGTCGGCTCGTCGCCGCTGACCTGCTGGGACCACTGCAGCGCCATCTTCACGGCGATCTCGACGGCGGTCGAGCCGTTGTCCGAGAAGAAGACCTTGCTCAGATCGCCGGGGCTCAGCTCGACGAGCCGTTTGGCCAGCAGAATCGAGCGGTCCTGGGCGTTGCCCAGAAGCGTGGCGTGCGCGATGCGATCGAGTTGGTCGCGCACGGCCTGGTCGATCTCGGGGCGCCGGTGGCCGAAGGTGTTGCACCAGATCGAGGCCACCCCGTCCAGGAGCCGATTGCCGTCGGCGTCGATGAGGTAGTTGCCCTCTCCGGCGACCACCGTCAGGGGCTCCTCATCCCGGTAGACCGAGTGCGGCGTGAAGGGATGCCAGACATATTGGTCATCCCACTGTTCGAGTTGCTCGCGGGTGTCTTTTTCGTCGGTCATGAATTGTTCCTCCAACCAAAATCCCTGCCCCCCGCCGTTAAGCCGTTCCTGGACCCCCGGACCCCC
>CAYLTX010000221.1:0-9367 GCA_964386725.1 uncultured Bradymonadales bacterium | reverse complement strand
GGGGCCCAGGGGTCCAGGGGTACGGCAGGGGTTCAGGGGTCCAGGGGGTCAGGGGTCCAGGAACTGCTTGATACGACGGTCCCCGTATAACACCACCAAGAACCAAGAACCAAGAACCAAGTGAGGGTCGCCGCTCGGCGATGTCCGAACTAGAAAACGAATCACCCGAATGCTCGCCCGGCCACGAAACCAAACCATAACTGGGGGTAAGCCTCGGCGCCTTTTGCCGAAGCGCACCCCCAGAGAGGGTCGCCGCTCGACACATGACTCATTCGAGAGCGTTTGCATCCTTCCTGTCACTTGTGTCATATCGACCCATCAACGAGAGAGCACACACCTCCTATATTGGAGCACTACGATGCAGAAACGATATTTCACCGTCGAAGAAGCCAACGAGATGATCCCGTTCCTCGAGGCGACGTTTACCCGCATCGTGCAGATGCGCCGGCAGATCAGCGAGGTCTACGAGCTGCTCGAGATGGCCGACGCCGCCCCCGACTCCGACGACTTCGAGGTCGCCCAGCCCGGCGCCGCCGCCTCGGTCATCCACAACCGAGGCACGCTCAAGGCGCTGATCCAAACCGTCGAAGAGGAGATCGCCCGCGTGCGCGCCACCGGCTGCCTGGTCAAGGGTATCGATCACGGCCTGGTCGACTGGTACACCCACCGCAACGGCCGCGACGTCTTCTTGTGCTGGCACCTGGGCGAAAAGGAAGTCACCCACTGGCACGACATCAAAGCCGGCGTCAAAGGACGCCGTCCGATCGAGGAGTTGTACGAGGTCAGCGAGGCGGAAGAGACGGAGCTGGAGACCTCTTAGATCAGGTGGCGGGGGTCCGGGGGTCCAGGGGTCCAGGAACTGCTTGGTACTGCAGGGGTCCAGGAAGTCAAAGACCAGGTCCCCTGAACCCCTGCCTCATCACGCCACTAGGCAGCCACACTCTCCCGCCAAAAGCCACGTCAGCTTGACCTCCTGCGCCTCGGCATCCAACTCGCCGACACGCACCCCATCGAACGCACCGTCAAATACACAGAACGTCCCATCGTCGAAGCGCCGGGCCGCCCCGGCGGGGACCAGAAACGAGTCGAGCAGATCGACGGTGACGAAGTCGAGCGCGCGGTGGTTTCTGGGGCCGCCAGGGCTGCCGATATTGTCTAAAAAAGGCGCAAGCCCCGGCTCGATCTCCTCCTCGCGGCATTCCTCGGCGCTCTGGCGCGCGAAGAGACACGCCTGCTCGACCACCGAGGCGAGCGCGTCGACCGGGTAGCGACACTCCGGGGACAGCTTGCGCAGGGTGGCGATGACCGTGGCGATGGCCGTAAACGTCGCGTCCTCGACCAAGTCGCTGGTCTCGTCGGGAAAGAGCGTCTGGTCGCGCCAGCCCGGCTCGATGCCGCTCGGTGCTTGTCCCACAGGCACCTCGCCGGTCAGCTCCTTGCGGCCGCGGCTGTGGGTGGCGTGGGCCACGCGAAGTCCCCAGGCCGGATGCAGGCCGAGCAGGATGAACAGCCCGGCGGCCGTCGACGGCGGCACCAGCAGCCGCGTGAACGCCTCGAGCAGCATGCGCCGCGTGCTCTCGGGCGTCCAGTCGGCGATCTCGCCGATGTCCATGCACGGCTCGAAGGCCTCGCGGGTGGCCTTGAGTACACCGCACCCGCAGGCCAGCCCGGCCAGACCCGCCCAGCCGCCGGGCGGGCTCGAGCCGTGCTCCTTTTCCAACGCGCGGCTCACCCGTGAGTCCAGACGCCAGGCGCCTTCGACGGCCAGCGCCGCCTCGGTGCGCGCGTGTACCAGGAGCTTTAGCAACGCCTCGTCGAGCGCGGGCTCCTCGGGCGACTTCTCGAGCGGGCGGCCGTTTTCGACCAATTCCAAGTAGCTATGTAATCCCTTCATCTATATCTCCTCGCGGATTTTCTCCGCGTATGTATTTGTTTAAATCACGCAGTCTTTATTGAGGTGCATGTCATCCGGACTACGACGTGCCCCTCATTAAGGTTTTCGGCAAAACCGGCCGGATCGTTGCGTGATTCGGCGCACTTTTTTGAAACCACCGACCCGACGATCTCCCGAAACCTGTGTGATGACGGCGACTTGAAAGCTTGTCGACACAGCTAGATTCTGCGTGTCGCGTCGTTAGTTTTGTATTGTCACCCTTGATTTCGCAGCCCTCGCTCACTACTGAGGAGCTGCATCTGCCCGAACGAGAGAAGTATTATGTTTGGCAACTCTTCAAAGCGCTGGAAGCTATTTACGCTCTTCGGCCACCCGATTTACATCACGCCTTTCTTTCTCGTGCTGATCGCCTTCTTCGCCTTTAGCGGGCTGCAGGCGGGCGCCGGGATAGAAGCGCTGGAGAAAGTCATCGTGTGGGCGCCGGTCTTATTCTTCGGCATCCTCTTCCACGAATTCGGCCACGCTTTCGCGCTTCAGGCCTACGGCTACGGAAATAGCCGCATCGTGCTGCACGGCTTTGGCGGAGTGACCATCAACGAGCGCAGAGGGGTGAGCCCCCCGGGCAAATCGATCATGATCAGCCTGGCGGGCCCCATCGCGAGTACGTTGTTGGCGGTTGTTTCGGGGGGAGCGCTGCTGCTCTATACCGGGTTGAGCGACGTTTTCGTCGCGTACGAAAGCGGCGGGCTCTTCGCCACCTTTTTACAGACGATGGCCCTGGTCAACGTGGTCTGGGCGATCTTCAATATGCTGCCCATCAACCCGATGGACGGCGGCCACGTCGTGCTGCACGGGCTTAGATGGGGCCTCAAAGATCAACGCAAGGCCATGCGCTACTCGGCGATCAGCTCGCTGGTCTTCATCGGCCTACTCGTGATCGGCCTCTTGGCCCTGGGCTTCGAGGGCCTCGGCCTCATCTGGATCTTGGTGATCGCCGGCATGTTCGCCATGCAAAACTGGCAGATCCTCAAGTCCACCAACCAACAGCGTCCGCGCGGCTTCTAGTGCGAATTCCGGACCCGCTACAGGTCATTGGCCACGACCGTTCGCCTATAATTTTCCCGATGAGCGGAGCCGAAGGCGGAGCGTCGCCCCCTGTTTTTCAAGGGGGCCTTTGTAGCCTCACGTGACCTGACCGAAGGGAAGGGAACGTGGGGTCGAGCGCTACGAATCACCTGGGCTTACTCTTCCCATCCACCATCCATTCGCTAAATTCACGAGTTTAGACATGCGTGTCGAGATTGGCTGCCAGCGCGACCCTCCCCCCCCACGCTCCCTTCGCTAAAGCTACGGTCGCATGAGGCTACAAAGGCCTCGTAAACTACACTCGGCGGCGCTTCGCCTGCGGCTACGCTTATCGAAAGGCATCTCTTCTCACCTCCAATCCCGCCACGATCTCCAGGCGCACCTGCGGGCTCCAACGGGGCACGTGGCCGACGACGCGGCGCACCTGTGCGAGCAGGCGCCTGGGCGACATGTCGCCGGCGGCGAGTTCGCTCAGGCGCCGCTCGGCGCCTCGCGGAAATGAGCGCAAGAGCTCGTGGCGAAGCGCCGAGACTTCGTCGACGTCGAGTGAGAGCGCGCCAGCCTCGGCCGCCGCGCCGATCTTCGCCCACAGCGCGCGTTGCGGGGCGTCGAGGCGCAGCGGAAAGGGCGCCAGGCGCGCCGCCCGCAGGAGCTTCTCGCGCTGTTCGACCGCCCTCTCGGCCTCCTGCCACAGCGCACCCGAAGGCTCGCAGGCCTCCGCCTCCCTGGTTAGATCGCTATCCCGAATGAGCTCGTCCAGCAGTCCGTGCAGACGCATTTGCGCGGGCGCGCCTTCCCGAACCAGACACCACAGCCAACGCGTCGCCGACTCCTCCCGGACGGCCACCCGCGCCCACAATCTCGGCGGCCCATGGCGCGCCTTCGCTCGCCAAAACCCGCCCTCGATGGGCTCGGCGGTGTCGGCTTCGAGTACCGATATCAGGTGGTCGAGGCGAGTCAGCGCCGCCAATGGCCCCATCATTTCGCCATCGCCCACCGCATTTGTCGCCTGCCCGCCATCGGCGAGTTGCCCGGCGGTGGCAAAAGCCGCGCCGGCGTCGGCGGCCTGGCCGAGCTTATCGTCGAGCCTGCGGCGCATCCCCAGGCTATCGGCCCACGAGCGCGGCCGCGGCAGGTAGACGGTCACCCGCTCGTGAGGTCCGCCCGGGCGCACCAGCCGCCCGATGCGCTGCTCGACGCCGAGCGGCGAGTAGGGCAGATCGGCGAGCACCACCTCGCCACAATCCTGCAGATTGACCCCTTCCGACAAACAATCCGTGCTGACGAGCACGTCGAGTTGCTGGTGCGTGGCGAGTGTCTGGGCACCGTTGGAATGGGGCGCAAAGCGACGAATCACCTCCTCGGGGCGAGTGCGCCCGAGGCCCGTGGCGCGAGCGCCCGCGCCGGTCACGAGCCCCACACGCGCCCGGGCTCCGAGCCCGTCGGTCAGGTGCTCGTAGAGCCCCTGAGCAGCGTGTTGGTAGCCGGTAAAGATGAGCAACTTCGCCCCGTCGCGCCTGGCGAGTTCGAGGATCGCCGAGCGCTTGCCGCCCCCGGAGGCCGCCACCTGCCGCGCCCGGCGCTCGAGCGCCGAGAGCCGCTCGAGGTCTCGCTCGACGCGGACTCGTCGCTCGACCGGTCGACTATCGCTCGTCAACTCACCCGGAGCATCGAAGACAAATGGAAAGACACCCTGCGCCCTCTCCAAATCGCCGTCGAAGAGCCGCCGGAAGCTCTGCCGGCTCAGGCTGCGCCCGTGGTCGTCGGCCTCGAGCCAACGTCGGTGAAAGGCGGTCATCTGCGCGAGCGTCGCGACCAGTGCGTCGGCCCCGCTCTCCCAGCGCTTGAGCACATATTCGAGCAATAAACCGCGCGGCCAATCGGCGCGAAATAGCTCCATGGTCATGCCGGCCAGCGCGCCCTCGAGATTCTGCCAGAGCCAGCGCTCGGCGCCGTCGGCCTGGTAATCGAGGATCTCGAGCGCCACGTCCGGCCGGCGCCCGAACCCGGCGCGTGACGGCGCCGTGATGCGCCGAATCACCACCTGCTCGACCAGCTCGCTCAGGTCGAAGCGACCGTCCTCGGCCATGGCGAAGGCTTCGCGAAGATGGCAGCCGACCGCCCCGCGCAGGTCGTGCTCGGCCATAAATAGGCTGAGCAGGTGATACAGATCTTCGCGCGCATTGCACACCGGCGTGGCCGTGGCCAATACGAGCGGTGCTCGCTCGGCCAGCCCCGCCAGCGCCTGGCTTCGCTTCGCCCGCGGGTTTCGGAACCGATGCGCCTCGTCGACGATGACCACCGACGGCTCGCCCGGGTCGGGCAATTTGCCGCGACTCAGGTCGGTATGGGTCACAAATCGGCAGTGCTCCAGCCCAGCGCGCATCGCCGCCGCCCGCCACTGCTCGCGAAGCCTGGCGGGGGTGCAACACAGCACCGGGCGGTCGCGCCCCGAGCTCAGCCGGCGGTCGCGGGCCAGCGCGCGGCCGACGGCAAGCGCCACACGTGTCTTTCCCAGTCCGACCGCATCGGCGAGCAGGACGCCGCCGAATGCGCGGGCGATTTGCAGACCTCGCACCGCCGCGCGGCGCTGGAAGCCGGCCAACTCCAGCTCGCCGACGCGGTATACCTCGGCGTCGGCGGGCATCTCGGGCGCCTGCGTCGCCAGGCAGCGACGAAACCACTCACGAACGCTCAGCCCATCTATCGCATCCATCAGGCCACCTCCCCGAGGCACGCGTCCTCGCCGCGTTGCCATCGTTGCAGCTGAGCCACCTCGGCGTCGCCGAGCTCGAAGAGCAGCTCTGCGAGCTCCCAGACCGCGTCCTTTTGGCCGTCACGAATGCGCCGTTCGAGCTCGAGTAGCTCCCCAAACTCTCGCTGCGCGCCCGTCTCGAACGCATCGAGAAAATCGACGAAGCGCCTCGGCACCGGCAACATACGCATCACCCACGCAAAATGGCGTCGCCACCCGCCGCGCGCCCGCTCGCCCAACGCGTAGGCCATCGCCCGAAGCGGCGGGCTATTCATCAACGCAGCCAGCAAGCGAGCCTGGCGCTCGTCGCCAAGCCCGATGAAGTAGACCGTGTTGAGCGGCACGATCTCCGACGGCGCCAGCGCCGCCTCGAGCTTCGGACTCATATCGCGCCAGACGACCTTCGGGGCGAGCAGGCCCTGCTTGACGCGAAACATCTGCCACAGCGGCAACTCTTTGCGGTAGTCACTGCGTCTCTCCAGCCGCTCGGCGTGGCCGGCAAAATAGCGGCGCATACACTCGGGCAGATCGCGCCGCAGCTGGAGCGAAGGCCCGTACGGCCACAGGATGCGCCGCTCACAATCGACCGACCATGGACGAACGTCCCGACCGGTGAGCACCGGGCGGCTGAACTCCTCGAAATGCGGCCCGAGAAGCTCGTGCGCGGCCCGCGGCTCGTGCAAAAACACATCGTTGCACCCGGTAAACATGCCGCGTTGGGGCTGCAGCGCGTCGACCTCGCCCAGCGGCACGGACACCTCGCGCATCCGTTCAAAGAGCTTCGAGACACCCGGCTCGGCCATCACCCAGGGCGCGCCGGCCTCACCCGCGGTCGAGAATAACTCCTCGGGCCGAGCGCTCCACGAGCTTCGCCGCCCACCCCGCCACACCGAAAGCCGCACCGGCTGTGGTTGCCGGACAGGCTGCCGGACCGGCCGTGATGCCTGGCAAATCCGCTTGGGCGCGCGCTTTTTCACATGCACCATCGCCGGATATACCGTCGCGTCGAACATCTGCCGGTCGGCGTCCGAATAATCCTCCAGCGATACGAGCGCGTGCTCGGCGAGTTCCTCGCGCAGCGCCGTGCCGTGCAGCGAGCTGAAGAGTTTGGCGGGGACCAGCCCACACAAGCGCCCGCCCGGCCGCAGAAGATCGAGCGATCGCTCCACAAAGAGCGCCGACATATCGACCTGCGGCCCGAACGGCGCCCGAATTCCCGCGGCCTTCGCGCTCGGCCACAACTTGCGCCGATGGCAGCGATAGCGCGACTTCAGTACCTTCTTTTGGGACGCGTCGATGCGGTGCGCGCGCACCCACGGCGGATTCGTGATCACCACGTCGAAGCCGCCGCGCGGCAGCAATTGGCCAAAGCGCGTCGCATAGCTAAACGACAGCCGCGCCTGGCGCCCGGCGCCCAGCGCCTCGATCGCCTCGTCGAGCGCGGCAATCTCGTCGACGAGCGCCCCGCGCTCGGCGCGTTGCACTGCGGTGAGTTCGACTTCGTCGCCGAATAGGTCCCGCGAATCCGCCAGCGCCTCGATCGGCTCGAGTTTCGCTTCGACCGCCTGTTTTCGCGCCTCGAGCATGTTGCGCTGCAGGCGCTCCTCGACCTGTTCCATCTCGCGGCGCACTTTTGCCTTCTTTGGCCCGTGCGTGGTCAAATACTCGCGTTGAGCCTGCGCGAGTTGCTCGACAAGTTCGCGGGCTGTTTCACTGTCTTGCTCCTCGCCGCCGTCAGACCAAGCCCCGAAGCTGCCCGCGCCTATCCGCAGGCTGATCAGGTCAGTCGGCGACAGCAACGAATTTCCGACGCAGACCTTATGCGACAGGTTTGGGAGCGGCGGGAACTCGTCGACCGGCATGGCCGGCAAAGTGGTCAATAGCGCCAACCACAACCTCAACTCGCACAGCCGAACCGCCGTATGCTGAATATCCACGCCGAAGAGGTGCTCGTGGATCAACTCGCGCACTCGACGATACTCGGCGAGCGGGTCCCCTTGCTGGTCGTCGCCGTCGACGGCGCGCTGACAGCGACGCAGCACCTGCAGGGCCTCCAACAAAAACGCCCCGGTGCCGACCGCTGGGTCCAAGATGCGCACGGACTCGAGCGCCTCGCGCAATATGGCTTGCTGAGCGGCTTCGAGTTCAACACTCACGCCCTCGAGCACCTGAGCAATCAGCCCCGGCGCGAGCCCGGTCGCGTCCTCGAGATACCCACCGATGGCCTCATCGACGAGTTTTCGCACGACGTCGCGCGGCGTATAAAAGCTGCCCGATGTCTGCCGCGATTCGCCGTACATCAACCCTTCGAAGACACGACCGAGCATCTCCGGGTCGACCGCCCGTTGCTCGTCGGGCCCCTGCATCTCTTCGACCGCAAAGTGATAGCGCTCGAGCAGATCTTCGATGATCTCGTCGAAAACTTCGTCCGGCCAGCTCATCTCCGGATAATCACGCTCGACCGGAAGCGGCTCGAAGAGCCCGCCGTTCAAGAACGGCAGCTCGCCCAGGCGCTCGGCCGACTGCTCCCGGGAGCCGGTCGGGCAGTTCAGCGCACCAAAAAATAGCGGCCGAAGCACCGCGCCGTAAAACTCCTGGCCGACCGAACGCGCCTGGCGAAGCCAGCGAAGCACGAAGTTCGTGTCGCCGTCGAGGGCGCCACGAATCTGCAGGAAGTACAGAAAGACCAGCCGCAGCAAGGTGGCAAGCGCCGCATCGTGGCGCTCGCGCTCCGCGCTGGGCCCACGCTCCATCTTGTCGCAGAGCAACTCGAGCGCCGACTCGAAGCCCCGGAAGAACTCGCGAGTGAGCCCCTCTTGCTCGAGCACCGCCCCCACGTGCCGCTTGTGCGCCTTCGCCCGGTCGACCAGATCGTCGCCGGCCATCCCGCGCAGGTCCAGCTCGACCAATTGCTGCAATCCCACACGATCCGGCTCGACGGCATCGACGTCCATCCGCCGCACAAAGAGCCGGCCATCAGCACGCTCATCGGCGACCGCCACGCTCAGTCGAGCGCCAGTCTCTGCGTCTCGGACCCACCACCAAATGACCAAATCCTCCGGATTCACCCGCCGGACGGCGAGCATCATGCGCCTCAGCGTGCGGAACTCAGCTGCGCCGCGAACCAGCAACAGCCGGTAAGCCGGGGCCGCCGCGAGCACCTCCAAACCCTCGAACTCCCCGGCCACCTCCTCCTCGATGCCCCAAACCGAGTATGCCTCCGGCGGGATCTCTGCCCGATGCTCCACCTGGAAACCCAGCCGCTCCGCCAATCGCGACCAACGGCCCTGGGCGAGCACCTCTCGAACCTCACGCGCCGACACCGGCGTCGCCTGCTTATCGTCGTCGTCTCTTCTGGATATATATGTCACGGGATCCTCCGCTAGTTTTATTCGAAAACAGTACCGGGAGCCAAACGGCGCCCTCACTACTGTTTTCGGCAGAGATCCCCATTTCGTTGCGTACTTTTTCCCCAACCCTCGCCACACAGCCTCCCAGCCCCGTTATTCGCTCCCCAACGCTAAACCCCAAGAAACGCAAAAAGCCCCGACAGGCAAAACCCGTCGAGGCTCTTTGTCATAAAAAATGCCGGCAGCGACCTACTCTCCCACAGCGTTACCACTGCAGTACCA
>CAYLTX010000220.1:0-9518 GCA_964386725.1 uncultured Bradymonadales bacterium | reverse complement strand
GGCCCTTTCAGAGCGACGACGAGTAACGCAAGAACCAAAAACCAAAAACCAAAAACCAAAAACCAAATCACCCCGCATACATCGCACGCAACTCCGCGATCACATCCTTGACACGATCACGCCGCAACGTGGCGATATCCAAAAATTCGACGACGAATTTCATCGCCTGGCGGGGATTTTCGACATAGGCGTGGGAGACCAGGCTGGAGACCACCCGGGTCAGCGCGCCGAGGTGGCGATCGTCGAGATCAGCCCCGGGGCGTGCGTGAGCGTGGCACTCGAAGACTCGAGCGACCAGCGCCTGATAATCGTCGAGTTCGAAGGAGTCGATCTCGGCGATGAGCTCGTCGGGCACCGCCTGGCCGAGCGCCTCGATGCCCTCGGCGTGCGGAGTCATCGCAAAGACGGTGTACAGCCCCGGCGCCGCACCATATTGGGGCGGCAGCTCCTGCAGAATGCCGCTGCCCCCGAGGTCCAACTCGCCGCGCTCGAAGGGCAACAGCTCGCTGTCGGCGCCCAGCGACGCCCAGGCCAACGCCTTGAATAGCGTGCGGGCGTAGTCGCGGTTTTGCGACGAGAGCAGCGAGTAGAACTCCGCCTCGTCGACCAACACGACCATCCCGGCGTAGCCGGCCTCGCGCGCCAGCGCCGACAGCCCGCTCAACAGGTATCCGTAGATGCGCGCCCAGGGCCGATAATCCTTCATGCTGAAGATGCGCCCCTTGCGCCCGACCATGCGGGGCAGGGCGCGGTCGATCTCCATATTCGAGATCGTCGGATGCCCCTCGAGCCAGTCGAAGAGCAGCGCCAGGCCGTCGTCGCGCGCCTCCGGGTGCAGGTCGGCGGACTCGTCGGTCAGCGCCCGAAAATACCGCAGCGCCGGGGTCAAATACAGGTGCGCGCCCTGGTCGAGCAGCGTCCTGGAGCGCGAGCGCTCGTCGACGCAAAACGCCTCGAGCGCCTCGGGGCGCTCCAGCGCGCGCTCGAACAGCGGCCGCAGGCTGGCGTGGCCGCCGGTGGGCCGGTCTGGATAGATCAGCGAGCGCACCAACTCCCGATAGACCCGCTTGGGGTGGCTCGGGGCGGTCTCCTCGGGGTCGAGCACCGCGCGGGCGACCACGAAGTTGGCGGCCAGCGCCTGATGCGCGATCAACTCGAGCAGGTGGGTCTTGCCGGCACCGTAGCCGCCCAAAAAGGTCCGCAACGCCCCGCCACGCTCCCCGGCGCGGCGTAGGTCGTCGGCGACCAACTCCATCTCCGGGTCGCGGCCGACCGTAAACGCCTCGATATCACCGCGAGGCACCACTCCCAGACGCATCGCCTCGAGGGTCGCCGCCGGCGACAACTCCGGCTGGTTCGACGAATTCGGAGCGTTCATCTCAATAATCCTCGAATTTGACCACGTTGTCCGACCCCGCCTCCGCCAGCGCCTGATGGCCGTCGATGACCAGGTCGATGGCCGCGTCCAGATCCAACTCGACCTCGCCGTCGACCGCTTGCCACTGCAATAAGTCCACGAAGGTCTTGACGAAGAGGCGCCGGTGGTTGACCTCGAATTGAGTATTCACACAAGCCGCGCCCAGCACGGCGGCGTTATCGGCCTGCAGCTCGGCGTCGAAGTCCACGCCCCGGGCGATCTCGAAGACCGGCACGATGCGCTCGCCGAGCGCCGCCAGGAGCTGGTCGGCGGGCAGGTCGAGCTTCTCCAGGTCGATGAGCACCGCCTGAGGGCTGCGCACGCTCAGCGGCACCGGGCTCTTGAGGCGCTGGTGCAGCGCCGGATAATCGGGCACCACCGTGCGCATGAACTCCGGGGGGACCGCGTACATAAACAGCGTATTGGGCAGTTGGTGACGCCCGCATAGGTCGATGACCTGGCGCAGATTATCACCGATTTGCTGGCTGCGCTTGGCGGTCACCGACAGGTTGCGGTCGACCTCGTCGAAGAGCAGCGCGGTGCCCGCAAAGCCCAGCCCACGCAGCATCTGTGTGAGGCTGCGCAGCATCAAAAAACCGTTGGCGCGGCTCATCTCCTCGTAGACCCCGTAGTCGCGCACCTTGCTGCGCGGGATTGGCTCTCCGATCAGCCACGCCTCGAGGGCCTCGACGCGCTCGTAATCCTCCTCGAGCCAGCCCAGCGCGAATTCGACGACCGCCTTGCGATACGATGCGCTCTCGCAGGCGGTGCGGGCGACCTCCCCGCGCAGCCAGCGCTCGACCTCGCGCTCGGCGGCGGTCTGCGGATAGTCCGAGCCCTGGGCGGCGAACTCCTCGGCGATTTGGTCGCGGCGCCGGTCGACCGCCTGGCGCAACAACTCGCCGATGCCATAGCGCGATTGGTGCGACTGGCTGGCCTCGTCGCCCGCCGCGGTGATCCGCCGAGCGACCGTCGAATAGACCTTGAGCGTGTCGTCGTAGGGGCATTCGACCGGCGACAGCTCCACCAACGCCACCGCGAAACCGTGGCGCCAGGCCATATCGCGCACGCAATATAAAAAATGGGTCTTACCGCCGCCGAAATACCCCTGCACCAGCTTGAAGCTGGCCCCGCCGTCGAGCAGGCCGCCGAAGTACTGCTCCTCGAGCACCTCGAGGTAGCTGTCGTTGCCCACATTGATCAGCTCGACGCCGCGCTCGGGCGGCTGGCCGCTCTCGCCGAGGCGCTGGATGACGTGCGCGCAGGTCGCCGCGGAGGCGTCCTCGATTGATGGTTTGCGAGTATTCATCGGCGTCCTCCGGACGTTTAGACTTTGGTGAATCGCAGCGAGCCGTAATATTGGCCGCCGGTGGCGCCCACCGGCACGAACAGCACGTCGCGCTTGTCGCGGGTGGTCCCGCCGGTGGCCGCGCCCAACTCCAGTCGCAGCCCGTTTCGCTCCAGAACACCTTCGGCGCGCAGCCCGGCCAGTTGATAGGCCAGCAGCACGCGGCCGAACGGCTCGAGCGCGTCGGTCCCCTCGCGCCTCCAGCGCTTGCGATCGGCGCCGAACAACGCCAGCGGCACGAGCACGTCGACCAGGTCGACCCGCTCGCCAAATTCAGCGCGATCGGCGACCAGCACGGTGCGATAGGCGTCGTGGAGCCGGTCGAAAAACGCCTGGGCGTCGAGCGCCCGGGCCTCCAAATCCTCGATGGCCTGCTCGCGCGCATCGAGCAGCGCGGCCGGCTTCATGGCGACCTCGGCGATGGGCTCGTGGCCGAAGAGAACTCGCGCCGAGCCGGCGTCGAAGTCGATCTCGAAGGTCAACGGATCGGCATGGTAGACCAGCGGCGACTCCGAGACCTTGTCGAACTCGAGCTCGCGCTGGCCGGCCAAGATCTCGAGCTTCTGGACGAATTTCATCCGCGCCTTGATCCGCATCCGCTCGAGCTGCTTGGCCATCTGAGCAACCAGCTCGTCTTTGAGCTCCTGGAGCGCCGGCTCCCCCATATCCAGCCCCGCCAATCCCTGGCGCACCTCCAGCCAGGCGGCGTAGTCGGCCGCGTCGGGCTGCTTTCCCTTGACCGGGCCGACAAGATTCTTGGCCCGGCTGAGCTTGCGCGAACGGCTGCGCAGCTCCGTGAGGAACGCGTCGACCTGCTCGCTGAGCTCGGGCTCTTTATTTTCCGATCCCTGTTGACTAGATTCGGATTGACTAGATTCGGATTGACTGGAGTCGGGTTGGCTGGAGTCGGATTCTGCCGAAGTCATCGCTGGATCTCCGCTTGTGTCGGCCACTGAAATATCGGCCACTGAAATGTTCTGGTTTCACGGACGTTGGCTAGCATAATCGACGCCCGTCGAACAGATGGTCGGCACGATTCATTCGCAACTCATCACAAGTTTTTCAACGGTCTCGTCGCCATGGTCTCTATCGTCCGCCTCGCTCGCCCGTGCCCTTGCGGCAGTGGTAAATCCTATGGAGATTGCTGCGCCGGCGGCAAGAGCCGCCGGCGCCGAAAAGACAAACGCCGCAAGCGAAAGAAAAAAGACGACACTCCCGAATTCGACTTCGGGCTGCCGTCGTCGCCGAGAGCCTTCGATATCAAGGCGGCGCTCGCCGAATTCTCCGGGGAATTCGCCGCGACCTTCAACACCGCGACCGAGTACGGCGAAGCCCAATGGGGCGACGAATTCGACCACGAGATCTTTCGCCGACTGGAGGTCAGCCCGGGGGACATCTACGACGCGCCGATCTATTTTTGTGTGCAGAGTTACGCGCTCTTTCGCCAACCCCAACACGAATCCGATCTTGTCGTGGCGACGGACGTGCGCGACCACGTCGAATCGGAGGTCGGCGACGCCGCCTACGACAGGATGCGCGACGCGCAACTGGGCGTGTGGCGGCTGCGCATCGGCGCCGACTCCCGCCCGCGTGCCGAGCGCCTCGACGGCCTCGACGCCGAGCCCATCCAGCTCGCCGCCGCCGTCGATACGAGATGGGAGGATCTGACCGAGCCCGGCACCTATGTGGGCTGGTTGATCGAACTCCAAGAGCGGCCGGTGCTCTTTTTCGCCGCGCGCGTCGACGGCCTATTCGAGGAACGCTTCGGCCGCGCCGCCCGCCGCCAGCCATGGGGCACCGATGACGGCGAGGGCCGGACTTTTCGAAGCGCCGACTACGAGGAAGACGCCCTGGCGATGCTTCTCGACCCGGAATGTGTCGACACCGAGCGCAACCACAGCCGCGTCTTTTTGAGCCCCTGGCTCGACTCCTACAGCATGAACTCCGAGGAGCTCGCCTGGCGGGTCTGCCAGCGAATCGATGACTTCGGCCTGCCGCCCAGCGATCCGAACAACCCCGACGCACTGCTCGACGACTTCGAATATTGCGCGTCTTGCCGGGCCTACCACTACCAAGGCGAGGGCTCGCCAAATTGGTCGCTCGACCTGGCCGTGGCGCTGAGCGACGACGAGGACGGCGAAGACGACAATGCCGAGGCGATCCTCGAGACGCTGCGCCTATACCGCGCCTGGTCCTTGGGCAGCTTCTCCTACTTCGGGACCGCCTTCGGCCCCAAGACCGCCGAGTTCCTGCTCGACGAGGAGTCGCTGGCCGGCCTGGTCCACCTGAGCCCGGATGGGCGCCTCGACGACCCGCGCGTGGCCAACGCCGACCGCTACCGCATCGAGGTGCTCGGCCTGGACCCGGCCCGACTTCGAGCCGCAGGTGTCTCCCCGGACTGGGCGATCGCCCAGGGGCTTGCCTGGGCGCGCCAACACGCCGACGACGAGCTGCTCGACGACCTCGATGAGGCCGCCCAGCGCCACCGCGTCGCGCTGCGATGGGCGGCCATCGTCGCCAAGAACTTGGTCTCACAGACCGACGGACACAATGCCGCCTACATATACTATTCAGATCTAATCCGCGGCATCGAAGCGGTGATCCCAGACGGCCTCGACACCCCGATCACCCAACTCGAGGACAACGGGCGCAACACTTGGGGCCGCCTGGAGCGTGCGCTGCGCAAGGACGGCGACGTCGACGCCCCGGTGATACGCCTGCGCCACCTGCCGAAGAGCATCGCCGGATTGGAGGATTTGCACGGCGTGGGCGACTCGACCATCGACAACCTGCTCAACGGCGTGACCCAATTCATCGCCGATTGGCCCCACTCCGACGGCCACCACCCACTGGTGACCACGCCGGCCGCCCACCGCGACGAGCAAGCCGCCGAGGAGCTCTCCCGCGGCCTCGACGAGCTCGACGAGCTCTTCTGAGCCGCCGGGCTCACCGGCTTGGACACCGGCGCCGGTGGAGGTAAGGTTGTCTAAAGACTGTGAGCTCCGTGCCACCGAAAGTGCCCCTCAATCATGATCAGCAACCTGCGCCCGTTTGTGGGGACGACTGCATTTCTCTCCCTCTTCGACAGCGTGTTCTTGAGCAGGCACCTATTCGTGGAGGGATCCCAGCGCAAGCTCACCGACACGGATACCGAGTATTTTGCCGCGCTGGGTCTGATACTCGTACAAAATTTGGCGTTCGTAGCCGCCATTTGCTGCGCACTGGTCTTAGTAGGTCGCCTGCACGGGTATCTCGAGCAGCAAGAGCGCATCTCCGTACATGCTGACTGGGGGATCTCGGGCCTGGTCGGTGTGCCGATCGCCATCTATTTGAGCGCCGGCGATGGGCTCAGTCGATGGATGCCCCGCGCCGTGGCCGCCATCTTGCTCATCGCGATATTGGTGGGCGCCGGCCGCGTCTTCTTGGCGAGTATGCGGCGCCTTTACCCGTGGTTAATCAGTAGCCCGATTGAAAGCGATCACCCACTGCCTCGAGCCACGGCTCGCTTGGGTCTGGTGATCGCGGCAGTCGGCGCACTTCTGGCTGATCGATGGATTCTGGTGGGCTTGTATCAACCGCTACACCTTTTATCGGCCGCCGGCGCTGTCGGGCTGGTGGGCGTGGCACTGACCTACCGAGGACACAACGGACCGGCGCTGCATCCTCTCTTGCTTGCGGGCCTGGCCGTCATCGGCGTCGCGATATCCACCGTCAGTTCGAACTGGGCCCCACTGGCCCACACCCGTGCGGTCCTCGCAGCTACGGGCCCTCGGCATAACGCGCGCGTTGCCAATAAGCTGGCGGCGGCCATCAACTCCGCAAAGCGCAGTAATTCGGATCCGTCACGGCAGGCAAACTCCACCCGATCGGTATTCGAGTTCTCCGAGCAGCCCCACGTCTTCATCATCTCGATCGATGGAGTGCGCGCCTCGCACACAAGCTTGCTTGGCCACTCCCGCGAAACCACTCCTTTCCTGTCGCAATTATCGCAGGATGCACTGATATTCGAGCGAGCGTACTCGCCGGCCTCGAATACGCAGAATTCGCTGGCGGGAATCCTCAGCAATGGAACCGTCGAGGTGCGCAAACCAGCAAGTGGGGTCGACCTCGAGCAATTCTGCGCCGACCAACCCGTCGGCGAGACGCTCCCGGCCACCTTTGCGGATGCTGGGTATCGGACGCTCTGCGATTTTGCCTATGCACGCCGGGAGCTGAGCTGTGCAGCGTTGGAATGTCAGATGCGCCTCGACACACGTGACCGCGAAAAGACCTTCGAGGTCCTCTGGGAGATGCTCGGCTCATCGTCGCAGCCGATCTTCGCGCTGGCTCATCTCTTGGAAACCCACGCCCCCTACACCGGCTTCAAAGACGAGATGAACACGAGCCATCCGAATTGGTCGCGCTACGAGCGCTCGATCTACGGCATGGACGAGGCGCTACGTCGCCTCTTTGAGCGAGCCAATGACCTCACCGAGCGGCCGATCTTGTGGATATTCGTCTCCGACCACGGCGAGGCGCTCGGCGACCACGGCCACCAAACGCACGATTCATCGCTATTCGAGGAGCAGGTACATGTGCCGATGATATTGACCGGGGCCGGGATTCGCCCCGGGCGGATTTCACAACCGGTTAGCACGCAGTGGCTATACGGCACTCTTCGGCCGCTGACCGGCGAGCCTGCCGACGGCAACGTGCTGCCCATCGAGCCCACACAGACCCCATCAGAGCCGGTATTCTTGCACAACAAATCGTGGTACGGCGTCGTCGACGGCAAATGGAAGTATATCGAAGACCGCACGACTGCGGCGCGTTGGCTATTCGATCTCGAGAGTGATCCCAATGAGCTGAACAACCTGCTCGGTGAAGAATCGATGCGCGCACGCCAGCTCGAGAAGCTAGTCGATCAGCGTTTCGCCAACTGAACTCCGTGCTCCGCAGTCTACCCACCCGCATGAAACGATCCGCCATCAACCTCATCACAACAGGCGCACTCGCCGGCCTCCTGCTCGGCCTGGCCGAAGCCGTCGAGACCATCCTCGACGGCTTCCTCGCCGCTTACGGACTCGCCACGCACGTCAGCTTCGCCGCCGCCTGTATCCTGCTCCTGACCGGCGCCGGCGCCCTCATCGGCCTGGGCGTCTGGGCGCTGCAGCGCCTCGTGCCGCGCCCGATCCAGGAGCGTGCCCACCTCGTCCGGAGCGTCTTCATGGCCGCACAACTGGCCTGGATCTCCTTTTTATATGCCTTCAAACTCTTCCCCCTCTTGGGCATCGCGATCCTGCCCTCCGGCGGCCTCTTCAACCCGGTGCTCCCCGGCACCGTCGGCCTCATCGCACTCACAATAACCACCTTCGCAGCCGCACTCTGGCTGCTCTTTCGCTACGCGCGCACCCAACTCACACGCCGACTCATCACCCTCGCCGCCACGCTGCTGCTGTACTGGCAGGTCTCCTACGCCCTCTACGCCATGAGCCGCATCTCCCCGGCCAACCACCTCCACACGCTCAGCCTGGCGCTGCTATTCTTGCTCGCAATCTCCCAGCTGGCGCAAATGAATTGGACTGACAGCATCTTTGTGTCAGAAAAAGCCTTTAAAAATAAAAAAATAAGAACCACCGCCACCACACTACTGACCGGCACGTTGCTCCTGCTCGCCCCAACCACCCACCACCTCATCGGCGCCCACGGCTCCCACACGCTCCGGCTCCTACTCCACGAACGCACCGCGCTGACCTACCGCACCCTCCAGTGGCTACCCCGCACCTACACCACCGACACCATCGACCAGCTCACCCCAGAAACCTGCGCCAACCCCCAAGCCGCACAAGCCCACAGCCCCCAAGACGCGCCCGCCAACCCACCCAAACCAGCCCGCGGCGTCCTCCTCATCATGGTCGACGCCCTACGCGGCGACCTCATCGGCGCCACCCGAAACAACCAACCCCTCACCCCCAACCTCACCGCCCTCGCCGACGACTCGCTGACCTTCCAGCGCGCCTACAGCACCGCCGCCGTCACCCGCCAATCGGCGGCCTCCATGCTCACCGGCCGCCACAGCACAGTCACGGACATCGGCGCCAATCACGACCAAGTCCCCTCCATCGCCCAATCTCTCACCGAAGCCGACATCACCACCATCGCCATCCCGGTCCACCCGCTCCTCAACCGCGCCTTCGCCGACTTCGACGTCCTCGACACCACCATCTCCGACCGCCCCGACCACCGCTTCGCCCGCACCTCCGCGCAGACAGTCGACCGCGTCACGCACCACATCGACCAGCTGGCCCCCAACGAGCGCTACTTCATCTTCGCCCACTTCTACGACCCCCACTGGTACTACGTCCCCAACGACCGCTTCTACTTCGGCCCCACCGAACGCGACCGCTACCACGCCGAAATCGCCCACACCGACCACCACATCGGCCGCCTCCTCGACCGCCTCGCCACCACCGCCCACGCCCAAGACCTCGCCGTCATCATCGTCGGCGACCACGGCGAAGAATTCTGGGAGCACAAATACATCCAACACGTCGTCCGCCTCTACGACGAATCGGTCCGCGTCCCCCTCATCATCCACCACCCCAACGCCAACGCCGCCCGCAAGCTCAAAACGCCCGTCTCAACAACCGACGTGGCGCCCACGATCCTCGAGCTGCTCGGGTTGTCGACCCAGGCCGAGGTGACCGGACGGCCGCTATTCGAAGCCGGACGCACCGGCGAGGTTAGCGATGTGCCGGTCTATGCAACGGCGCC
>CAYLTX010000219.1:0-9548 GCA_964386725.1 uncultured Bradymonadales bacterium | reverse complement strand
CGGCTGGGAGAAGTTCTTCGGACTGCAGCTGGCCGAATCCAGCGCGCGCAGCCTGTTGACCGTCATCGGCGTGCTCGACCTGCTGGTCGCCGCCGGCGCACTCCTGAGCCGCAAATGGCGCTGGATCTTGGCCTGGATGGCGTTTTGGGGCGCGGTCACCGCGGCCAGCCGCATCGTGTACGGCGGGGCCGACCACGGTCATATGACCCTGATCCGCGCGGCGAATGCCGGGGTGCCGCTGGCGTTGTTTTGGTGGGGCGGCAAGACCGCACCGTCCGAATGATCGCCCGACCACGAAACCAAACCGCACCGCCCGAATGAGCGTATGGCCACGAAACCAAACCGTAGCTGGGGGTAAGTCCAGCCGAGTCGCCACCCGGCGACTCGGCGAGACGCACCCCCAGAGAGGGTCGCCGCCCCGCGATTCCCAATGGAGGATGGCGGGTGTCCGAGATTCTACAAGACGAACGTGGCGGGTGTCCGAGATTCTACAAGACGAATGTGGCGGGTATCCGGGGCTCTCTGGGGGTGCGCCCAACCGGGAGCGCCTACGGCGCACCCGGTGGCGGCTTACCCCTAGCTACGGTTTGGATTCCGCACGAAACCACGTCGTGGGCCGATCGAGAGGGTCGCCGCTCACACACCGACATCACCACGCAAAACCCCACCCCATCCCCAACTCCCCATCCGAGAATACCACCGGCATCAGCTGCCCGCGCTCGCCGAGGCTGGCCTGGCCGTCGTCGGCGTCGCGGTTGTCCCGCAGCGGGTCGCCGGTGTCGTCGAAGTGGATGAGGTAGAAGGCGTTACCCGCGGCCAGGCCGGCCACCGTGCCCACGACCTGGTCGCTCAGCCAATGCTCCTGGGCGTAGAGTCGCTCGTAGAAGCTCAGCGCCACGAATCCGTAGGTGGGCACCAACGGCAAGACGCGCCCGATCCAGAAGCGAGTGGCCGGCGAGGCCTCAGATAAGGTGTGGTGGACGAGGTGGTCGGAGAGGTCCAGATAGATGAAGGTCATCGCGGCCGCCGACGCGCCTGTGTGCCCGCCGGGGAAGGACAGTCCGTCCTGACGGTTCGGTTCGACGTTGCGCTCGGGTGGAATGCCGAATTCGCCGCAGGGGTCGTCGGGTGGGTCGCAGCCGCGCACCACGCGTGGGCGAGCGCGTCCGAAAGAGAACTTCGAGGCCTGGATGAACAACTCAGCCGAGGCGATCGCGCCGGAAAAGGCCAAGAATTCATGGCGGGTATCCCAGATCCAATCGGCGTCGGATACCCAGCTTCCCACCGCCCCGAAGCCGTAGTAGGCGCCGGCACCGACCACCAGCAACGGCTCGGCGATTCGGTCGGGAACGCCTCCCAAAAATGGGTCGGTCAGGTCGGGGTTCGGGTTGAGCTCGGTGGAGACCTCCCAATCGAGGCTGTCGCGCGCCGGAGGGCGGAAGCTCTCGCCGGGAAATCCGACGACGTGTTCACCAAAATAGCCGATCACCGCCGCCGTGGCCGTAAAAGCCCCGATGGCCGCCAGCTCGCCGACGGTGAAGTTGTCCATGATCGGCACGGGCTCCTCGGAGCCCACGTCGCCGGGCTCGAGCGCCTGGGACGACTCGTGCTCGCCGGTCGGTTTGGCCTGGCCGAGTGCCAGGGCGGGCGAGCCGACGCAAATTAGAAGCGTCAAGGTGGCGCAGATATGAGCATATGCTCGGTGGTCGGACACAGCGAGCCCATCGATTGAGAGCCACAGCTTCTGTCGGCGTCTACGTATGCCCTCAAGCTAGTCACTCTATCGCATTGGCCAAGCGCCTCTACCACGTGAAATTGAGCTGGACGCCGTTGACCTCGCCGACCTGCGGGGTGATCGAGCCGCCCCCATCCGACAGCATGCCCATGTCGTCGCCGAAGCCGAAATACAGCCACTTCGGAAAGAGATAGCCGCCGGCCAGACCCAGCGCCGCCCCGGCGAGCACATCGGTCAAGTAGTGGCTGTTGCTAGCGATACGTAGTGCGCCGACGGTGGCGGCCGCCCCCAGGGCGGTGTAGCAGGCGGCTTTGTCCCAGGGGCCGCCCAGCGGTTGGAATTGCTCGTGGTTCAAGCACACCAGGCCCGCGCCGGCAAAGGACATGCTGGTGTGGCCGCTGGGGAAGCTGAGCGTGTCGCGTTTGGCGCAGCCCGGATCGGCGTCGGGGTCGTCGTAACAGGCTCCCTCGGGGGGGCGCTGGCGGCCAATCATGTGCTTGAGGGCCGTCGTTGCAAAGAAGGTGACCCCCAGGGCCTGAGCGTTCATCAGCGCGACCTGGCCGGCGCTGTCTGGGTTACCGTGACCGAGCAGGGCCATGCCGGGCTCGATGAGCACGGGGGCGGCGATGAGCGCGGCCATCAGCCCGTCGCTGACCTGACCGGCGCGTTCGATGCCGGCCTGCGTGCTGGGGAGTAAGCTGGAGCGAACGGCGTCGTCGAAGAGTACCGGGCCGGTCCAATTGGGCTCGGTGGGCGCGCCGATCCCATATTGGATGCCGGCGCCGCCGGCGAATAGCGCGCCGATCGACCCGACGGTCAACCAGCCTGCGCGCTCCCACCCGGGCTGCCATTGAAATGGCTCGTAGCTCGACTGGGCCGTCGCGTCGACGGCTGTGAAGAGTTGGATTGTGAGGGCGACTAGAAGAAGGGCGGAAAAGCGCCTGATACTGCTCATGGCTTCTCGTGGTACTACGACTGCTTGATAGAGCCGCCTTCGATGGGCTCGGGCGGTGACTGCACTTGCAATTTTATGGTTGTAATATGATCAAGGGAGGGCGACTAAATCCCCGCCGCTCTGGCGTGATCCACTGAGGTAACGATGGGAGCCGAAAACATCGATACGAAGACGCGAATATTTGATGCGGCCGACGAACTTTTCTGCAAATTCGGCTACGACGGCGTAAGTGTTCGGGACATTGCCCGCTGTGCAGACGTGAACAAGGCCTCGGTTTTTTATTATTTCAGCAGCAAGGAAGAATTATTCGAGGCCGTGCTGTCACGCTACTACGATTTGCACCGCGGGGCCCTGGAAGGTGCGTTGATCAGCGAGGGGACGGTGCGCGACCAGATGCACCGGCTCATCGACGATTATTGGGCGTTTATGCAGGATAACGCGCGTTATTCGAAGCTCGTCCAGGGTTTGCTGGTTACCGGCGGCGAGCGGTTGGCATTCGCCAAGCATACGCTCGCCCCGCTCTTTAATTGGACCATGGAAGTTCTGGCCGAGATTTCCCCGGAAAAAGGCCCGAAGGCCGCCCGCCAGATGTACCTGACCTTCGTCTCCGCGGTGGTCAACTACTTCACCTACGCTCCGGCGCTCGAGGATGTCTGGGGCGACGAGCCGTTCAGCGAGGCGTCCATGCAGGAGCGCAGGGCCCACCTTCACTGGTTGGTCGATTTGGTGCTCGACGATCTGGTCGACGACGCCGACTGACTGGCTCGTCCGATCGCGATTAGCGAAACCCCACCCGCACGCCCACCCCCAGCGTCATCACGTCGTAGAAGTCGAAGTAGCCGGTGTTGCTGAAGTAGGCCTTCAGGCCGAGGTCGCTGACGTTGAGCTCCCAATAGGCACCGAGGTCGTCGACCGGCCCATACGGCTCGATGTCTGCGCGCAACCGTCCGCCGATCAGCGGCCCCAGGCGAAGCGCGCTCTGCTCGGTATAGAAGTCTTTGCCGCCGGCCCAGTTGTCGGGAAAGAGCTCGAACTCACTGCCGAAGGTGTAGCTCGAGAAAATACCCACGTATAACGGCGCGATGTGCAGCGCCTCTCCCCACCCAAATTCCCAGGGCACAAAATGCTGCTTGAGGCTCGCCAGATACACCGCCTTATTGCCGACGAAGGGAGGCACAAAGCCGAAGAATACTTCGGTCTCGAGCTTTTGGTTCAGATACGAGTACCCGGCTGCGGCCGATAGAAATCCGATATTTCCGGCGAATTGCACCTTGGCGAGATCCGGCACGTACCAGGGAAGCGCGCCCGGCTCGGCGGGCGCCTCGTCAGCCGACTCGTCAGCCGGTGCGGCGCTTGCGGTGGCCGTGCCCGCCGACAGCGCCACCGCCAAGATGATGGCCGCCATCCGGCTGATGATAATGGCTGCTCGCCTCAAAACCTAACCCTCTCGTAGGTGACGCCGGCGTCGGACAAGTCTATGACCAGATAATTGCGATCGTCGGCGTTATCACCGACCAAGTACAGCACATCGCCATAATTTCGCCCGGCGCTGAATCGATGCTCGTGGCCGTGCAAGGACAGCTGCACGAAGGCGCTCGATTCGAGCAATTTGGCGTAGGGCAACTCGAGACTGGAGTCGAACTCCTCCCGGTGGGGCGGCGTGTGGCTGACGACCACCGCTTTCTTGAAATCCCGGCTCGGCGCGAGCTGCTCGGTGAGCCACTCGAGATCGGGCACTTTGCCGTTGAAGCCGTAGTGAAGCGAGTTCGTGTCGAGGAAGATGAACTTCGTTCCTCTCCATATAAAAGAGTAGTTCCGCGGGCCGTAGACTTGATCGTAGATCCGCCCGCTGTTGCCGCGCAGGTCGTGGTTGCCGATCGTCGTCACATACGGCACTTCGAGCTTCTCGAAGAGCTCGTATATCCACTCGTACTCCTGGATGATCCCAAATTGGATGATGTCGCCGCCGTGGATGACGAAGTCGATATCGTCGCGCCGGTTGATATGGCCGACGAAGTCGCGGGTGGCTTCCCAGTAGTTCTGGGTGTCGGTGATGAAGGCAATGCGTATCTGGCTGCCATCGGGCTGGCGCTGGATGCGCGCGACATTCTTGGCGTTGAGCTGATGAGCCCCCTCGGGAAGATCGTCTTGGTGGGGGCTATAGTCGACGAGCTCGCAGCCGAGCGAGCCCAGCGTGAAGAACGAAGCAAGAACCAAGATGGAGAGCCTGCTGGCAGGACCCGACTGATACATCTAAGCCTCCTGCAGTGCATATTAGCGGCAATTAGGGCCAGTAATACGCAAGATAAGCACGAGGCGGAGGTGCCAAACGGGTGCTCATCGCGGCTCGAGGTCCTCGTCGAGCTCGATGACTCGCACGCCGAAGCCCTCCTCGTCGTCGTCGATCTCGGCGTAGCGCAGGTCGCGAAGGAAGACCCGCCAGCCGTCGTCGAGCCGGCGCGCCTCGAAGTGCGGGTAGCGCATCCAATTGCGAAACCCGCGCACCTGGGGCAAGGCCAGCGCCGCCTCGATGGCCGGGTTGGACGCCTCGATGGGCACCGGCTCTTTGATCTCCACCAGCGGTGTGTCGGCGAGCAGGTTGATCTCGAAGAAGCGGTATTCGGAGCGGCCTTCGACGACGCCGTCGCGCGCAAAGGGGTTGCCCGGCGCCGGGCTGGACAACACGTTTTGGACGCTCATGCCGCGCTCCTCGAAGGCCGTCGTCGCCATCGCGCGGGTATAGGCCGTCTCGGAGAGCATCGCTGCGATATATAGCGCGGCGAGCACCAGCGCGACGGTCGCCACGGCGTTGCTCTTATGGGCGAACCAGCCCCGAACCCGCATCAGCACGATGCCGCCCACCGCCAGCGCCCAGACGATTTTCACTCCAACCGGCACGCCACCATAGCCGAGCACCAGCGCGCTGGCCGCGCTGCCGAGCACCGTCCAGCCGGCGATGCTGATCTTGGAGCGCGAGTGCACCAGGATCACCGAGCTCACGCCGAGCAGCCACAGCCACGGGTCGATGATAAAGAGCGTGTCTCCATAGAACCACTGCCCGTCGAAGGGCATCAGGAGCCTGACGCCGTAGGTATTGAGCCAATCCAAGAAGGGATGGGTCAAAAGCCCCAGATAGCTCAGCCCCACGATCGCCGGTAGGTCGACCGGCTCGGCCCCCGGATCGCGTCGCCGGCGCACCCAGCGGTCCCAGGCGAGCATGATCGCGACCAGCACCAGGGGCAGAATCGCCCACGCGAGCACGCCGTGGGTCCACCCGCGCCGAAAAAACAGCGAAAAGTCCTCGCCGACCAAGCCGGCCAGCGCATCGATGTCGGGCAGGTTGGCCGCGATCAATAGCGTGGGCGTGGCCAACGCAGTCGTGCGTTTGAGGCCAGTCTCCGCCAGGGCTGCCCCCACCAATGTATGTGCCAGGTTGTCCAAGGTACGTCGCTCCTCTTGTGGCCGATCGGGTCCAGTCGCCGCCGCAATCTACACAAAAGGAACGCTTCTTTGTACAGCCGTGCGTCAGTCTTTCTTCTTGCTCAGATCGATATCCTCTCCGTCCATGCGCACGGTGCCGGCGTACCAGACGCCGTCCTCGCCGGCCTCGACCTGCTCGTAGATATCGTCGGCGACCTCGGCGCTGAAGGTCTTGCCCTCGGGCTTGAGTCGATCGTCCTCGTGCTCGGAGGCAAACGAGCGGCATTTGTGCTCGTCGGGATGCAGTGAATACCGAGGCACGCGGCCGTAGCCGCCCTCGGCCTCGAACCATTGCTTGACGATGACTTGTTTCATGACGGTTGCTCCTTTGTTCGGGGTGTCGGGCTTGAGCGCGGCTCGGGTGGCTCCTCGCCTGCCGGCTTCTTCCTCTTTGGACCTGTCGAAGCGCGCGCTCGTCGCCCCTCCCACACGTCGATGGCCAACCAGCAGAATAACGACCACGCAAAGCCGAGCGTCCAGCCGGCCAGGACATCGGTCGCGTAGTGGACCCCGAGCGCCACGCGCGTCCAGCCGATCGCAAAGACCAGCAGCGCGGTGACGATCATCACGTAGATGATCTTGGCCCTGTCTCTGATGAACCGGGCCATCAAGATCGCCAGGGTCAGGTAGACCACTGCGGCGATGGTGGCGTGTCCGCTGGGAAAGCTGGGGTTGGTTACCTCGTATAGGGGCGGCACGAGGTCGGGTCGCGGCCGTTCGAAGAACTCCTTGAGTCCCAGCGCCGCCCCCGCTCCACCCACCGTGGCCACGAATAACTCGCCGGCGCGTACAAAGTGGCGGCTGAGCAATAGGTAGCCGAGCACGACGAGCACCAGCACCGTCACGAAGACGGCGCCGCCGAGCACGGTCAGGTCGAGGGCGAATTTCTCCACCCACGACGGCCCGATCAGCTGGGCGTGGTCGGGGCCGGTGCGAAAGGCAAATAAGAGCGCCCGGTCGAAGGCGTGTGGCTCGTCGTCGGCGGGCACGGCCAGCTCGGCGATCACCCAGCCGGCGACCACCAGCGCCAGAAAAGCCGCTCCCAGGCGGGTCTCCGGGCGTCGGAGAAACTCGCGGAACCTCAGCTTTGCCAAGAGCTCTTTTGCGTCCGTTTTTAGACTCATGGGAGTGTCAATATGGGGCGTTCGAGGGCCACGGTCCGCACCGATTCTTTCCTCTCTGAAGCCTAAACACCGCGTCGGATATCGCAGACAACCGGCGGGTTTTCTTGCATTTTGGCTGGCAATCGCTAAGTGGTAGTCAGGCCCGAGCCACGCTTCCCATAGATCAGAAGTCACGTGTCCGAACAACCAATGCCATCATCGAAGCAGCACCCGCTCAAACGGCTGTTGTGGTATGCCGAGAGCCAGCGAAAGCGGGTCGTCCTGGCCACGCTGGCCTCGATCTTCAATAAACTCTTCGACCTGGCGCCGCCGGCGCTCATCGGCGCGGCCGTCGACGTGGTCGTCGAGCAGGAAGATTCGCTCATCGCCCGAATGGGCGTGGTCGACGTCTTCGACCAGTTGTTGGTGCTCGCCGCCGCGACCGTCTTGGTGTGGGGCTTCGAGTCGGCCTTCCAATACGCCCACTCCTGGCTGTGGCGAAACCTCGCCCAGACCATCCAGCACGAGCTCAGGCTGGAGGCCTACGAGCATATCCAGGAGCTCGATCTGGCCTACTTCCACGAGCAGTCCAGCGGCGGGCTGATGGCCGTGATCAACGACGATATCAACCAGCTCGAGCGCTTTTTGGACACCGGCGCCAACGATATCATCAAGGTGCTGACCACGGCGGTGGCCGTCTCGATCGTCTTCTTCGCGCTCGCCCCGGGCGTGGCGTGGATGGCGATGCTGCCGATCCCGTTCATCTTGTGGGGCTCGTTTAAATTTCAGGGGCTTTTGGCGCCGCGCTACGCCGAGGTGCGCGAGCGGGTGGGCCTGCTCAACGGCCAGCTCGCCAATAATCTGTCGGGCATCGCGACCATCAAGAGCTTTACCACCGAGGACTACGAAGCCCGGCGCATCGCCGACGAGAGCGAGGCCTACCGCCAGGCCAATAAGAAGGCCATCTTATTGAGCTCGGCGTTCTCGCCGCTGATCCGGATGGTCATCGTGGTGGGCTTCGTGGCCACGCTGGTCTACGGCGGCCATCTGGTGCTCGAGGAGCAACTGGCGGTGGGCACCTATAGCGTGCTGGTCTTTTTGACCCAGCGGCTGCTGTGGCCGCTGACCCGCCTCGGGCAGACCTTCGACCTGTACCAGCGCGCCATGGCCTCGACCAATCGGGTGATGAACCTGCTGGAGACGCCCATCCAGATCGACGACGGCGAGGTCTCGCTGGCGCCGGACGCCGTCGAGGGGCATATCGAATTCGACGAGATCACCTTTTCGTACCCGGATCGCGAGCCGATCCTGCGCGACTTCGACCTCGACGTCCCCGCCGGCGCCACCGTCGGCATCGTCGGGGCGACCGGCTCGGGAAAAACGACCTTGATCAACCTGTTATTGCGCTTCTACGAGCCCCAGAGCGGGCGCATTTGCGTCGACGGGCTGGACATCTCCGAGCTGAAGATGGACGACCTGCGCGGGGCGATCGGCCTGGTCAGCCAGAGCGTGTTCTTATTTCACGGCACCGTGCGCGACAATATCGCCTACGGCACCTTCGACGCCACCGACGCCCAGATCGAGCGCGCCGCTCGAGCCGCCGAGGCCGACGAGTTCATCGACCAACTCCCACACGGCCTCGACACCATCGTCGGCGAGCGCGGAGAGACCGTCTCGGGCGGCCAGCGCCAGCGCTTGTCGATTGCGCGCGCGCTCCTAAAAGACCCGCCGATCCTCATCTTCGACGAGGCCACCAGCGCCGTCGACAACGAGACCGAGGCCGCCATCCAGCGCTCGCTGAACAAGGTCACCGAAGACCGCACCACCCTGATCATCGCCCACCGGCTCTCCACGGTCAGAAACGCCGATTTCATCGTGGTCCTCGACGGCGGGCAGATCGTCGAGCAGGGCGGCCATGAGGAGTTGGTGGCTGAGGATGGGCTTTATGCGAGGTTGTGGAGGGTGCAGACGGGGGAGGTGATGGGGTAGGGTGCGAAAGCCCTGAGCAATCGGGTACATGACAGCAGATCCCCCGTGGTCGTGGTCGTGAGCGCGGTCGTAGACGTAGACGAACTGCACGACGATTCGAGTCACTGGGCTGCTTCAGTCGCGCTCGGAATTTACTCGTTACCCGACGATCGTTACTCTGTGTTTGCATTGCCTCGAGTCTAGCGCAATCGAAGCATGGTTGTGGAGTCGACGGTTCTGTAGTTCGGTTACGACCACGACCACGACCACGACCACGACCACGACCACGACCACGACCACGACCACG
>CAYLTX010000218.1:0-9577 GCA_964386725.1 uncultured Bradymonadales bacterium | reverse complement strand
CACTGCCAGATATCGTGCAACGTCCACTGTCATTGGGACCGCAACGCAACACCGCTGGAGTCGTGGTTCAAAAAATTGGTCAGCGTATCAGGACGCTCGACGCTCTCCAGATAGCCATTGTAGTCGTAGGTCAACTCGTAGCGGTGGCCAAAGGAACCTTCAATGGCGGTAGCCATCCCATCCGTGTCGCGCTCGATGGTCGTCACCGACCCGTCGGCCGCCGTGATCGAGGTCAGCCGGTCGTCGCTGTTTCGCCCGAAGTTATACAGTTCGACGCCGGTGATGGAGTCGACGGTTTTCTGGTGGAGGCCGCGAAGGTCGAAAATGTACACCTCCTCTCCGCTGCGCGATGGTACATGGTACTCATCGCCAACTCGTAGACTACGGCCCGGCAGGAAGATCGAACGTAACTGTGAACTTCCAAAATCGCCGTAGTACAAAGAGCCTTTCGGGCCGAACTCAAGTCCGTTTACCTCGCTCGAGATTTCTGTCGCTGTGGCAGGTGCCCCGTCGTCCATCGTGCCGTCCTCGTCACCGGTGCCGCTGACGTGACGAAGTACGCTGTCCTCGATTCGATAGATGCGATTGTCACCGGCTTGAAAATAAATACGCCCATCGCCAGCCACCGCGACCGCCGAGACGTTTCCAATGGGCGTTGTGAGTGCGTCTTGCCCTTCCAAATCAGGGTCATGTTGACTGCGAGCGCCTCCATTGCCGGCTAAAGTCTCAATCGTGCCGTCGGTAGAGAGCCGCCGCACTCGACGATGGCCCTCTTCACTGAAAACTACCCCACCATCGCCTTCAAACGCTAGCGAGGTAGGCTCACTGAGGTTTGTCTCGAGCGCGTGGGCGACTGGATCTTCACAAGTGTTATCGCCAGCCGAACAGGGCTCCACGCAATCTGAATCTGCGGCATCGCATCCGGTAACTGGACTCATCCACCACACGTCCGACGATCTATCGTAGCTGAGCTTGAAAATAGCATCGATATTGGCGGCGCTCTGCAAGAAGTAGAGTTCACCATCCGCGTTGAACTCCATACCCTTGACGCTGGTGTTGTTCATCACCGTTGCGAGATCGATTTTCGATGCGTCGCCTTCCATCCCGTATGCGATATCAACGCTATTGGAAGAAGTGTCCGTGATTTGCTCCAGATCATAAGAATCTGTGTTTTCGTTGAATTCTGCACGATGAATCCGGTTATACTCGACGGTGAATACCGTCTCCACGGTAAATATCGTGCCGTCAGATGGAGAAACCGCCATTCGGTGCGATTTAAAATCGATCTCTGACAATGGTTTTGTTTCGACACTCCCGTCTGCGCCGATGATTGATATTCGTCCATAACCCCAATAGGCGGATGTGTGGAGCACGTGGATTGACTTTCCTGGTCCGGTTTCCACGTCATGCAAATATCGTGATACGTCGAATGCAGTTTCGACGGCCGGATCGGCTAGCTTCAAAGGTGTCCGCGTACCATCGCCCTTGATTAATTGTTTGGAGTCGATGTCGAGTGTGTGATGATCTTCGAGCTGCCAACCACCGATGTCTGTGCCGCCGAGGTTGGCTCCGTCAAAACGGCCGGTATAGGTGCGCGACTGGCGTGCAGTAATCTGCGGAATGTCGCCTCCCTCCAGCAACGAGACGAGAGGAGAGCTTTCATCGCTTCCAGTGCGCTCGAAGGTCGTCGAGTAATCATCTGCGCCGGCTTGTGCGAAGCTCCTCTCGAAATCAGCAGGCTCGCGGTATTGCACACCCGGATAGACGTACGAGACCTCAACCTCATAAGGTACTGATCGGCGCAACTCACGCCCGAGGTGATCTTTACCGTCCCATGAAAAGGTATGCGTCAAATCAGTCTGTAGCTGGGTGTCCGAATAGACGGCGCGCTGAGTCTGACCTGCGACCTCGAGAGTGACTTCAATCCAGGCGTCGGGGTTGTTGGTGAGCCCGGTTGACATTTCTTCGCCGATCAGCGGGACGTCGATACTTCGTGCAGCGGCAAAGCCCGCCATATTCGACGTCCGGTAGTTCAGCGACGTGTCGGTTTTCGGCAGGTCGATGCTCTCACCGAGTACCTGGTTCTCGCATTCGATGATCGAGCCGCTTTGATTGCACGGATCCGGAACCTGAGGATGAGCCACCGGGCTCATTGGCTCGGGGGGCAGCGCATCCGGAGGCGGCCCCCACGGAAAGTTGCAGTCCCAGGGCGTAAAGTGGGTCATCGGAGTGCGCCACAGCGAGAGGCTTCCGTCGCCACTGAGTTCGGCTGAATAAACGGTCCCGAGTTTATCTTTCTCGTCGCTATCGATACCGAGGTTAGAGACGTGGCACTGGTGGCTGCTATCGGTATTTGCCGTGACCTCGGCGGTGCCGTCACCATCACTGTCCGTGATCTCAATGACGCAGCCATTGTCAGACGGGATCCAGCTTCCTCGATCGCGGTCCCAGTAGCCAGCCGGGACGATCTCGCCGACAGGAAAGCCGATGAAGTTTTCGACATAGAAGGCTACCTCAGCGTCACTGCCGTCGCTGTTCTTGAACTCGACGACGTCATCGGCATCCGCACCCGCAACAGCCAATTCGACCGCATAAGTATACCCGGTCAGTGGCGGAAGCTCGCCAGGCATTTGGGCTCGGCCGGCCGGTCCCACCGTGTACTCGGTCAGACGGATATCCTCGCTCGAGGTCAATGGGGTGCCGTCAATTTCGGCATGCACGTCTGACGGAATCAGCACTGTCGCCTGACGTTCACCGTCCGCGTCTTCCGCGGTCGTAATCCGTGTCCCGCGTGCGACCTTGATGCCCGGCGTGCCAGAGAGGTCAACAGGGTTCGATGTCTGATCTTCATTGAAGACGGATGTCTCGGGGGTGTTCTAGCGTTCCTCGGTGGGTTGTAGGGTGGTCGGCACCCACGCTCTCGATTGGTGAGACCGATTGGTGAGACCGATTGAGTAGCCATCAGGCAGTCGTATAGTTACACTGGTTCGCAAAATCTCTCGAACCGTGACATGCCGATGGATGATCAGAAAACGGTGCGCATCGACGACGTCATTTTGGAGGCCGGCAAGCTTGTGCAGGGGCGCTACAAGCTCGCCGGGCTGCTGGGCGCCGGTGGCTTCGCCAAGGTCTTCGAGGCGTTCGATACCAATATCGAAAGGCCGGTGGCGATCAAATTTCTCGACGTTCATCGATCGCTGAGCAATCCGGCGGCCGCCAAAGAAGTTCTGGCCCGCTTCGAGCGCGAGGCGAAGCTGGCCGCGCGCATCGAGCATCCCAACGTGGTCAATATCTATGACTACGGGCTGCTCGGCGGCGGCGAGACGGTGCCCTTTATCGTCATGGAGCGGCTATCCGGCCATGATTTGGCCGAGGTGCTCGCCGACGGTGGCCCCATGTCTGCCGAGCGCGCATTGCCGCTTTTCGCCGGCTGTCTCGACGCATTGGGCAAGGCGCACGGGGAGGGAATTGTCCACAAGGATATCAAGCCCTCCAATCTCTTCGTGTCCAACCCCGGAGAGCGCGACGAGTTGCTTCGGCTGGTCGATTTCGGCATCGCCCACATCAGGAGCGCCGCCGAGGCTCGGCTCACCCGCACCGGCGAAGTCCTGGGCACACCGCAATATTTCGCCCCCGAATATATCGCCGACCAACGGGTCACACCGGCCCTGGACGTCTACCAGATGGGCCTGGTCCTCGTGGAGATGCTCAGTGGCCGACCGGTGGTCGACCTGGATAACTCACTCTTGTGCATGCACGCCCACTCCACCGGCGAGCTCGAAGTCCCCGTTGGGTTGGTCGACTCCGCGCTCGGGCCGGTGCTGCGCAAGGCGCTCGCCTACGACGAGACCGAGCGCTACGTCGACGGCTATGCGTTCGCCGATGCGCTGCGCGATGTGGACCCGTCCAGCATCCCGGCCATCCCGGCGCAGGCCCTGGTATGCCGGTTGGGCGCAGAGCGTGACTCCAGCGAGATCGTCGGCGCACAGCGCACGGCAGACTTCGACCGGCCGACGCAGCCGGCGACTCGTGCGGCGGCGAAACCAGCCAACGGAGCCCCTACCGTGGGTCTATCGGAGGACAGAAGCGATCGGACGAGCAATAAAATGCTCTTGCTGGTGGCCGGCGTGTTGGGCTTGTTGTTGCTGGGTGCGGCCGCTGGCGCGGTTGCGCTCGTGGGGAGCTACGGTGAGTCGGAGTCGGTCGACGAGGCCGCCGCGGTCGAGGAGAGTGCGAGTGAGGAAAGTGCGGGTGACGAGAGTGAGAGTGACGAGAGTGCGAGTGACGAGAGTGCGAGTGACGAGAGTGCGAGTGACGAGAGTGCGAATGAAGCGACGGCGAGCGAAAAGTCGAAGCCAGTCACTGAGAAGCCCGTCCAACAGAAGGCCAAGACGCCAGAACCAAAGAAGCAAAAGACCAACAAGCCTGCAGCGACCAAGCCCGACCGGCCTCGCCGCAACGGAGACAGCCGCGAACGTCGCAAAAAGCAGCAAGAGCGCGAAAAAAGACAGCGCCGCCGCAAGGCCGAGAAGGAGAAGCTCGAGCGGAAAATGAAGAAAAAGCTCGAGCAAAAGGTAAGAAAAGAGGCTGAGAAGAGAATCGAGGGTCTGGGGCTTTGAATCCCTGTGGGCCGCGTGCCGTCGCGCAATAAGTGCGACCAAGCGGCAAAATTGCGCAAATATTGCGCAAACATTGCGTGGGCTTGGGGTGGCGGCGGTCTTCGAGGCCGGCCGGCGCAGCATGCGAATGCTCACCTGGGGCGAGTGGCACCTTTCTTGCGAGGAGTAACGACAGCATCACATTATTACTCGAGCCAGGAGAGGCAAATGAGCATCCCGGAAAAAACAACGAAAGACGTCATGACGATCGCCCATGCGACCGACCTTCACCCCGACGGAGGCATCGCCTTTCGTCACGGGGTAGCAATGGCTCGCGACGGCGCAGCGCGGCTGTGCTCGATGCACGCCAACCCGGTGACCGACAATCCAACCGCGAAGATGCACGACGCCCAAGAGCTCTTGAAGAGTTGGCATGGGACGGACGCGCCCGAGATCGATTTCTACAAAATGGTGCATACCTGCTGCGACGATCCGGTCGATGCGCTGCTCGACGCGATGCGCCAGATCGAGCCGGACCTTCTGATCGTCGGCAAGCACCAGGTCAAAGGCTTCTTTAGGTTCTTGCGCGAGAGTGTCTCGGAGTCACTGGCGCTCAACACCCGCGTGCCCACGCTCTTCGTGCCCATCGGCAAGCGGGGATTCGTCGATGAGGCGAGCGGTCGCGTGCAGCTCGACAGGTTGCTGTTGCCGGTCAAGGACGACCAGTCTTTCCAACGCTCCTTCGAGATGGTCAATAAGCTGCTGCAGACGTTGGGCAGGGAAGACGTGGAGATCGTGCTACTGCACGTCGCCGACGACTCAGTGCCCGCCAAAGACGCCGAGGTCGACGGGAAGATTCTGCTCGACAAGATGGTCAACTCGGTCACCGAAGACGGCCTGCGGTGGCGATGCGTTCAGCGCCAGGGCGACCTGGCCGATGAGATCGTCGATAGTGTCGAGGAGTTCGACATCGATATGGTCGTCATGGCCACTCAGGGCCATGACAGCCTCGGCGACGTGCTCGGCGGCAGCCGCACCGAGCGGGTCGTGCGACGCGGCTCGTGTCCGCTTTTGTCGGTCCCGCTGGAGCAATAAGCCGGTCGAGTAGACCTGCTGTGAGGGGGAGCTTTGGTGAAATGGAGCGCTGAAGTGGTGCCGGGGGCGATGTTGGCCAGTATGTGTGGGCTCGACATCGCCCCTTGTGTCGTCTCCAGGCTTGGTTCTGTGGCTATGAGAGGTCTAGACATGTACTATGGAGTCATTCGCGTCATCGAGGCTCTAGAAGGGACACGCCATGGAACAAGTAGCGTCCCACGAAGATCAGATCATCGGCCGGACCTTCTTCGGCGAGTATCGGGTTGTCGATAAGCTGGGGGAGGGCGGCAACGGAGTCGTCTACCTGGCCCGGCAGCGCTCCATCGAGCAATATATCGCGCTGAAGGTGCTCCACGCCGAGGCGGCCGCTGCCTCGGAGGTCGTCGCTCGCTTCCACCGCGAGGCCCGGGCGATCAGCATGCTCACGCACCCCAATATCGTGCGGGTGCTCATCTTCGGGCGCACCGACGATGATCTGCTATGCCTGGCCATGGAGCACGTCGACGGGCGCAATCTGCGCGCTGCGATGGCCGAGGCCGACTTCGACGAGCTGCGGGTCATCAAGGTCATGAAGCAGGTCTGCAGCGCGGTCTTCGAGGCCCACGAGCTCGGGATTATCCACCGTGACCTCAACCCCCAGAATATTTTGTTGTGCGAGTTTCGCGGTGAGCCCGACTTCGTCAAAATCCTCGACTTCGGTCTCGCCAAGATTCAGCAACCCGACGAGGCCGACCCCGGCCTGACTCGCCAGGGCATCGTCTACGGCACGCCGATGTACCTATCTCCAGAGCAGGCTCGCGCCGACGATATCGACTGGCGCGCCGACATCTACAGCCTGGGCTGCATCCTCTACGAATTGATGGTCGGCGTCCCGCCCTTCGACGGGACGAGTCCGCGAGAGATCATCGAAAAACACGTCCACGAGGAGCCCACGCCGCTGGCCGACTTCGTCCCCGACCGAGCCTCGCCGGCCATGCAGCGCATCGTCGACCGGGCGATGGCCAAGAGGCGCGAAGACCGCTTCCAATCGGGCCTGGAGATGTTCGAGGCGCTGGTACAGCGCGAGCGCGAGCTCCTGGCCGAGCGTGGCCTCGATCCAAAGTCGTCTTATTATCCGGGCGCCGAGGTCAGCGCAGCCGGCTCGGGAGATTACGAGGCGACCGGGCAGGGCGAGCAGCCGCAGAAGCATGTTGCCAAGCCGGACGGTACACCCGAGGAGCGGCCTGCAGAACAATCGCTGGCGGTGTTGATCATCGCCGGTCTGGTCTTTTTGGTGATGATTTTGCTGGGCATCATCGGATGGCTTGTCTTGGGGTGACGGCCATTGAAGAGTTGGAGTCAGAGAGCACTCGACAGGGGGCAAGCGTGACAGGCACGGCCGAAGGCGACCCTTTCTTCATCGACCGGCAGACGTTGCGCCACGTATTGAGTCGAGTGGTGAGCAGCGAACAGCCCAATTTGCGCCGGAGCGCGTATGCAGCCGGGCTCTTGGCCGCTCATGGGCTCGTGTCCGGCGCGGTTCGCCTCGGCCGACGCGTCGACGAGCTGCTCTTCGCCGGCTATCGCGATCGGCAGGTCGAGGCGCCGGTCTTCATCGTCGCCATCCCCCGAAGCGGCACGACCTTCTTGCACCGGCTGATGTCGCTCGACGACCAATTTGCGCACCTGAAGCTGTACCACACCATCTTGCCGTCGGTGTCGGTCATCCGGCTCGTCCACGCCCTCGCCGAGTTCGATGGGCGTCTGGGGGGCGTGCTCGGCCGGGCGGTGCGGTTGATCGAAGGGGCCGCCTTCGGCGGCTGGGACGGCATCCACCGGCTCGGCTTTGCGCGCGCCGAGGAAGACGAGGGGCTATTCGTCCTCACTCTGCTGACCCCGGCGATGTATCTGTTGTTGCACGAAATCGACGAGGTCCCCATCCCCGGGTTCGTCGACCGGGCTCCCGACGAGGTGCGCGAGCGTCTGGTGCGTTTTTATCAGGACAGCATCCAGCGCATCTTCGAGGCCGAGCGCTACTCGGGCACGCTCCTCGAGAAGAGCGTGCTCATCGGCGGCCGGCTCGACACGATGAGACAGGTCTATCCGGACGCCCGCTTCGTCCACCTGGTGCGCCACCCGTACCGCAGCCTCCCGTCGTTCGTCAGCATGTTCGGCACCGCTTGGGACGCCGTCTCTCCGGCGCTGGCCGAAGAAGGCCCCGAGCGCCGTCGTCTGGCCGACCTGGCTATTGCGTATTATCGGCGCCTGCACGAGGAGCGCGCCAAGCTTGGCCCCGACAGGATGCTCACGATCCGTTTTGACGAGCTCGTCGGCGACCCCGAAGACACCCTCGAGCAGATTTACGACTGGCTCGACCGCCCGCTGAGTGACACATTCCGCGCCGCGGTCCGCCGCGAGCTCGACCGGCCGGCCACCGGCGGGGGAAGTCACGACTATTCACTGGAACAATTCGGGCTGACGAAGACGTATATCGCGGACCAACTCCCCGAGGTCTTCGATGCCTACGGCTTCGATCGCTAATGCCCGTGTCCTTTGACTGCTCGGTCGCACTCGGGCAACGGTGGGCGGTCTTCCGCCATTATGCTTCGAATCTATCGACAAGTTGAATTGGAATGAGGAGCCTGTTTTGAGCGAGACGACCCGTCATGAGAACTCTCCAAGTCGCCCGCAGGTTAGCCAGAAGGTGGTGATCCACTCGGCGGGCAGCTACGACAAGCTGCGCCTCGAGCAGGAGCCGATCCCCGAGCTCGAGGCCGACGAGGTGCTGATCGAGGTGGAGGCGGTCGGGGTCAATTACGCCGATACGATCGTGCGAATGGGGCTGTACGAGTCGGCCAAAGAATATGTCGGATGGCCGATTACGCCGGGCTTCGAGGTCGCCGGACGCGTGCTCGAGGTGGGCCCGGAGGTCGACGATGTGGAGGTCGGGCGGGAGGTCTGCGCGGTGACTCGCTTCGACGGCTATACCAGCCATCTGGTGACCCGGTGGCCGTATATCTTCGACAAGCCCGAGTCGATGAGCTTCGAGGAGGCGGCCGGCCTGCCGACGGTCTTCATCACCGCCTGGTACGCGCTATTCGAGCTCGCCCATCCGCGCCCCGGCTCGACGGTGCTGGTTCACTCGGCCGCCGGAGGCGTGGGCGGCAGCCTCGTCCAACTGGCCAAGATCGCCGGTTGTGAGGTGGTCGGCGTGGTCGGCGGCACCCACAAAATCGAGACCGCGAAGTTCCACGGCGCCGACCACGTCATCGACAAATCCAAACAGGACCTGTGGGCCGAGGCCGAGCGCATCGCGCCCCAGGGCTATGACGTCGTCCTCGACGCCAACGGGGTGGCGACGCTCTCCGACAGCTACGACCACCTGCGCCGGGCCGGCAAATTGGTCATCTACGGTTTTCACACGATGATGCCCAAGGAAGGGGGCAAGCCCAATTGGTTCAAGCTCGTCTCCGGGTGGCTGCGCACGCCGCGCTTCAACCCGATCAATATGACCAACGAGTCCAAGAGCGTGCTCGCCTTCAACTTGAGCTACTTATTCGACCGCACCGACATGCTCGCCCTGGCAGTCGAGGACTTGGAGCGGTGGATCGCCGAGGGCTCCATCAAGCCGGCTCCGGTGAGCACCTATCCGCTGAGCGAGGTCGGCCGCGCCCACGCCGACATCGAGTCCGGCCAAACCGTCGGCAAGTTGATCTTGATCCCCTAGCGATTCAAACGCGCGGCGATCGAGCGAATCAGCTGGGGGCGCGTGTCGACCGACACCCCGCCGGCCGCACCCGGCTTTAGAATTGCGCAATAACACGGCGCCTGGCACATTGTTCTGCCTGGCACCCATTCGTGTTCGGTTAAGCAGCAACCTCCTCAAAAGTGGCTGAATCGCCCTC
>CAYLTX010000217.1:6165-9618 GCA_964386725.1 uncultured Bradymonadales bacterium | reverse complement strand
CAACACTGCCAGATATCGTGCAACGTCCACTGTCATTGGGACCGCAACGCAACACTTGTCCACAAATATGAGCTTTCGAAGTCTACTGCATCGATCCTCGAACGCACGGCCGAAACACCTTGGGACTGGTGCCTACCCGCGCTTCCTGAAGATCTCGCCTTCCTACGCAGTGATGGAAGGCCGTGGTTTATCAGCATCTGCCACGAAGGTTTTACCTACTTCAAGCTGGCCCGTGACGAAGAGTCGAAACTGGAGACAGAACTCGGAATCAACTTGAGTTATCTCGGTGAAGATGAGTCGCCAGACGAGCGATTTTAGACTGGTCGTGTCGATGAACCATCGTTCATTCAGCCGGCTCATCCAAAAACGGCGAATTCTCCAGCGCTTCGAATAGGGCGTTGGAGAGTTCGCCGATTCTGGTCTCGGAGAGCTTTCCGCCGTCGATCTCTTCGACGTAGAAGGTGTCGATGATCTGGGTGCCGAGTGAGTCGATCTTGGAGATGTGGGTGCTGACGCCGCTCTCGAAGAGGGTGCGTGCGATCTCGTAGAGTAGGCCGAGGCGGTCGCCGGCGCGGACCTCGATGACGGTGAAGGCGTCGCTGATGTCCTGGCGGATGTCGACCAGCGAGTGGACCGGCGGGGTGGGGCGGGGGGCCAGGCGCGCCTCGGAGATGCGCTTTTTGAGCAGGGACTCGACCGAGGTCTGACCCTCGAGGGCGGCGACGAGCTTGTCGGTGAGTCGGTCGAGGCGGCGGGGGTCTTCGGGCGGGCGCGTCTGGCGCGCCGACACGATCGAGGCGGGCGGGGGCGCCTGGCCGACCTGGAAGATGTCGAGGGTGCGCCCGCTGGCCGTGGTCACGATCTGGGCGGCCATGATGTTCAGGCCCGAGGCGCTGATCACCCCGGCGATTTTGGCGAGCGTGCCGGGGACGTCGCGCGCGCAGATGATGATCTCGGTGGTGCCGCGCTCGGGCATCGTGGTGAAGTGAACCGCCGGGCGCTCGGCCAGGCGTGCGCCGCGGTAGACCTGAAATTGGCGAAGCAGCGCGTCGGGCTGGGTGGTGGCGAAGTGGTCGGTGGGCACGTCGCGCACGAACGCGTCGAGCTGGCTGCGCAGCTCGCCGGCCGAGGTGGGCTCGTCGCCGACTTGCTGGAGTATCTGCCAGAGCGCCTCGCGGTGTCTTTCGACGGCCTCCTGGCGGTCCTTCCACAGGCTCTCCAGGCCGCCCTCGATGGCCCCGCGCACTCGCCCGTACAACTCGCTGATCAGCGTGGCGTTCCAGTCGGTCATGACGTTGGGGCCGACGGTGGACATATCGCAAAACGTCAGCGCGGTGAGCTGGTTGAGCGTCTCGACGGTGCGCAGCCGGGAGGCGACCTCACGCACGACGCGCGGATCGGAGAGATCGCGGCGGCGCGCCGTATCCGACAGCGTCAGGTGCTCGCGCACCAAGAAGGCGAGCTGGTCGACGTCGGAGGCGTCCATCCCGAGGCGCCGGCCGATGTCGTTGACCATCTCGGCGCCGCGCCGGCTGTGGTCGCCGCCGCGGTTTTTGCCGATATCGTGAAAGAGTGCGGCGAGCAGCAAGATGTCGGGCCGTTCGACCTCGGAGGCGACCGTCGCGAAGAGTCCCCAGCGCTGGGCCTCCTCGTCGGGCTCTCCGGAGACGAGCTTGCGGGCCTTCTCCAGGCACTTCAACGAGTGAATATCGGTCGTATAGACGTGGTAGACGTCGTGCTGGACGTGGCAGACGATGGGCTCGAATTCGGGAATGAGCTTGGTGAGGATCTCGTTTTCCAGCAGTCGCTCGGAGGTCTTCGGCGAGCTGATCGGATCGGTCAAGAGTCGGCGAAGCTCCCGGTTGAGGTCCGGTTCCCGGCGCTCATGGTCGCCCCAGGCCTCGACGCTGTCGGCGATGCTCATCTCGAGCACCGGATGCAGCAGCGCTTGGTGGTCCGATGCCTTGCCCAGCGCCTCCATGACCTGCATGGGGTCCAGCTTGCGGGGCTGTTCGGGCGGTGAGAAGGCCAGTTGCCCCTTGGTGAGGCAAAAGAGGCCGCCGGCCACGGAGTTGTCGCTGTCGTCGACGAGCTTCCAGCGCCGAAGCAGCCGCTGGGTGAGCGTGCTGATGTCGCGCGCCTCGCGGTAGTGATGGCGCATGAGCCGCTCGGCTTTGGTCCTGAGGTCATTGGGATCGCTCGTCTCCTCTCCGAGCACGTGGGCGGCGATTTTTTCCTGATCCGGGAAGGTCAGCCGGTTGTGGGCGCGGCCGTGGTGCAGATGCAGCAGGTGGCGAAGCCGCATAATCCAGCGAAGGCCGTCGCGGTATTTATCGCGAAGCTCGGCGGTCCAGCCGACCTCGGGCCGGGTCTGCTCGCCGGGCGCAAATCCCCAGCGCACCCGACCAGCCCAGTGCAGGCAGTTGAGGTCTCGCAGGCCGCCTTCGCCCGATTTGATATCCGGCTCGAGCAGGTAGACGGTCTTGCCGTTTCGCTCCAGGCGGGCCGCGTAGCCCTGCATGAGCAGCTCGACAAAGCCCACGCCGGCGTCCTCGCCGCGCAAGTAGGCGGCGGCCTCGTCGCGTCGGACCGTCTCCCAGCTCGCCTCGGGCTGGCCGGCCAGGGCGCGGGCGTCGACCAGCGAGATGGGCGTGCGCGGGTCGACGTCGAATTCGGCGCGGGTCTGCTCGGCGGTGCGCACCGAGTGGCCCATGCGAAGGCGTGCGTCGCGACACCACGACAAAAACCGCTCGACGGCATCGTGGAGCTCGGGGCGCTCGAGGAAGTCGGCGTCGCCAAGTTCGACCATGATGTCGATGTCGCTGCCGAAGGCCAGCTCGCGGCGGCCGTAGCCGCCCAGCGCCAGCAGGGTGGTCGCCTCGACGAGCTCCTGGGAGGCTGCCTCGCGCCACATCGACAGCACGAAGTCGTCGGTCAGCGCCGCGAGCTCGCCGGCCAACTCGAGGCTGTCGGCGCCCTCGAAGGCGCGCTCGCCGAGCTCTTCGCGCTCTTTTGTGTAGCGCTCGATAGTCTGGCGAATCTTCGCGGGCGTCTTGGAGAGGGTCGATGACATTTGGAATCCGCCTGTGGATTCGTTAGTAGCTTAAAAAGCTATCGGTGCCAGGGCATCCCTGCCCTGGGTGCAGTCCTAATAAGATCTAAGACCATTTGTGAACATACCAGATATGAATATCTCTGATAGACCCTATCTTAGCGACGATCTGCCCGGTGTTGGCGGCCGCATCAAGTGCGAACTCGAGGACTTTCAGGTCGAGGAAGTCCCGCTATACGAGGCCGAGGGCGACGGCCAGCACGCCTATATATGGGTCGAGAAGCGCAACGTCTCCTCGGGCAAGTTGCTCGGGGCGCTGGCGTCTCACTTCCGGGTCAGCAAGCGCGATATCGGCGCAGCCGGCAATAAGGATAAGCACGCGGTGACCCGTCAGTGGGTCT
>CAYLTX010000217.1:0-6155 GCA_964386725.1 uncultured Bradymonadales bacterium | reverse complement strand
ACTTCCGTTCCACGAGATCGACGCCGATGATCCAGCCGAACTCGTTGGCCAAGTCGACGAGGGCATCGAGGTGCTCGAGGCGACGCTTCACCGCAATAAGCTTCGCACCGGCCACCTCGAGGGCAACCGCTTCCAGGTGGTCGTCCGCCAGCTCGAGGTCGGCGCCGACGAGGCGCTCGAGCGGGCTCGCGAGGTCTGTAGGCGTTTGGAAGAGGTCGGTATGCCCAATTATTATGGGCTGCAGCGCTTTGGCGACGGCGGCGAGACGCTCCGGCTGGGGCTGGGGTATCTGAGCGGTGAGGCCGAGGCCAAGAAAAAGCTTCGGCGCAACCATTTTCTGAAGCGGCTCGCCGCCAGCGCCGCCCAGAGCGAGGTCTTCAACCGGGTGCTCGCCGAGCGGATGCGCCGCGGGATTCTGCGGACGGTCTTCGACGGTGATGTGGTCAAGAAGACCGACACCGGCGGTGTGTTCGTGGTGCCCACCGAGGAGTTCGAGGAGTGCCAGGGCAGGCTCGACCGACGCGAAATCGTGACCACCGGCCCGATGCCCGGCCCGTCGATGATCGCCCCGGAGCGCGACGCAGCGGCCTTCGAGAGCGAGGTCCACGAGCTTGTCGGCATCGACGCCGCGCTCTTCGAGCGCCACCCGAAGCTGACCCGGGGCACGCGCCGGCCGCTGCTGGTCGACCCGGTCGGGCTCGAGGTTGAGGCAGACAGCCGAGACGGTGAGGACGTGCTCGTGGTGGGGTTTTCGCTTCCCTCGGGCACCTATGCCACGGTATTATTGCGAGAGATCATGAAACGAGACGATCCGGCCTGAACGCCGAGTCGGTTAGTTGCGGTCGAATCCGAATAAAAAGTCTGTGTTTTTGTTTGTTGTATAGATAAGGGGTTGTGAAGATTGACAGATCGTCGCCATCAGACCTAGCTTGGTAGTACTCCTACTATTCCTTCTGAGAACGGAGATGCCTTGATGAAGTGCCCATCCTGCAACGCTCAGCTCGAGCCGACGAGGAGCGTTTGCCCCAAATGCGGCCACGAGATGAATGGGGGCAGCGCCAAGCGCACCATGATGGGACTTCCGGCGATGAAGGGTGGTGAGCAGGAACAGGACGACCCGACCAAGGAGCGCCAGCGCAGCACGTTATTTGGGGTCCCGGCCGCCGCCGGCCAAGAAAAGCCAGACCAATCTTCTCAACCGGGACAATCTGGCGAGCCTGCCGGGCTCGCCGAGAGCACCGCTCCGGTTCAGGTGGACGAGCAGACCCAGTCCGAGGGTGATGGCGCCACACGCGTGGTCTCCGACCTCAACCTCGATGATGTCCTCGACAGCCAGCCCCGGCCCGACTCGAGCGAACCCAAAAAGCGAAGCAACAAGGCCACGGCATTTGGGCTGCCGTCGCCCAAAGCGGGTGGTTCCGACCAAACTGGTGAGTCTAATAAAGCCGGGCGCGAAGGTTCTGACGTCGCTTCCGCCTGGGGCCTGGCCGAAGAGAGCAGCGAACCGCAAAGCGGCGCCACCCAGGTCGCCGGCGGTGAGTTGGCCGACGCGATCTTACAGAGCCAGCAGGGCGTCTCGGGTTTTTCGAAGACCAGAGGAGAGTCGCAGGAGCTCAAAGGCACCCTGATGGGGATGAGCCGGGAAGACTTCGACGAGGATTCCACCCAGGCGGTCAACCGTGCAGATCTCGAGGCGCTCCGCGAGCATGGTGAGCCCATGTCGTCGCAACAACAAGACTCGGCGGAGGAATCGTACGACGAATTCGAGGCTACCCAGGCGTTGGCGCCCGATAAGCTGGCCGAATTCGAGGATGACGCCAACTCTGACCGGCGACGGAATCTCCTCCAGAAGCTGCGCTCACAGAGCAAGTCGAAAGGCGAGTCTGGAGGCAATCAGTCCCCCGTGGACGCCAAGCGGGACACCGCCAAAGGCATTCCTGCGGCGAATTCACAAAATTCACAAGAAGAGGCGCGCACCTCGGACAGCCAGCCGTTTAACCGCCCCCAGACAGGCCCGCGCTTCTCGATCCCCAAGCGGGGCGACAATCAAAGAAATAAAAGCTCTGGAAAGGCCACAGAAGCCCCCGAACTCGACGATGTGCCGGTCGAAGCGATCGAGCCGGTAGTGGAAGAGCCCGAGCAGACGACAAAGGGCTTCGGCGCAGGCAGCACGAGCTTCCCGGTAGCCGCCGGCGGCACATCCAAAGCGGCGTCCGAGGAACTCGACGAAGAGGCTCTCGAGCTGGCTCTGGGCGATACCGGAGTGCTCGACGGCGATGAGGCCGCCTCTGTTGGCGAGTCGGGCTCGGGATCGGCCCAGATCCGGGAGTTCGTCGACGAAGATGAGCCGGCGCAGAGCGGCGGGATTCGCGAGTTTTCTGATGACGGCGGTGACGCCGAACCGATCTTCCCGATCGACCAAGCCCCGGACTCCGGGCGCAGGCAGGTCGATCTGAGTGCAGAATTTGCCGCCTCACCGGCGAACCAGCCCGCTCAGCAAGCCCAGCCTGCTCAGCAAGCCCAGCCTGCCCAGCAAGCTCAGCCCGCTCAGCAAGCTCAGCCTGCCCAGCAAGCTCAGCCTGCCCAGCCAGCTCAGCAAGCTCAGCCAGCTCAGATGCAGCAGCAGACCGAGCAGGCGCCGCTCGAGAAGGATACCCAGCAATCGCTGGCGCCGCAGCAGATCGACCCCACGGCGAAATTCGTCAAGACCGTGCAGGTGCTCTTCGGTCTGCTGGGGGCATTGGTCTTGATGGGGGCCAGCGGCTACGGATTCGTTGGCGGAGTCAGCGGCGAAGTGGTAGACATGGCCGTGATGAGCGCGCCGGCCGCAGCCGGCCTGTTGACGCTCATCGTTGCGTTCTTGCCGTTGTCGGGCGGGGCCCGAAGCGGCGGTCTATTGGTGATGTCCTTGGCGGGCATCGGCGCGCTGGCCGGGGCGATCGTGTTCTCGGCGCCCATCGAGATCTTGTTTATGGTGCTCGTCGGTGCCGTACTCGTGTTATGTGCGGCGGCCTTCCCGCTGTTGTTAAAAGTGGTTCAGTGAGCATTCTCGTTCAAAAATACGGTGGCTCGTCGCTGAGCGATCTGGAGCGGCTGCGCGCGGTCGCCGACAAAGTCGTCGCCACTCGCGAGGACGGCCACGACGTCGTCGTGGTGGTTTCTGCGATGGCCGATTCTACCGACGAGCTCCTCGAGATGGCCCGCGCGCTGGCCGGCAGCCCGTCGCGGCGCGAGCTCGACATGCTCCTGTCGGTAGGCGAGCGCATCTCGATGGCGCTTTTGTCGATCGCCATCCAGGAGCGCGGCTTCGAGGCGGTCAGCCTGACCGGCTCCCAATGCGGCATCATCACCACCCACAACCACTCCAACGCCCGTATCATGGACGTGCGTCCCTTTCGGGTCCAAGACGAGCTCAACGCCGGGCGAATTGTGATCGTCGCCGGCTATCAGGGCACCAGCTATCGCCGAGAGGTCACAACCCTGGGCCGTGGCGGCAGTGATACGACCGCCGTGGCGTTGGCCGCCGCGCTGGGCGCCGAGGCCTGCGAGATCTACAGCGACGTCGAGGGGATCTACAGCGCTGACCCGCGCGTGGTGTCCTCGGCCGAGCAACTCCTCGAGCTCAATCACGAGGAGATGCTCGAGATGGCCCGCTCGGGGGCGCGCGTGCTCAACGAGCAGGCCGTCGAATTTGCCCGGCAGGCCAAGATCGCGCTGTACGCCAAGAAAGCGCACGCGCCGGCCACGCGCGGCACTGTGGTACGCCCCGACGGCTTCTCTGAGCGCGTCGAGCGTGCCGAGCGTGGTCAACCCGCCGTTGCGGTCAGCCACATCGACGCCGGGCTGTGGATCTGCGCGCACGCGTCGGCCGACGGGGTCGTCGAGACACTCGAAGATCACCACAGCGTGGTCTGTAGCTGGTCACCCGGCGAGCACGCACAGATCTTTTTGAGTACCGAGAACCTCCACGACGTCAGCGAACTCGAGGCCCGCCTCTGTGCGGTTGGCGAGGACGTGCGTGTCCAGAATAAAGCGTTGGTTAGCGTCGTCGGCCAGGGCGTCGGCGGCCGAGCTCGTTGGGCTCAGCTCGGTCAGCGATCGCTCAATGAGGCGGGCGTGATCCCCGAAGCTGTCGATGTCAGTCTGAACCGCCTGTCCTGGGTGATCTCTTCTGCTGAAGTCGAGCGTGCTGCGACCGCGCTGCACGGCGTTTTCATCGCTGCAAAACGCCGCCCATAATCTCCTCCATTTTGGCTGTCCCATCGGCTGTTGGGCTGGGTTGATTCGACGCCCGTCGCCTGCGGCTTGCTGTCAGGGCGGTTACACAAATACTGTAATCGGGGTTTATACGGTTTTTATAAATACTGTAATTGAATCATGCCCTCAGCGAGCGAGCAACCGAGGCCCCGGCGATGAGGTGGGTTCGATGAGGGGCATATCACGCAGCCGTGCGGCCGGGGCCTTGGTCGGCTCGCAGGTGGAAGCAGTGATGTTAAAAAACAAAAAAAGGCGCCGGGGGAGGGCCCCGGCGCCGGTTTCTGCGGCCTTTCGTGTGCAAGGTAAGTCGGAAGGAAATTAGGAAAGAATCATGAGGAAAGTTGTGGAAAGAGTTGTGGAAAGAGTCTTGATATGATGCAACCTACCTCGCACACGAAAAGCCACAGACTGTGTCTATTCTCTAACTGATTGAGCGTTGCTGCGCAATAGTTATTTCACTTCTACTGTAATTTGTCAATAACACTGTAACTGTTCTGTCCTGTATTTGCCAACTTAAACACGCTCGGACGTCCGACCACCTTTGCAACGGGCAAAGGGTGTGCTGGTATTCCAATGAGCAGCCGAAATTAAAGGGAAGAGCAGCGTGAAAATTTACACTGGCGGAGCGGGAGCGAATGCCCTGTGCTGAACAAACCTCTGGCGACCGCAGAGAGGCCGAAGCCTGTGCTATACGAATATAACCAGAACGCTCCGTAGGTAATTCCACGGGGAAGGTTCAACGCGTGGCCACGTAGAATAGCCAGGCCAGGTTGGACAGAAACAGAACCATCAGCGCAATGGTCACCAGGTGGTCGGCAGGGCCGGGAGCCCGTTGGACGGGAGCGTCGAGCGAGTCGGGCCGCGGCTGTGCTGCAGGGAGGTCTGTGGGGGGGCGCTGGGGGGACTCATCAACCGAGGGCTTCGTTTGTTCTTCTTCGGCCTCGGGTGCAAAGACTCCGGCGGCCGCTGCGAAGGCGCGGGCGAAATCGTCCACCGAGTCGAAACGCCCCGCTGGTCTCTTTTGCAGCGCGCGACTGACCGCCTCGCTGAGTTCTTCGTCGATCCCCATCTCGGACAGCGGGCGCGCGCTGTCGTTTTTGAGTCGAAGCAGTCCCTCGCTGGCGTCGAGTTCATCTTCGAAAAACGGGTGTACGCCGACCAGCGCCTTATAGGCGATCACGCCCATCGCCCAGATATCCGTTCGCGTACCGAAGCGCTCACCGGCGACGTCGGTGTCTTCAGCCGCGTCGTCGAACATCTCGGGGGCGAACGCAGAGATCGCCTCGACGTCCATCACTGCGTTCTCGGCGGAGCGGATCTCGGCGACGGTCAGCGCCAGCTGGACGTGATCGACCATCGCCTGGCTGAGATCGCCGTCGGGCACATAGATCCAGCGCGGATCGAGCCCGCCGTGGGCGAGGCCCTGGCGGTGGATCGGCGCGAGGATGTCGGCCAGCCGCAGGAGCAACTCGGCGGTCTGGTCGACGCTCAAGGTTCCCTCGCGCTCGAGCATCGCGCTCAAGGGCTCGGCGTCGATGCGTTCGGCGACCACAAAGGGCACGCCGGCGCTGACCTCTCCGTAGTCGACGACGCGCAGCACTCCGGGCGCATGCAGCAGGGCTGCACGTCGGGCGGCCTCTTTGAGGCGCTCGAAGAGTTCGTCGGGTGCAGCGGCGGTCTCGAGGCCGTCGTAGGTCTTGATCCACACGTCTTTGGCGAAGGGATCTTGGCGGCCGCGGTATAATGTGATGAATCCGTGGCGGCCGGCGCGCTCCACAACGTCGTAGCGATGCTCGAGGGCGAGGGTACCTCCCTGAAGGTTCTCCATCTGCTCTACTCCGTGGTCGACTTCTCGGACTTCTCGGACTTCTCGGACTTCTCGGACTTCTCGGACTTCT
>CAYLTX010000216.1:0-9636 GCA_964386725.1 uncultured Bradymonadales bacterium | reverse complement strand
CGTTCGGCGCCGACGGAGCGGCGGCCGGCGTCGACGGAGCGAACGCGCCCCAACCCGACGCTTAAATCCTTAAAGCTCCACTGGCCTCGGCTCGCGTGTGGTGAGACCGCAGCAAGGCTCGAGCGGACTATTACACCCTATCGCGTATACATCTCGGCAGCGCCGAGCATCTCACGCGTATTTCGCCATCCCATGACCGTCTTCACCGACTCCGCGCGTTTCGCCACTTCTGATCGCCAGGTCTCGACCCCACCGGGCAGCGGCCATAGCCTCGAACGAATCAGAAACTCGTCATTTCGAAAGGAGGCGGTTAGCGCTTGATTGACCCCCTCGACCGTCTCGGGCGAAGCGTCTCTCTGGAGGATCTTGTGCGCCTCGTCCCATACGGCTTGCCGCGCCTGAGGGTCGGCAGCGCGCTGCATGCGTCGAATCGGGACGAGCGCAATGCAGTCGGGCATCGCCCCTTCGGCCAGCGCGGCTACGAGGCGGTCGTGGCCGTCGAGCAGGAGGTAGCCTTGGAACAAACTCACGTAGAGGAGCAACACGGGAGGCAAACTCCCGCGCCGCGCGCGCTTGCGCCACATTTGGACGCGCGAACTCTCGATGTGCGACAGGGGACGCATGCCGAATACTGCACCGGTAGGATGATATGCGGTGCATGCTTCGGGCTGCTCCAACGAAGGTTGTTCCAGTCCGAGTTGCGGTCGGACAAGATCGAGGCCGTAGGGCTCTCCTGTCGACGGAGAGAGCATCGTGGACTCAACAGGTGCGATATGCCGAAGCCACCAACTCCCGTAATGCAGCGGTGACGCAGCCGAACTCTCGAGCTCCGCGGCGAAGAATTTCAGCCACTCCTTATCGAGGGTCTCTGGCGACGACGACAGATCGATACGCTCGATATCCGATGAACGAATTGGCCGGAGCACCGACTCGTGTGGTTCTGCAGCATGCAACATATCGATGTACGTCCACCAGTGGTCGATCTGACTCCACAAGATGGGACGCCCATTTCGCGAGACGCGCACCCCGTGGAACACATCTGACGAGTCGCGTGTGAGGTAGCGATTGCAATACTCGAGGCAAAGCCCGGGTCGACCACGCCACGGCGCCTGCCGGGGGATTTCCAACAATAGCCCCTCGGTCGTGCCGTCGGTTTTCTCGAGTGGTCGGAAGTGCATAGTGTTTATGCGTGCGAGGCCATCGGATTGTGTTGAGAGTGCTTGCCACCAACGCTTCTCTCCACACGCAAGGCGACGCAGGATGCGGTCGCGGCGGGCTAGAAGCCGCGCGGCCCAGTGATTTGTGTGGCCATCCGGATCGAGTGAGCACGGTCTAACTCTCTCACTCTCTTACTTTCTCACTCTCTTCTGTACCCACCCACACAAAATCCGCCTCGTCAGAAAATTGCTCCGGCGATTCGACGGGCTCGCGCGTCAAGTTGACCGGCCGGACGACCGTGATGCCGTCTTCGTCGGCGTCGAGCCGGCGTTCGATGCGCGGGGGGATGCCGAATCTAAGGTCGGCGTGGGCGACGCCGGCGAGGATGACCATGGTGGAGAAGTCGGGGAAGTCGCGCAAAAAGCGCACGGCGGTGTCGGCCATGGTCTCGTCCCACAGGACCTGGGCGGTGTAGAAGCGCTCGAAGCGCGCGTCGTCGAGCTCCATATCGTGCTGCTCGAAGGCCCGGCGCACGTAGGTGCGGTGGATCTCGTTGCTCAGGTCGAGGTCGGGGACGTCGGCGCGCTCTTCCTCGGTGAGGCCGTCGATGCCGACCTCGGAGACCTTGCGCGACAGCTCGCGGGGGGCGTTGAGCGCGACGATGGGGAGCTCGTCGGCGCGGGCGCTCTGCCACATCGGGCTGTAGAAGTCGGTCGGGAAACCCCAGCGCTGTTCGTACTCGGTCTGCTCGAGCATCTCGGCCTCGTCGATCTGGCCGGTGACGTAGGCGTCGAGGGCATTCTGGTAGGGCCGCTGGAACATCTCCATGCCCAACGCCGCCGGCACACGCTCGCTGACCGCTCGCCAAATGCGCGCCTGCACCTCGTGATGCCAGGGGTCGTCGTGCTTCTCTCCCACCACCACGAACCGCTGCTCGGCCAGCAGCTCGAAGAGCTCGCCCTCGTCGACGCGCTCCCCGGTTTGTGTCTCGTAAATGCCCGGCTCAATCGCCGGCTCCGACGGGCCGGCCGGCTCATCGGGCGCCGTTTGCGGCCCGGCACAGCCGGCCAAGAACACCACAACCAACCACACCAGCCCAACTCCGCCGACATGCCGCATCATCCGCGCTTCAAAGCTGCTCAATGTGCTCTCCCATGCCTCCAAGGATCCAATGCTTCCACGGTTCCAAGCCTCCATGCTTCCACGAATCATTCAGGCGGATTCTTCCCCGACCGAATCCAACTTTGCTCATCAAAGCGAAGCTGCGGATCGCCCCTATAAAGGCCGACCTTGCCCTCCACGTAGATAAACTCCTCTTCTTCCGGATCGACACCGCCGTCGCGGAAGTCGACCGGCTCGAAGGCCACGACCATGAAGTCGCGCCGGTAGCGATAATTCATCCGAATGCGGTCCGGGTCGCCGCGGGTGGCGAAGTATTCGACCTCGCCAAATACGACCAAGCGGCGGCCCAGGCGGCTTCTGAGCGTGGCGTAAGCGGTGTCGGTGGCCAGGTCGACGTAGCGCGGGTTGTCGTCGAAGCGCTCGCGGAAGGCCATGATCTGCTCGGCGCGCTCGTCCATCCAGGCCAGGCGCTCGTCGTAGTCGGGGTAGGACTTGGCGTCGGGGGCCCAGATGCCGCGCTTGGCCTGCCGAGCCTCGCGCTGGGCGGCCTTCAAACGCTGGTGGTAGCGCTCGCTGAAGCCGTATTTCGTATAATAGGGCGTCATGCCCGCGCGCACCGCCTCCAGGTTATAATTGACCCATTTTCCGTCGGCGTCTTTGATCCAGACGTAGACCAGGTGGCGGTCGAAGAATCCGTGGGTGCGGGTGGCCGACTCGTATTCGAGCCAGACCTTGTCGACGCCCTCGAAGAAGTCGCGGGCCCACTCTTGGGCGCGGTCGCCCATGGGCGTGCCGAAGGTCTGGAAGCCGTCCCCTTCGGTCTGCTCGCGCAGATAGCCCTCCCAATCGTTGTGGGCCTTGTCGCGGTCGGCGTGTTTGTGGAGGAGCTCTTCGGTGTCGATATGCAGCAGCCGGAGGCTCTCGGCGTAGCCGACGACTTTGAAGGTGTCACCGTCGACCACGCCGCCGGGGAGATCGCGCAGCTCGGCCTCTTGGACGTGGCCGTGGGGCTCGAGCGGGCCGGCCTGTTTTTCGGGCTCTTCTGGGGCCTGTTCCGAAGACTCGTCCGGCGAAGCCGGCTGCTGGCCGGCGCGCGTCGACGTCTGGGACGAGCCCAAGACTTCGCTGTGGTCGCCGTTGGCGCGCTCGCCCCTGGACTCGCAGCTGGCGAGTCCAATGGCGAGCGCGCCGATGAGCAGCGCGTTTAGACAAAATGACCTACGGATATTCACCCTCCTACTCGGTGTCACTCTGGTCGTCTTCAGGCGCGGCCTCTTCAGACTCTTCAGCCTCTTCAGACTCTTCAGCCTCTTCAGCCTCTTCAGCCTCTTCAGCCTCTTCAGCCTCGTCAGCCTCGTCAGCTTCGTCAGCTTCGTCCGCCTCGTCCGCCTCATCAGCCTCGTCAGCCTCTTCGGCCTCATCAGCCTCTTTGACCTCGGCGGCGTCCTCGGGGATCTGGTTCTCGAGGACTTCCTTGGTGATGTCATCCTGCTCGAGGATCACGAATTCGACGCGCCGGTTTTTGGCGGCCTGCTCGTCGGTCTCCTCTTCACCTTCTTCGATCTCCACCAGCGGCTCGCTAAAGCCATAGCCTTTGGCGGTGAGCCGGGCTTCGGCGACGTCCTGCTCGACCAGATAATCACGGACGGCCGCGGCGCGCTCCTCGGACAGCTCCTGGTTGTAGTCTTCGCTTCCCTGGTGGTCGGTGTGTCCCTGCACCTCGACCTTCTTGATGCGCGGATTCTCATTGAGGACCTGAGCGACCTCATCGAGCAGGTCGTGGGACTCCTCTTTGATCTCGGCCTTATTATATTCGAAGAAGACCTTCTCGTTGATCATAATCCGCTTGAGGGTAACCACAACGCGCTCGAGCGGGCAGCCGTTCTTCTCGGCGACGCCGGCCTGGTTGGGACACTCGTCGTCGACGTCGGCGATGCCGTCTTGGTCGTTATCCGGGTCGGGACAGCCGTCTTCATCCTCGAAGCCGTCGAAGTCCTCGGGCTCCTCGGGACACTCGTCGTCGACGTCGAGGATGCCGTCGCCGTCGGTGTCGTCGTCTTCCTCGGGGCAGCCGTCTTCATCTTCCCAACCGTCCATGTCCTCGGGTTCGTTGGGACATTCGTCTTCGTCGTCGGGAATGCCGTCTCCGTCGTTATCCAGATCGGGACAGCCGTCGTCGTCTTCGAAGTCGTCGAAGTCCTCGGGCTCATCGGGGCAGTCGTCGACGTCATCGCGCAGCCCGTCACCGTCGCTATCGGGCACATGTTTGATATGCTCGGGGTAGTCACCAAACCGTACACCGAGCGCCAGGTACGGGCCGCCCTCGGCGAGCTCGCGCGACTCGCTGGGCAGCTCCGGGTCGCCGAAGCTCAGCCCGTCGGTCTCCACGTCGTAGGGCAACCACTGGTGGAAGCCGCCGCGCAGGTAGACCGCCGAAAAAGTGTTGAGGTAACGGCGCACCTCGAGGAAGGGGCGCAGCACCACGAGGCCGGTGTCCGCGCCTCGATCTTCGACCGTCATGTCGGTCCATCCCAGCCCCACGCCGAGGCCAAGGGCCATCTCCCAGCTTTCGTTGCGGTAGGCGAAGGCCGGCTCGAGGCCCAAATACCAGGCACTCAGCTCGGGCTGGTCGTGAAAAGGGGTGGCGTAGCCGCCAAAGACGGTCAGCCGCGTGCCCTCCAGAAAGGAGGCTTCGACGGCCGCGTCGAAGTTCCAGACGGTATTGGTGTCGAATTGGGGCTGGTCTTCGAGCAGATTGCGGTTCCAGCGGTCGAGGTCATTGAAGAAGATGCTCGCCTCGAGACCGGCGCCCCAATAGGGCTTCCACTCGCGGGTCCCGTGGGCACTCTCGCGCTCTTCTTCTTCTTCTTCGCCCTCGGCTTCGGCTTCATCGGCTTCGCCGTCGGCTTCTTCTTCGGTCTCTTCGGTCTCTTCGGCTTCTTCGACAGCTTCGGATTCCTCGGCGTCCTCGCCGTCTTGTGCGAAGACCGAGGGAGAAGCAAACGCGACGACCAAGCTCAACAACAACGCCCACAAACGCGCATTAGAAGACATCATGACAGCTCACTCCCAACAAATAATCCAATAGCTCATTCGAACGTCCCAGCAAGTACCATAATGTGGACTTTGCGTCCATTTCGCGACGCGCACCCAAGTAACGACACGCTGGAAACGACAGCCGCTGCGCGCTACAGTGACCCCACGTCAAATTGATCACCGTTGTACGATGAGCCGAATCCAAATGAAGTCATTATACGCCATTTTTGCCGTCTCGAGCTTATTGATCGCGTCGAGCCTGGGGACGGGCTGCTCGGACAACGCTCGATCCTGCGAGATCGACGACGACTGCTTTGGCGGCGAGGCGTGTGTGGCGGGAGTCTGCCAGTCGCAGCGCTCCTCCAATAACGTCGACTCGAATCACGATTCGAATGACACCGACCCTAATAACAACTCGAATGATGCCGGCTCGCGCGACACCGACTCCGATTCGAATAACGGCGGCGCCGACGCGGCCGACGGGGACACCGGCAGCGACGCTGATAGCGATGCCGGCCACACCGAGACCTGCGAGGTCGATCCGTTCACCGTCTCTTGCGACAACGACGACGACTACGACAATGACGAGTGGATCGACGCTGATCCCTTACGAGACGGTAGCTCTATCGGTTGTACCGCTGGGGCCGAGCGGCCCGATGAGTGGGCCAGGCGCATCGAAGGCAGGATCTGCTACGACGAAGCCGGCGACTTCTATCGGCTTCAAGTCGCGCCGTGTGATACTCAGTTTCGCCTCGAAGTCAAAATGACCGTCCCCGAGATGTGTACCGAAGAGGAGTTCCGCCTCAACGCAAGCTTCAACGGCGGCGGGTCGATGGAGTGCAACACCGAAAGGGACTTCTTCTCGGCGCAATGTGAGCGTGAGGGCAACGTCTACACTTGGACCCTTCTGATCAAACCCTACGACTCGATTTGGTCGCTCTACTTCGGTGCAGTCGGTAGCGACGACGAGAATATCTCGTCGCAATTCGACTACACCTTGGACGCAAAAGTCTTTTAATCACGGAGTCCTCCGACGATGAGGCGGCCAGCACATTTGCGAGCGCGCAGCATCGATGCGCACCAGGCTGGACCTGTCGGCGTAGGCTCCATCTGCGTCCCGTTCATCTGCGCATTCCTCTGGGTGGGCGTCGGTCTATCGGGCTGCTCGTTCGACGCGCGCGACTGCACGCTCGGCACCCCCTGCCCCTCGGACCAAGTCTGCGATTCGGCGACGGGCGTCTGCGAGCCGGTCGACGCCGACGGCTCCAATCGCGCCGACGCCAACCAACCCGACGCCGACCAACCAAAGGATGCTGCCGGTGCCGACCCAGACTCCGGCCCCGACGACCCCTTTGACGCCCCGCCGGTCGACCCCGACGCCTCCCCGTACGACGGCGACCCGCTCGGCGGCGAGTGCCTGGTCGACCCCATCTCGTATACTTGTTCACAGGATTCTCACGAACCCAATGACGACGCGCTCAACGCCACCGACCTGAGCTCGGACTCCATCGGATGCGATCACCGTACCGAAGAATTAGTCAGCTTCGATACCCAGCGCCGGGCGACGTTGTGTCCCAACGATCAAGACTGGTATCGATACCAGGTGCGGACCTGCCGGGCTCGTTCGTTTATCGTCGAAGTCTATGTCACCCCCGACAAAGAGTGCGATCCCCGAAGCTATGCGCTGGAATGGAGGGTCGACGATGATCTCGAGGCGCGTTGCATCGATCCGGCGCGGGACGGCACCTCGAGGTGGCAATGCCAGGCGCTCGAGGGCGGCGGCAAAAAGCTCGCCTATATCGTCGACAGCGAGCGTTATCAGGGCGTCGACACCCATGAAATCACCGTCCTGACCTCCGAACTCGTCGACGACCAAGCGGCCCAATTCGACTACACTATTCGCGTACGCCTCAAACCCTGACCTCGAGCCGTTGCCGTCGCCTTTCCCCAAGCCTCAAGCCCCAAGCCCGCTGTTCCCCCAAGCCCCAAGCCCGCTGTTCCCCAAGCCCGCAGTCACTCCGCCGGAGGCTCCGTCGGCCCGCGGCGAGTGCCGTAAAGCCCCTCGTCGCTGAGGTGGCCGCGCACCTCCCACAATAGCGGGAACGCGCGCTTGCTGAGCGTCGAGCTCAGGTAATCGACGCCCGCCGAGCCGCCCGTGCCCGGCTTGGTGCCGATGAGCCGCTCGACCACGCGCACGTGGTGGAAGCGCCACAGCAGGATATTCTGGTCGTGGGAGACCAGCGCCTCGGCCAAGTTATAGATATGATGGTGCTTCTCGGGCGACTCGTAGATCGGGTGCAAGCCGTCCAAGATCTGCGCGGCGGTCTCTTCGTCGGGCTCGTCGTCTTCGGGCGGCACCGCCACGTCGTAGTCCAAGCGGCCGAGCAACTCGTAGAATTCGGTGCGCAGGCTCGGCTCCTCGAGGCGTCTCTCCAGGCGCTCGCGCTCCTCCTCGAGCATCTGCATATTCTTCATCACCTCGCCGCCGGCCTTCATGCCGCTGACAAATTCGACCTCGCGAAATTGCGCCGACTGAAAACCGCTGGCCGGCTGGAGCGCGGCGCGAAAGCTCAGGAAATCGCGCGGCGTCATCGTCTCCAGAATGTGGATCTGCTGGACCAGCAAGTCCTCGATCTTGAGTACCCGATTCAACAGCCTGGCCGCCTCGTAGGGGTCGTCGTCGCGCATCGCGTCGCGCGCGCTGTCCAGCTCGCTCAAGATCTGCTTGAACCACAGCTCGTAGGCCTGGTGGATGGTGATGAATAACAGCTCGTCGTGGGCCGGCGGGTCGCTCTCGAGTTGCTGTAGCTCGAGCAGCTCGGGCACCTTTAAATACGAGCCGTAGCTGAGCATTTCTTGATCGTCTTCACCATCGCCGGACTTGGGCGTGTGAAAGACCGGGCAGCCGCCATCATTGGAGTCAGACATAGCGCATTTAGGGGGAGCGAGGATGGTGATTTCCTACGCATTTTGTAGTCGCACCGCTCCCCTAGTGCAAGCTATAAGTGCGTGAGGAAACACGCAATTTTTGCATCTACAGGAAGCCAGCTCACGCTTCGAGAACTTGTTGGATGGGCTCGAGGAAGAGGTCGGCCATGCCGTTGAGAAGCGCCTCGAGGGCCGGGTAGTCGCTGAAGAATTTGGTGTCGCAGGCGAGCCTGCGCCGGCGGTCGATCTCGCCGAGGGCGAAGTCCAGCGAGCCGTGCTCGCGGAAGAGCTCGGCGACCCGGTCGATATCGTCGGCGCTGACCTCGTCTCGGGGGGCGTCGAGCAGCCCACGCAGCCAGGCGGCCTCATCAGTGGGCGTGTGGGACAGGAAGTGGATGACCAGCGCCGAGATCTTCCCCTCGCAGATGTCCGTGCCGCGGTGCTCGCGGCCCTTCTCCGCGTACAGATCGAGCACGTCATCCTGAATCTGGAACAGCACGCCCAGATGCTCGGCGGCGATCTCGAGCTCGTCGACCACATCCTGCGGGGCGTCGCAGAACTCGGCGGCGCCGGCCACCGGCAGCGCAAACAGGCCGCTGGTCTTACCCTCGACCATCCGAAAATAATCGTCGGGCGTGGGCGCCTCGAAGTCCTTGAGCAAGAACTCGCGCTCCTGGCCGTCGATGACCCGCAGCGCCTCGCGCAGCAGCCGCTCGGTGGCGCGCTGGCGCTTGGCCGGGCTGCAGTCGAGCCGCGACAGCAACAGCGGCGTCCAATACAACATCGCGTCGCCCAGGTTGATCGCCCGCTCACGCCCATAACGCACCCAGACGGTCTCCTCGCCGCGGCGCACCCGGTCGCCGTCCTGCAGGTCGTCGTGCACCAGAGTCGCGTTATGCAGCATCTCGCAGGCCGCCCCGAAGGCGACCAGCTCCTCGGCCGGCTTCCCGAACGCCTCGGCCACCGCAAGCGGCAACATCGCGCGCAGCCGCTTGCCGCCGGTGCGCATATGATAGCGGCACATCTCCACCAGCGACGACCCCTCGGGCGACTCGTCGACGCATACCCGATCGATGAGTTCGTGAATCTGGTCGAGGTGCGCCTCGCGAAGGCGCCCGAAGTCTGCGGTCAATTCGCTCATTACTATTTGGTCCCGAAAAATTTATGCTGCGCCGAAGCTCTTCTATATTTCAGATGCGCGTCGTGTTGACTTGGGTGCATAACATGGGGATGGGGTGAAAGCTACATGAGGTGGGAGCGAGCCCCGGGCAGCCGTCATATTTGTCTTTGAGCATGTGTGAGCGGCGACCCTCTCTGGGGGTGCGCCTCGGCAAACGGCGCCGAGGCTTACCCCCAGCTCTCTCAAGATGGTCAAGTCGGCTATTTGGGGAG
>CAYLTX010000215.1:0-9909 GCA_964386725.1 uncultured Bradymonadales bacterium | reverse complement strand
AATTGCTTGGCGCGGTTCTCGTAGAAGTCGACGAGCATACTGTTTAGCGAGGGCTTCTTGGGGGCGACCTCGAGACCCTTGCGGGCGACTTCCTCGAATTTCTCGGGCTCCTCGTCGGGGTCGAGCGAGTCAGCCCAGTCGAGGTACAGCTCGGTGAGGTTCTCCTCGAGCGTCTCCTTCTGGCTCTTCTGGTCGGTGGACAGCTCGGCGCCCTCTTTGTCGAAGCCGGCCTCGCCCCACAGGCCGTCGAAGACCTCTTCGGCCTTGGCGTAGTTGCCCCGAAGCTGGTGGACCTGGCCCATCAGCCGGCGCGCCTCGAAGTTCTCGGAGTCGGCGGCGAGCACCGCTTTGAGATTCTCTTCAGCGATGTCGGGCTTTTCCTTGATGACGGCCCCTTTGGCCGTGCGAAGCTGCTCTTCAGGGGTCTTCTGGCAGCCCAGCGTCGCCCAGCTCACGAAAGCAACGAGTGCCGCGATAAGCAACAGGCGGACACGTCCCGGTCGGGTACGAATATGCATGATATCTCCAAAGCGCGCATGTAAGCGGCCGCTCGGGGCGGCCGCAGTCGACAATTTTTACGGGTCACTCCGAGCGAACTCCGCCCGGAACACCTCTCGGCTATCTCTCCTTACTCACCCCATACTTATAAGGGGGGGAGGCAGACACCGCAAGCTCTCACCGCTGCATGGGGTTTGCGACTGGGGCTGCGGCTGGTTGACACCGATCGGCGCAGTGGATAGGTTGCAAGCCAGCCTGACGGTCACGCAGGGGCCCTCGAGCGGCCCTCGCCAACCGCACCTCCCGCTGTCGGCAAAAAGAGCCGCCAGTCGCCCTCCCCAATAGCACCGACCGGCGCCGTCGGCAGAGATCTCTGCGGAACAACGGCCCGGATAGACACGTTCGTTTGGTGTGACAAGCGCACGCTCAATTACGCTCAATTCAAGACACTCGATTTTCTAGACAGATTCTAGGCACACAGGGATTGCGTTATGGCTATGTTTGACGTCGTTGCGAAGGGATTTCGCGACGTAAAAAACCGTTTCGAAGGCAAGCGAGAGCTTACCGAAGACAATATCGACGACGCCCTCAAAGACATCCGAATGGCGATGCTCGAGGCGGACGTCAACTTCAAGATCGCCAAGGGGTTCATCAAGCGGGTCAAGGAGAAGTCCCTCGGCGAGATCGTCAAGATCACGGCCAAGGCCGACGAGAAGGTCGAGGTCAGCCCGGGCGACCACTTCATCAAGATCTGCCACGACGAGCTCGAGAGCCTGCTGGGGCCGGTCGACACCAGCATCATGTACTCGAACCCGCGGCTGGGCCCGACCAAGATCATGATGGTCGGCCTGCAGGGCTCGGGTAAGACGACCACCACCGGCAAGCTGGCCAAGTATCTGATCGATCGGGAGGGCAAAAAGCCGCTATTGGTCGGCGCCGACGTCTACCGTCCGGCTGCGATCGAGCAGCTTCGCGTGCTCGCCAAGCGCATCGACGTGCCCGTGCATGCCCGTGAGGGCGCCGACCCGGTCGAGATCTGCAAAGAGGCGATGAAGGTCGCCGAGGACAAAGACTGCGACGTCATCCTGTACGACACCGCCGGCCGCCTGGCCGTCGATGACGTGCTCATGGACGAGCTCGAGCAGATCATCGGCACCACCAAGCCCGAGAATATCTTCCTGGTCGCCGACGCCATGATCGGCCAGGACGCGGTCAACACCGCCAAAGAGTTCAACAGCCGGCTGGAGGTCGACGGCTTCATCATGACCAAGCTCGACGGCGACGCCCGCGGCGGCGCCGCCCTGTCCATCAAAGAAGTCACCGGCAAGCCGATCAAATTCATCGGTGTCGGCGAGAAGCTCGACGACCTCGAGGAATTCCGCCCCGAGGGCCTGGCCAACCGGATCCTCGGCTTTGGCGACGTCATGGGTCTGATGGACCGCTTCGAGCGCACGCTCTCCGAGGAAGAAGCGCAGAAGGCCGAAAAAGACGCCATGCGCATGCTCAGCGGGGAGTTCGACTTCAACGACTTCTACAACCAGCTCGAGCAGATCTCCAAGCTGGGTTCGATGAGCGAGCTCATGGAGATGATGCCCGGGATGGCCGGCATGGCCGACAACGCCCAGGTCGACGATAGTGAGTTGGGCAAGATCCGGGCGATCATCCAGTCGATGACCGACAAGGAGAAGACCCAGCCCGAGGTGCTCACCACCCAGCCCAACCGCGTGCGCCGCATCGCCAAGGGCTCGGGCAACGATCAAGAGAAGGTCGAGCAGGTCATCCAGCAATTCAATATGATGCAGGGGATGATGCAGCAATTCGGCAATATGGGCGGCGGATTCCTCAACAAAATCCCCGGCTTCAAGCAGCTCAACACCATGCGCAAGATGAAAGACATGGACATGGGCTCGCTGATGGGCGAGATGTTCGGAGGCGGCGGCGACGGCGGCGAGCAGCCCCAGGGTGGCGGCCTGCCCGGCATGGGCGGCATGGAGTTGCCCCCGGGTTATACCCCGCCCAGCCACCACCGACAGGCGATGGACGGCTCGAATTCGAAGTCGATGTCGCGCAATAAAAAGAAGCGCAAGCGCAAAAAGATTCGCCGGCGCAAGCGCAAAAAGAAAGACGACAAATAGACGTAGATAGACGTATAAGTAGTGAAAGAACCAGCTGTAAACCAACCCGTCGTGGACCACGCACGGCATCGCCGTGCGTGTGTCCACCATGAGGCCGCGCCGGCCGTCGCCATCTGCACCGAGTGCGGCGGCGACGTCTGCGCGGCCTGCCACGGCAGCGATTTGCGTGGCTACTGCGTCTGCGCAGTGTGCCGCGAGAAGTTCGCGCCCCCCACGACCCCCTGGGAAGACTCCAAACAGGAGTACTCACCGGCGGCCTTCGCCCAGACTCTGCGTGAGGTGGTCACCTCGCCCAGGAGCTTTTTCCAGAAGGTGCGCTTCTCGGACTCCTGGGTGCCCGCGATCGCCTTCGGCGCGATCTGCATGGCCGTGGGTCTTTTGTTCAGCACCTCCTGGCAATTCGTCTTCTTCGAACAAGTCAACGAGAGCCTGGCTGAGTACGCCGCCCAGGCGAATGTGAGCGTCCAGACGTTCAAGACGCTGATGTTCGTCCTGGTGCCCGTCAGGGTCCTCATCGGGCTGGCCGTGCACGTGGGCGTCTTCCACCTGGCCCTGAAGCTGGCCGGCGCACGCACCAGCCGCGCGATCAGCGCGCGCATCGTCGGCTACGCCTCGGCGGGCTACGCCTTCTTGCTCATCCCGCCCATCAGCGAATTCGCGCTGGGCCATTTTTTGGCGATCATCTGGATCTTCAACCTCGAGGCCGGTGCCATCCGCGCGTATTTTGGGCTCGGCATCTGGCGAGCACTCGCCGTGGTAATGGCGACTTTGCTGCTGATGCTTCCGTTTGTCGCATAACTGCAGAAAGTGAGAAAGTAAGAGAGTGAGAGAGTAAGATAACAGCGAAAACAGACAGCTTGGCCGAGGGCAGTTGCAGTATCTAACTTTCTTACTTTCTCACTATCTTACTCTCTCCAAACGCAAAAAGCCCCGCCGAGAAATCGGCGGGGCTTTTTGCGTTTGGGCTTTTCGCGATTAACGCTTCGAGAATTGGAAGCGGGCGCGGGCGCCTTTCTGACCGTACTTTTTACGCTCCTTGACGCGTGCATCACGCGTGAGGAAGCCGCCGGCCTTGAGCTGACCGCGCAGATCCGGGTCGAAGAGCTCCAGGGCGCGGGCGATGCCGAGCTTGACTGCGTCGGCCTGGCCGCTCTTGCCGCCGCCGTGGACGGTGGCAAGGACGTCGAATTTGTCGGACATCTCGACCAGCTCGAGGGGCTGGCGCAAGATCATCATGAGTGTGTCGCGAGCGAAGTAGGAGTCAGCGTCTTCGCGGTTGACGGTGATCTTACCGCTGCCGCCGGGACGCAAGAAGACTCGGGCGCTGGCGCTTTTGCGCCGGCCGATCGCGTGGAATTGTTCGATTTGTGTAGCCATGGTCAATCTCCTCAGTCGATCTCGTAGGCTTGGGGCTGCTGCGCGCTATGCGGATGCTCCGGGCCGGCGTAGGCCTTGAGTTTTTTGATCATCTTGTTGCCCAATTTGTTCTTGGGCAGCATGCCGCGCACGGCGAATTCGATGATCTTCTCGGGAGCCACGTCCATGAGATGCTCGGCGCTGGCCTCTTTGAGACCACCCGGATATTGCGAGTGGCGCCGATACATCTTGGTGCTCAGCTTATTACCCGAAAACTCGATTTTGTCGGCGTTGATGCACACCACAAAATCACCGCAGTCGACGTGCGGGGTATAAATGGGCTTGTGCTTGCCACGCAGCAAGGTCGCAATGACGCTTGCAGCACGACCGACCCGCAGTCCTTCCAGGTCGATCACGTGCCATTTGCGTTCGACGTCCTCTTGTCTGGCGCTATACGTCTTCATGGCTGTTCTCTTTCAGTAAAACCGCCGCCCGGGGGCGCCAGTCATGTATGGTGAATAACGTTCGTCTTCTTAATTTTCGGTGCGGGTCAGCGACATACCGGGGGGAAAATCACAGCCCCGAACCGAGGGGGGATGGTATATCCGGTGGTTGTGGCTGTGTCAACCAGCCTTGGTCGCTGCATTAAATAGGGGATACTTGGTTTCTGTGAGATCCTCTATTTGAGGCGCTCATCAACCATTAATGGTTCTAACGCCTAACGCAAATCGTAGTTTGCGACGTTGCCGTTTAACGTCGCCCCAAATAGGGGATGCTTGGCTTCTGTGAGATCCTCTATTTGAGGCGCCTGAACGGCGGCGCGGAACTACAATTTGAGTTAGATGATAGAAGCGTTTCGGGTTGTTGAGGCGCCGTTATCGAACCCTCGGCAACCATTGATGGTTCTAACACCTAACGCAAATCGTAGTTTACGACGTTGCCGTTCAACGTCGTCCCAAATAGGGGATGCTTGGTTTCTGTGAGATCCCCTCACAAGTCGTATCGGGCCATATAACCGCGGGCCTCGTCGGCCAATTCCGTATCGGGGTGGAATTCGATGAGGTCCTCAAGGGCGGTCTTGGCGCGCTCCATTTCGCCGAGTTCAATATAGGAGCGGGCGAGCAAAAACAGCGCCTGGGCGTCGAGTCCGAGCCCGGAGAAGTTCGAAAGCAGGTAGCGAAGCCGCATCGAGGCGGCCGTGGGGTTGTCGCGGTCGATGTAGAATTCGGCGACGTATAGCTCGTGGTCGGCCAGGCGGCGGCGCGCCTGGGCGCGCAGCTTTCTGGCCTCGTCGGCGTATTCGGAGTCGGAGAATCGCTTCAAGAAGACGTTCAGCTCGCGGACCGCGTCGCGGGTCTTGGCCAGGTCACGCTCGTAGGCCGGCGGCAACAGGAACCAATCGGAGGGCATCAGCTCGTAGAACGCCAGCGCCACCCGCCAATTCGCGTAGGCGATCTCGGGGTGGTTCGGGTGGAGCTGCATGAAGTTGCGGTATTGCTCGACGGCGCTGGCGTATTTCTCCTGCTCGAAATACGAGTCGCCGATGCGCAGCTCGGACAGAGGCGCGTATTTGCTATACGGAAAGCGGTTGCGAACGGTGTTGAATTGACGGATCGCCTCCAGGTAATTGCCGTCCTCGAGGTCGTCGGCGGCCTCCATATACCGCTGTTCGGCGGCGTCGGCGTAGGTCTGCTCGCCGTTGGCGTTGCCCGAACCGGTGGCACAACCCGCGCTCACCGTCACGCTCGCGGCCAGGAGCCCCATCAATATCCAAAGTGGCAGTTGTCGTCGCATCGTGTCTCTTGTGGTCGCAATTCTCGGCGCTGTCTGTCGCAATTCTCAGCGCTGTCTAGTGCAGCTCTCTGGACGTCCCTATGCAGTCTCGCCGGTCCTGAGCGACGATCTCTTTGGCGTTTTCGCTCGACGATGCACTACATCGCCTCACTGCAACGCCTTCGACCTCGTCGCTCTGTCCGCGCCGGTACTGCTCACGGACGTCCAGAGAGCTGCACGGTGGCGGACGATAGACGCTTCTATGCAATGAGTAAACCCGCCCGGATCTTCCCCGGGCCACTTCACCCAAGAAAACAAAGCGCCCGGCCCCCCAAAGGCAAGCCGGGCGCGCTCGCTGGGAGACGCCATCAGTTGATGGTGACGGTGTAATTGCCGCTCCCGCCGCCAAGATCCCTACCCTGGCAGTTGCCGGCGTAAATGTCGCTTTCGCTGGTGGTCGTGCAAACCTCGGCGCGCCATTGGTCATCGTCAGCGCCGCCACATTGTGCGCCGAATTCATAGACGGTGATATGGTCGCCGGAGGATAGGAAAACCGGCGTCCCATCCCCGTCGACGAACTCGACGATGACGTTTCCAGAGCAGCCGAGGCTCACCACGCTGTCGGCGAACGCGTCGGGACAGCCGTCGACGAGGTTCGGGGGACTGCCGTCGAGGACCCAGTCTGCGTCGGGAAAGTCGTTGCCCTGGGTGACGATGCCATCTGCGTTTATAGCGCGGGCCCAGTAGGAGCCGGTGTCGGTGTAGGCTTCCACGCCCATGATGTCCGAGCCCGGGTCGTTGGTTTGGCAGGCGTCGCCGCTGCTGGTGTCTCGCACGCGGATATAGCGGTAGTCGGCGCCTGCGCCGGTATCCTCGACGCAGAGGCCGGTGTCCTCGTTGCAGATAAAGCCGTCTGCGCACACGCCGGGCTCACAGGGCTCCTCGCAGAAGCCAGCTTCACAAACATCACCGGCCGGGCAGTCATCGACACTTTCACAGTCGCCGGTGGAGTTGTTGGGGTTCTGCCCGGCCAAGCAGATCGCGCCCGACTCGTTCTCACGCTCGACGCAGCCTTCATCACTGGCGCAATCTTCGGTGCGCTCACATTGAAACGCGCACTCTTCGGTCTCGTAGTTACACAATTGGCCCGCGGCACAATCAGCATCTGCGAGGCATTCGGGGTCGACGTTGGAGCCATCGGCCACACAGATGGCCCCGTCGGCGCTCTCGCGCGGGACGCATGCTTCGTCCCAGACGCAAGTGTCGTCGCCCGGCTCACACTCAAACGCGCACTCTTCGGTCTCGAAGTTGCAGAGTTCGCCGCCGCCGCAATCAGCGTCGGCTGAGCACCCAGTGTCCTCGATGTCATCGCCGTCGTCGTCATCATCACTGGGCAGCATGCACACCGACGAGCCGTTGTCGCGCTCGACGCAATCCTGATTCCCGGTGCAATCCTCCGCGCCGGCGCAGGGCACCCAATCGCATGTGCCGGTGTCGGCATCACAGATCCGATCGCCCCTGCAGTCGCTGTCGCTGACGCATTTGCTGACACCGGAGTTATCGTCATTGCAGGCGACAAAAAGGGCGAGGCTCGCCGCCCCCATCAAGATAATGCCGAGCCATCGCTGAAAAGCCTTCACGTCTTCCTCCTCAAACATTTATTCAGATTCGGCTCGCGGCGAGTCGCCGCGGCGCAGTTATCGTAGCATAGCGAGACGCGTCGGCGCGATAAAGTCGTTCACGAAATCTACCAAGAAAAAAGCCGCCCGGCTCGCCAAGAGGCAGGCCGGGCGGCGACGCGCCCTAGGAATTAGGGCGCGGTCGGTATGCTGCGGGATTACTCGTCGAGCACGTCGACCTCGATGATGCCGCTTCCGCCGCCGAGGTCGATTCCATCGCAGGTGCTGCCGTCGAGGATGATATCGTCCTCGCTGGTGTTCTTGCACACCTCGATGAGGTACTCGTCATCAGATGAGCCGTCGCAAGTGGCGCCATACTCGTAGACGATGACCGAGGCGTCGGACGAGAAGAAGACGGGATTGGTGTCGGCGTCGAGGAAGTCGACGATGATGTCTCCACCGCAGCCGAGTGAGACGACGGCGTCGGAGAAGGTCGCCTCGGGGCAGTCACCGTCGAGACCGGGGGGAGTGCCGTCGAGGATCGAGTCGGCGTCGGTGAGGTCGTTGTCGGTGGTGTTGATACCGTCTGCATTCTTGACGTCGGCCCAGAAGGTACCGTCGGCGGTTTGCAGCTCAATACCGTAGATATCGGAGCCGGGGTCGGGCGAGGTGCAGGCATCGGCGATGGTGGTGTCGTCGGTCACCCTGATGAAGCGGTACTCGTCGGTGTCTTCTTCGACTTCACAGATACCGGTGTCGGTGTTGCATGCGAAGCCTTCGGCGCAGTCGCCGACTTCACAGGGCTCCACACAGGCGTTGTCTTCACAGACAAGCTCGCCTTCGCAGTCGTCGCTGGTCTCGCACTCGGGGTCGTTGTTGGGGTCGTTGTTGGGGTCGTTATTCGTGTCAGCCTGGACACAAATAGAACCCTCTGCCTCCGTACGTTCGACGCACTCTTCGCCTTCAGCAGAGCAAATGTCGGGGTCGTCCGTGCAGTCAAACGCGCACTCTTCGGTCTCGAAGTTGCACAGCTCGCCGGATCCGCAATCGTCGTCGGTAATGCAGGAGGTGTCTGCGTCGCCACAAGCGACGAAGAGGCCCGCGCTGGCCACTACGACCAAAAACATACCTAATAAATTCTTAACTCTCTTCATTTTGATCCCCTTACTCAATTGAGTTTCTCATGATTACAACTGTCATCGTTTCTGCGGCACCATTCGAGGCGCCACATTCGGTCAGGCTGCAAAATTGCTGCCACTTCACCCGACCAGTTCACAAAATGCGCTCACGCGCGTCTTTGGTTCTTCGGTACCAGCATCCCCGATTGTCATTTGAAATGCAATAAAAGGGCCTGATACTCGCAGCGTGAGGATGTCATTGAATGCAGCAATAACCATCCTGTAACCGAATACCATCAGCAAATGCAAATACCCTGTTCAATCGGCGTCTAGCGGGATGACGGCGTAGCCGGCGGCGCCGTCGGGCGCAAGCCGGCGGTTGCAGTCGGTCTGGGCGTCGATCATGTGGCCTCTCGCTTCGGTCGAGGCGGTGTGTTCGGCCTCGCAGAACCAGACTTCGAAGCGCTCCCGAGCGTCGGTCACGCCGCAATTCTCCCCCCACTCGATGACGACCAGACGCCAGTTGGTATTCAAACGAAGGGGGGCGCCGTCTTCGTCGTCGAAGCCGAGGAGCAGCTCGCCGCCGCCGCGGCCCAGGGGGACCGCGTGGTCTGTGAAGGCGCCGTCGACGCACTCGTCGTCTGCGCTGAGGTCGGGCGCGCTGCCGTCGAAGGCGCCCTCCAGGACCGAGGCGGGCGCGTCGGCGCCGTCGGCCGGCGAGTACTCGAGCCAGGTCGCGTAGCCGACCGGGTCGGCGGCCCCCGCCCGGCTCACGAAGGCCGCGGCGATGTCGGCGCCCGACCCGTCGTCGTCGGGCGGCTGGTTGGGATCGCTGACGTCGCGAATGAGCACGGCGTGGGAGGTGACGACCGGCAATATGCAGCGATCGTCCAGGCCGCAGACGTAGGCGTCGTCGTCGAAGGCCTCGGCGCATTCTGCGTCGCTTTCGCAGCAGTCGCCCACGCTCTCGCAGTCCTCGCCGGCCTGTTGCTGCTCCTCGAACTCGTCGGTGACGCAGACGCGCACGGTCTGCTGGCCGTCGGAGGCCGGCCGGCTGTGGGCGTGGCAATTATCGTAGGGAGCCTCGCAGTCCTCGCCGGTGCTGCACGGGGCGTAGCAGGTGTCCTGAACGCAGAGATTGCCGCCGCTGCAATCCGAGTCGAATTGGCAGGCGTCGCCCACATTCGAGCAGGCGACCAGGAGCGCGCACGTGGCGATCGCGACAAAAAAGGCCGCCAGGGTGATGTGTCGAACTCGCTCGGTCATGCTCGAAGTGCTCATCTCAGGACATCGGTGTCAGCGATTGGAGCAACGTTGCTCCATTTTTATGATCGACGCCAGGGACGACGTCGCTCCGTTTTTTTTCGACGCCAGGGACGACGTCGCTCCGTTTTTTTTCGACGCCAGGGA
>CAYLTX010000214.1:0-10068 GCA_964386725.1 uncultured Bradymonadales bacterium | reverse complement strand
CTGACCCGCATCGCGTCGATGCTCACAAATATGATCGATCTCGAATAGACGTCCGAGCAGCCACACCCCGTGAACGTGCACGTGCACGTGCACGTGAACCGTAGTTAAACCTGCAGCGTGGCCGCATTTCGATGCTGTTTCGGTCGAGCACTTTCCCCCGATTCGAGCCGTTTTTGTTCGAATGACCCGATGTGCAGGGGGTACGGCGGTTCACGTTCACGGGGTATGACCTTGAGTCATTTGACCCCACACCGTATAGATGAATTCAGCGAAATTCATTACGGCAACGAGGTATCCGAAGCATGGCGCAACCACCTCTGTTTGGGTTCAACGCGGACCGGCCGCATATCGTCTCGGAAGTTTGTCGGCGTACCTACAGTTCGATCTTGTCGGAGACCCGCCAGATCGAGGACGACGGCATCGAGTATTTCCTCAACGACGCCGCCTATCAGGAGGTCGAGCGCCTGCAGGTCGAGCAGGGGCCCGAGGAGGAGGTACGCTCCATCTCCTGGTGGCGCGAGGTCTCCCGAAAGCTCGGCGAGATGAGCGAGTCAAGGAAGCGCGACATTCTGCGCGACCTGGCACGCGGTTACGCCGATGATATCGCCGGCAAATTCGACCCGCGGGTCTATAAACTGGCCACCGGCGCGCTGCCGCTCGGCCTGGGCATGCTGTTCAAGGCCCAGGACCTTCGCGAGTTGCCCGGCGGCGTGCTGCATCTGCGCAAGGCCTTCAAGCACCTGCGAGATCTCAGCCAGCGTATCGTCGTCGAGGGCCACACCGACACGCTCCGACACCTGGCCAAACGCGGCACGTTGGTCTTCGTGCCCACGCACAGCTCCAATATGGACTCGATCCTATTGGGCTGGACGCTGCACCAATCCGGGCTGCCGCCGGTGACCTACGGGGCGGGCAAGAACCTATTTACGAACCCGCTGACCAGCTTTTTCATGCACAATCTGGGCGCCTATAAGGTCGACCGGCGCATCCAGCACGCGTTGTATAAAGGCCTGCTCAAGACCTACTCGCAGGTGCTGCTCGAGCGCGGCTACCACAGCCTGTTCTTCCCCGGCGGCACCCGCTCGCGCTCCAATCAGGTCGAGGGTCACCTCAAGTTGGGGCTGCTGGGCACCGCGATCAGCGCCTACGTCAACAACCTGCTCAACCACGGCCACGAAAAGCCGATCTATATTTGCCCGGTGACCATTAATTATAACCTGGTCTTGGAGGCCGAGAGCCTCATCCACGACCACCTGCGCCGGGAAGGCGGGCGGCGATACTTCTTGGAGGACGACGAGTTCAACCAGATCAGCCAGGTGGTGCGCTTTGCGCTCAACACCATGCAGATGTCCTCGACGACGGTGATCCGCTACGGTCAGCCGATGGATTGTTTCGGCAATCGAGTGGAGACGGACGGCAATAGCTACGACCGGCGCGGCCGGCGCGTCGACCCGACCAGCTATGTGCGGCGCGCGCTGACCGACGAGGTCTGCCACGACGAGTCGCGCGACCGCACCTACACCCGCCACACCGGCGAGCGCATCGCCGAGGCGTTCCGCGCCAATACGGTGCTCACGCCCGCCCACGTGGTCGCCTTCGTGCTCTTCGAGTTGCTGCAGCGCAAATTTCCGCGCTGGGACGTCTATAAATTGCTGCGCCTGGCCACCGGCGAGATCGTGCCCTGGTACCAGGTCAGCGACGTCCTCGCCGAGCTCATCGTCGAGCTCGAGGCGCGCGAGGCTGCCGGTGACTTGCGCCTATCGCAATTCATCCGCGACCACGACACCGATGCCGTCCTCGAAGAGGGCGTCAGCTACCTGCGCACCTACCACGCCCCCAAGCTGGTCGAGCGCTTGATGAACGGCGCCGCGCTGCACAAATTGGACCTGCTGTACTACTACGGCAACCGCGTGCGTACTTTCGATATCGATATGACGGCGGTTTGTGCGCGGGCTCGTTGATGATGTTCGGAAACCTAATCGCGTCGAGAGCGCTTCCCCTAAATGGACCAAGCCCTTAATAGGTGGAGTTTCTGTCCGGCAGAGATCTCTATATGCGATATGGATATTCTTGCTGGAGCGTAGCTTCTTCTATTAACGGGTAAGGCCATTTAGGGGCTGCGGGACGCGCATTATTCGGCGGTCGTAGCAATGGCGTCTACACAATACAGAAATCACAGATGAGGAAGCCCACTATGGAAGTTGGACTGGTAGGACGCGGCGCGCGATTCGAGGCGATGGCGCATCTGTTGCGCAATCATGACGTCTACCATTGGAGCGCCGACGGCGCGGCCGGCGACGGGGAGCTGCCGTCGCATGTGCGCGCGGTCGAGGTGGGCGCCTTTAAGGACACGCCGATCATCTTTTTGTGCGTGCCCATCCACCGGCTGCGCCCGGCGGGCCGCGAGCTCGGCTCGGTGCTGTCGGGTCGGCACGTGCTGGTGCACACCACTCGCAACCTCGAGCACGCCACCCTCGAGCCGCCGTCGACGATTTTGGGCGAGGAGACCCCGACCCAGCGATTCGGCTTTTTGACCGGACCCTTTGACGCCGACGATGTGCTGGCCGAGCGGCCCAGCGCGGGGGTTTGCGCCTCGGAATTTCTCGAGGTGCACGACCTCTGCGAGGATGTGCTCGACGCGCCTCAATTTCGGCTGTATCGCGCCGAGGATATTCGCGGTGCGGAGGCCGCCGCAGCGTATACGCGCATCATCGCGATGCTGTCGGGCATCGCCCACCAGATGGAGCTCGGAGCCAGCCTCGACGCGATGCTCTTTGCCCGCGGGCTGGCCGAGACCGCGCGGTTCGTGGTCTACCGCGGCGGCTTCGAGAAGACCGCCTTCGGGCTGTCCGGCTGCGGAAACCTGCGCCTGGATACCAACGGTGCCAGAGATCAAGGAAGAAGCGTCGAAGCCGAGATCGGCGCCGAATTTATGCGCCGAGACGGTGTCGACCCCGAGGACTTGCGCGCCGAATTCGGCGTGCCCGCCAACGGGCTATTCAACCTGATCGAGTCGCTCGAGACCGTCGTCGACGGCGGCGGCGTCGACGTGCCGATCCTCGAGCACGCCATCGCGCTGATCGAAGGCGAGATGACCGCGCGCGAGGTGGTCGAGGCGCTGCTGAGCCTGCCGGTTTTTCACGAGTAGTCGGCGCTCATTTACAAATCCCTCCACGCAATTAGCTTACCGAGGCTCTTAGCTACTCCGGCCGAAGATCAAAATATGCTCGACAAAGACAACACATTTCTCTTCGCCACTGGCAACCCCGGCAAGCGCCGCGAATTCGAGAGCCTGTTGGGTGACTTCCTCAACCCGAATTGGCGCGTCTTCGATCTGGAGAGCTGGCACGACCAACTTCCCGAGATCGAGGAGGATAAAGAGACCTTCTGGGAGAACGCGCTCAAAAAAGCCTTCGAGTCGTCCCAGCTCACCCACAGCGTGGCGCTGGCGGACGACTCGGGCCTGGAGGTCGACGCGCTCGGCGGCCGTCCCGGCGTCTATAGTGCGCGCTACGCCGGCCCGGATGCCACCGACGCCGACAATAATCGCAAGCTGATCGCCGAGCTCGACGGCGTGCCCTTCGAGGAGCGCACCGCGCGCTATGTATGCGTGGCGGCGCTGGCCATGCCCAACAACAAGGCCGGCCGCGCGATCGTCTCGCGCACCGGCGTGCCCTTCGAGGAGATCGGCGAGTCCAAGGTCGACAAAGAGGCGATGCTGTCGCGCATCGACGACCGCGTGGTCATCTGGTTTCGCGGCACCGTCGAGGGCCGCATCATCGACGAGCCGCGCGGTACCGGCGGCTTCGGCTACGACCCGCACTTCTACGTGCCCCAATGGGATAAGACGATGGCCGAGGTGTCTCTGGACAAGAAAAACTCCATCAGCCACCGCGCCGAAGCCCTGCGCAAAATGGCGGAGTTTTTTGCTGGGCATCCGTAGATGATAGACTATGAAATCCCAATGCTGGCTGATGATGTGTAGCTGAGTTGATCTTCAAAAACCGGTAGCCATAAGATGTCCGAGAGCCCGGAAGCCCCAACCAGCAGTGACTTGAGTGACAGCGTGGGGTTAAGCACCTTCCAGGGCGTATTTCGCCCGACCGTGCTGACCATCCTCGGCGTGATGATGTATTTGCGCGAGGGCTGGCTGGTCGGCCACGCCGGGCTGGTCGGCGGGATGCTGGTCATCCTGGCGACGTTTCTGATCACCGGCGCCACCGCGCTGTCACTGTCCACGATCACCACCAATATCCGACTGGGCGCCGGCGGCGCGTTCGCCGTCATCAGCCAGTCGCTGGGCCTGGAGGCCGGCGGCTCGATCGGCATCCCGCTATATCTGGCCCAAGCGCTGAGCGGCGCGCTGTATATCTACGGTTTTGCCGAGGCCTGGCTGGTCATCTTCCCCGACCATCCGATGTGGGCGGTGGTGCTGAGTGTCTTCTTCGTCGCCTATATCACCGCGTTCATCTCGACCAAGCTGGCCTTCAAGCTGCAGGGGCTGGTGATGGTCGTGGTGCTCGCCTCCCTGGTCTCGATCGTGCTGGGGCTGACCAGCGTCGCCGAGCCGACCTACCACAACCCGCAATTATGGGGCGAGTTCGGCGCCGGCGGGTTCTGGGAGATGTTCGCGATCTTCTTTCCGGCCGGCACCGGCATCATGGTCGGGGCGAGCATGTCCGGCTCGCTGGAGAGCCCGCGCCGGAGCATCCCGCGCGGCACGCTGGCCGCGGTGGGCGTCTCGCTATTCGTCTATCTGTTCATGGCCGTGTGGTATAGCGTTTTGGTCTCCCCCGAGACGCTGCAGGCCGACGAGCTCATCGTCGTCGAGGCGGCCGCGGTCCGCGAGTTGGTACTCGCCGGCATCCTCGCCTCGACCTTTACGGCGACGTTGAGCTCCTTTGTCGCCGCCCCCAAGGTGCTGCAGGCGCTGGGAGATTACGGCGTGCTGCCCCGCGGCGATTTCTTCGCCAAGACCACCGAGCGCGGCGAGCCCCGCCGCGCCTCGCTCGTCACCGGAGCGCTGGTATTAGGAGCGCTGTCGCTGGGCAGCCTCAACCGCGTCGCCGGCCTGATCACGATGTTCTTTTTGCTGACCTACTTCACCATCAATATCGTGGTGCTCGTCGAGCAGCGCCTGGGGATGGTCTCGTTTCGACCGCTCTTTCGCATCCCGCTGGTCGTCCCGATCCTGGGCACCGTCTCGTGCGCCGTGGCGGTCTTCGTGATCAGCCCGACCTTTGCGCTGGTCGCCATCTCGGTGGTCGTGGCGGTCTACGCCTACCTGGTCAAAAAGCAGCTCGAGCAGCCCTGGGAGACGGTCCGAAGCGGCATGTTCGTGGCGCTGGCCGACTGGGCTGCCAAGCGTATCGTGGGCGCCCAGGAGGCCAACGAGCGCTCCTGGAAGCCCAACCTGCTCATCCCTGTCGAATCGCGCGCCCAGCTCGACGGCCACTTCCGCTTGCTGCGCGCGATGACTTATCCCAAGGGCGCGCTGCAGATCGTCGGCATCCGCCCCGGCAAAAAGAAAAAACGCGACCTCTCTGAAAACGCCGATTCGTCTAAAGACATCGGCAAGAGCACGCTGGTCGGCGCACCCAATACGGCGATCCTGGACAAGGTCGACGGCGACTTCCAGGCGATGAGCTCCATCGCCGCGGACTTCCAGGCCGAGGGCCTCTTCGCCACCTCGGTGGTCATCGAGGCCGAGTCGCTGGACAAGGGCGTCGAGCTGAGCGCCTCGGTCATGCGCGGCAACTTCTTCCGCCCCAACGTGCTCTTCGGCCTGGCCCACACCTACGACCAGCAGACCACCCAGGCGCTGGTCGACACCGCCGAGGAGAACGAGATGGGCGTGGCGTTTCTATACCGCCACCCGGAGGCGGGCCTGGGCCACGAGCGCACCATCAACGTGTGGATCCGCGACCAGAGCCCCGACTGGCATATGGGCCTGCGCCTGGCCAACCTCGACCTATCGCTGCTGATGGCCTACCAGATCGGGCGAAACTGGGGCGGCCGGATGCGCTTTATGACGGTCTGCGCCGATCCCAACGATGTCCCGCAGGCCAAGGACTACCTCGACCAGCTCATCGAAGACACACGACTGTCGCCCTACGGCGAGTCGTGGGTGCGCTCGGGCAACTTCACCGAGCAACTCCAGCGCGCCCCGCGCGCAGACCTGAATATCTTCGGGCTGGCGCGCGACGTCGACGTGGAGCATCTGCGCAGCGTCGTGCGGCGTACGCAGCATTCTTGTTTGTTTGTTCGGGATTCTGGGCATGAGAGTGCGTTGGCTTGAGGGTTGGGTGTAGGCATTGCTGATTCGCGGCGAGCCCCCGATCGCCTGCGCTCCCGGCACCCCACGCGAGGCGTGGGGTGCGAATGGCTGCTCTCACGGAAGTAGCCGGTTCTCGAACGGCTCAGAAACCGACCATTCCCGAGAGACCGGCCATTTCCACCCCCGCGCGCCGCGCGGGGGTGGCGGCGCGTAGGCGCCGGGGGGTGCCACGGTCCAGCAACACCTACATACATCTAACCCAACTATCGGCATGAACCTCCAAGACCAAATTGAGCAACTCACCGGCACCAGACCCAAGTCCATCGAGCCCCTTCGCGGCGGCTGCATCGGCACGGTGCGCCTGGTGCGCATGCCCGGCGGCGAGGACCTGGTCGCCAAGGTCGGCGACGCGCAGTCCAAGCTATCCATCGAGGGCGAGATGCTGCGGTATTTGGGCGAGCACAGCGAACTTCCGGTGCCCGAGGTCATTCACAGCACCGACGAGTTGCTCGTCATGGAGTTCATCGACTCGAGCGGCGGCGCCTCGAAAGCGGCCCACGTCCATGCCGCCGAGCTGCTGGCCGAGCTGCACCGCCACACCGCCGACAAATACGGCTTCGAGCGCGACACGCTCATCGGCAGCCTCGACCAGCCCAACCCCTGGACGGCCTCCTGGCCGGAGTTTTTCGCCGAGCATCGCCTCCTCTACCTGGCTCGAGCCTGCGTCGACAAGGGCCAGATGCCCGCCTCACTCGCCGCCGAAGTCGAGTCGTTGTGTACGAGGCTCGACCGCTATATCGACGCCCCCAACCCCCCGTCGCTGATCCACGGCGATGTCTGGGGCGGCAACGTGCTCTTCGACGGCGACCGGATCGCCGGCTTCATCGACCCGGCGGTCTACTACGCCGACCCCGAGATCGAGCTGGCGTTCACCACGTTATTTAGCACCTTCGACGAGGCGTTTTACGCCCGCTACGACGAGCTGCGCGGCATCGGCGATGGGTTTTGGGAGGTGCGTAAGGATCTGTACAATGTGTATCCGTTGTTGGTGCATGTGTGGCATTTTGGCGGTGGGTATGTGGGGCAGGTCAGAGGGGTATTGCGGAGGTTGGCATAGGTGACAGGGCATCCTGCCCTGGACCAGACCTGGAAGGCTGAACCTAATACACATGTCGGTGCAGATACGTAGCCAGAGGCCCCCGCCGGCTTGACCGGTGGGGGTCTTATAGGCGGGGCCTTCAATCTTCGGAAACGATGTGTAGTAAATTTAGCCTGGAAGGTCTGGCACCGATGAGGCTCAAGTTCGCAGCCGCTCCACCTCCTCACAAGCCACCTCATGCCCGCCCTCACAGCCCTTCTGAAAGAACTCGAGCGCCATCGCACGACTCCGATCCACCCCGCGACCACGCGCATACATCGCTCCCAAATAGCTGCACCCTTGAGCGTGACCATCCATACAGGCGGCCTCGTACACCCGAGCGGCGCGCCTTGGCTCGGGGTCGCTTTAATTTGTCGCCGCCATCTGCGTCTCAATTTTTCCTCCCATATAACTCGTCCACAGCTCCACCTCTGTAGCTCGTCCACAGACCGCCCCCTGTTAGTGTGGTGTGTGTCGGTACCCGTTTAGCATGGCAGATCGACGTGGCAACCGCATTGCGCAGTGTAGCCTTCCTCGACATCTAACAAACCACTTGGTTTTCGACTCGTGTACGCTCCGTGTACCACTCGCGTATTTGAAGAAAGATATCGATCTACACTTGACCTTTAACTGAGATGGCCCTATTCTACACTACAGCAGCGATATTTCTTCAGAACAAGCGCTATCACATGGACGAGAAAGCACGAACAAAGCTCCACAGACTTTTGGCCCAGGTAGAGGCATCTATTCGCGAGTCTGTTGCAGAGGCGATTACCAAAGATCAGGATGAAGAACTCGCGAGAGCCTTTCTCGACTTGTACGAAGGAGCAAAGGAACTTCGCTCTCAATATGAGGGAATGGTTGATCTTCGCTCGACAGAGAAGGTGAACGACGTCGTGGTCGCGGACGACAGCTTGCCGAAATCTCAAGAAAGTGACCGAGCGGAAAAAGTCGAGGAAGATGAGAACGCGCATCCTGCGCAGCCGGATGTGATTACGGAGACCTTCCATGAAGAAGATTTTCCGATTTTTGGTCTAAACCCTCAGAATCGCAAAGAGATACTTAAGGTTGGACACGGAAAGGGAGGATTTTATTCTCATCGCGCTTCGCTGAAGGATCTACGTACTCTGCTTGAGGCACTTCGAATTATTCGAAACGAACAGAACGAGTTTACAGCCGACGATATTCTCGCGCAGGTGGGCGATCGACTCTCAAGATACCAACTGTACGTGGTTCTTGGCCTCCTCCGAGAAGTGGGCCTAGTCGACCGGCCAAAGCGAGGCACTTACTGTGTAAGACCTCACATGGAACTTGCAGAGAAAAAAGTCTTTGAGCGGGCGAGGTACATACCGCCTGAATATATTACTTGAAAAGCCGCGTCCCGGGGGGACGCGGCTCGATTGCAACACGGAGGGAATACGTGGCGTCACAACCGCCAAATAGCGTCTCCGTATCACGATGGCAGCTCGCCGAATTGAAGATTCGGAAAAGATACCAAATTGCGTCTATTAATTTAGACTTCCTCTTTCCGGTCGTCAACAGTACCCGCCTGCCATCTGCAAGCTAGTATCATCGAGGAGGTGATGCAGATGGCCCGTTGTCGTAAATGCGGCAAGCGGATCGTATTTCGTACGCGACCGGATGGCACTGTCTACCCGGTCCACGTAAACGCGAAAGTCAACTAACCCCCAGCCGCGCTGGTGGTCGCCAGCATCGGCGGCCACCAGTGTCGCTCAAACAATCTAGCTGCGGCTTCCGTTTAGTCTTTGAGAACTCTGCACGAACCGGGTTCGAGGATATCCAAAATGAAGAAGATCAGTCTGACAACCTTTATCGATTTCGCCACCAAATCTGGCACGCCCCGAGTGACGTGTGTTCGTCATGCGATCCGGCAGTACTCCCAACCGTACAGTCCCGCACGTGACTTCTACAAGCCACTTCGGGATACTTGTGTACGTGTACACAAAGAAGGCTTGGAGATCTCCACGATGGAAAATGTGCTCCCTCGTGTAAGCGAGAAAAAGCGCAGGAACTACAAGTGCTGTATCGACGGACTTAAGAAATGGCGCGGGCGCAGTAGTCCAAAGTGGATCTCTGGCTCGGCAACAGCCCCATGGAGGGCTGGCGAGTTGATAGTAAATATAAATCCGGAACTTATGCTCGAAATCAATGGCACTCAATACGCGATAAAACTATACTTCAAAGCCGAAAAGCTCTCAAAGCGGGACGCTGATCCGATGCTTCATTTGATCGATGCCAGCGTTGAGCACGAAGAGCACACGATTACACCCGCCGTCTTAGACGTCCGGCGTGGAAAACTGCATGAACCAACAGTGCGTAAGGTTGGGCTCAACGCACTCGCGAAAGCAGAGGCCGCAGCTTTCACAACACTCTGGGACACACTGAAGGCAGCTTGAGCGTGTCACTTAAAGCTCAACTAGCAGAGTCACCGGCACCAGGCCGGCGAGCGTCGAGGCGATGCGGGGTGGTTGTATTGGGACTGTCCGTCTGGTGCGGATGCCCGGCGGTGAGGACCTGTGGAGCTTTAAGGATTTAAGCGTCGGGTTGGGGCGCGCTCGCTCAGTCGACGCCGGCGCCCGCTCTGTCGGCGCCGAACGTGGTCGACGCGGCGGCCTCACCAACACGCTACGGC
>CAYLTX010000213.1:0-10089 GCA_964386725.1 uncultured Bradymonadales bacterium | reverse complement strand
TGAGCGCCGCCGTGCAGCATGAACAAAAGTTTACCGATCAACGCCGATCACACTCGGTCGGGGTGGCGGTTGCGCGCTGGCGACGAGCGTGGATAATGGTCGCCCTCTGGCACCTTCTCGGAGTTTCGATATGCGCCATTTTATCGTGATTTTTGCCCTGGCCGGCTTCCTCGGAGTCGCGTGCAGTGGCGACTCGTCCGACACCACCCCCACCGACACCGGTACGCCCGACGCCAACCCCACCGCGGACGCCGCCACCAGTGACACGCGCGACGCCACCGATGGGACGAGCGATTCCGCCCAGGCTGATGCCCGGGAAGAAGACGCCCAAATGTCGGATACGCGCCCGCAAGACGCCGCTGATGCCGACGCGGTCTCCGACGCCGACTCGCCAGACACGTCATCTTCTGACGCTGGAGACGACGTTGGTGAAGAGGATGATGCGGGTGGCGACCCTTACGCGGGACGCCCGCTCGGCCAATGTGTCACGGATTCGGACTGTCCCTCCGGCCCCGGCGGCTCGAATTGTTCGAAGGGTCTGCCCGGCGGAGCGTGCATGGGCTGTGGCGATGACACCCACTGCCCGTCAGCGGCCAGTTGCTCGGAGTTCGGCTCCTGTGTGGTGGACTGCTCGAGCGACGACGAGTGTGCCCCCGGCCTCGGATGCACGGCCGGAGGGCGCTGCGCTGCCAGGGCCTGCACCGACGGCACATGCCCGGTGCCCCTATTTGGCTGCAACAGCTCCGATCGCTGCGCCCGCATCGAGTGCTCCGACGACCCCACCGTCTGCCCCGACGACACCACCTGCACCGACGGGTGGTGCATCGAAGACCGGGCGCTCGACCACACCCTATAAACGGCTCCCAGCTCGACCGACGGGCGCGCAGGGGAACAACGGTCTTTGTGAGAAGACCCATGTCTTCTTTGCGGCAACGCACAATAATAAAAACTTTATATTAAACCTTGTTATCTCTCCGAACACCTTGTTATACTCCAAAGTGCCAGCACTACCCCCCCTTGTTTTAACTTCCTCTAAACAGAAGTAACGCGCGATGAGCAAACATCTACGAAAACTCTTGTGGATCGTCTGTTTTTCGAGCCTGGTGTGGGCTTGCGGCGGCGAAGAGACCGCCTCTAACCACACCCCCGACGGCGATCCATGGATCGAAAACGAAGACGTGGGCGAAGACGCACCGGTTGAGGACGCCCCGGCGCCGTCGTGCGACGACGAGGTCAAAAATGGCCAGGAGACCGACATCGACTGCGGCGGCCCCGACTGCTCTCCGTGCGGCAGCGGAAAGGTCTGTGATGTCGCTCGAGACTGCACGAGCGAGGTGTGCCGCCAGGGCGTTTGCGCTCCTCCGGAGTGTAACGACGGGGTCCTCAACGGCCAGGAGACCGACGTCGATTGCGGCGGCCCCGACTGCGGCGGCTGCAAGAGCGAGCTGGAGTGCGACGTCGACGACGACTGCCTGAGCCGTAACTGCCCCGACGGGACCTGCGTCTACGACGACTGTGACGTGGTCACCTGCGACAGCGATCAGAGCTGCTACCGGGGCATCTGCTACGACTCATGCGATGCCTCGATGGTGTGCGACGAGGACTCCCGCTGCTACCGCGCCCAGCACTGCGCCCCCTCCGACTGCGCGCAGGTCGGCTGCGCCGACGGCGAGTCTTGCTCACAGGGCATCTGCTACCCGGCCTGCTCCACGGGCGAAGATTGCGAAGAGGGAACCTGCACCGAAGGAAGCTGCGTGGTGCCCATCTGCGAAGACGGGCTTCAAAACGGCGAGGAGACCTCGGTGGACTGCGGCGGCCCCGACTGCAGCCCCTGTGAAGGCGGTGCGTCCTGTGAGGACGACTCCGATTGCCAAAACCAAACTTGCCTCGAGGGCGCCTGCGCCGCGAGCTGCGCGCTCCCCTGGGGCGGCAGCATCGGGCACGGAGAGAACGTGACCGCCTATCAGGCGGCCACCGAAGAGTGCGGGAGCGAATGCGAGAGCGAGACGCGCACCTGCGACAACGGGACGTTGTCGGGCAGCTATACCGAGCAGAGCTGCTCGGCGCCGTGCGCCGACTGCCCGGCCGAGACCGTCAGCTGGGACGACTGCGAAGGCGAGGCCACCAGCGTGGCACACCAGGAGACCCAGACCGTCTCGAACATCGCCGCCGACTACCTCGGAGAGGCGACCTACCTGTGCGAAGACGGGGTCTGGACCTTCCAGTCGGGCACCTGCCTGGCAGACCCCACCGACACGAACAACTTGTTGCAGAACCCCGGCGCCGAGACCGGCGACATCTCTCCCTGGACGACCAGCGGGGCTTTGAGCTTCTATGTTCACGACGGTTCGACCACCACCAGCGGAGGCAGCATCGGGCCCACCGAGGCGACTCACTGGTTCCGCTCCGACGGAGCCAGCGGAGCGCACAATAGGGGTTCGATTTCTCAAACCGTCGACGTCAGCAGCTTCAACATGAGTTCGGGTCAGGTCGAGGTCGTCTACGGGGGCGACTCCTTTGCTACCAGCACGAGGTCTTCCCCGGCGAGGTCGACCGACGCGCGGTATGAGGTCGAGTTCCTGGACCAAAACGGCGACGCCATCGCCTCGCACGACAGCGGCAGGATCATGAGCCAGGAGCAGAGCCCCGAAGAAACATTGGACCATCGGACGGTCACCGATGTCCCCTCCGGGACGACCTCCATTCGATTCGAAGCTATTGCAATCGACGGAACGCGTTACACCACGCGCCACGGCTTCGACGCTCTTCACCTGTCGCTTCAGACACCGTAAAACACCACCATCGGAGCTGGGTGGTGGGTGTCCGGGTGGTGGGTGTCACAGACAATGTCATCCAGCCCACCCGGGGCACCCACCCAGCTCCGATGGCCCGGCGGGAAGAGCCCGTGGGGAAATTCCACGTCACGGTTGCCCCCGACGGCTTGGATGACTGGCCAGCTTCGACAAATAGGGGTTGCACACCGTGAAGCACAGCTTCTCTAGCGAGGCGCTCAGACAAACCATCACACCTCCATCCAGCTCGACACGGCCGTGTCGAGCCAAACCGAAACGCCACGCCATCTCGGCCCTGGTGCAGGTCGTTTACGTTTACGTTTACGTCTACGATCACGATCACGTAAACGGCTGTACCGTGTTGCTAAGGACGGACACGTTCGGCGTCGCAGAGCGGGCGCGCTCCGGCAGACACGTTCGAGCCTAGTCGAGTACCTCGCACCTCCAATCTCGCAACGATCCCCCCGCCTATGTTACAAGATGACGCGTCGCCCATTTGATCCGATTTTCGCATCCCGAGGCTCCCGCGTTGATTCGCCTCTCTCCGGTCCTATTATTGCTCGCCGCCGTCGCGATGGGATGTGCCCATTACGGCTTCGCCGATAGCGATGGCGAGCGTGCCGACGAAGCCGGCCTCGCCGTGTGGACCGTGGCCGCGCCGGCCCATGAGGGGCTGGACGGCGCGCGGCTGACACGAACGCTGGTGGACGCGCTCGAGGCAGGCGGGGTGCGGGCGAGTTGGCAGCCGGAGGCCCGGCGAGATTCGGTGCGCTGTACGGTCGAGGATACGCAGGTGGGCGGTTTCGGCGATGCGCTCTTTGCGACAGCCGAGGTAGCGTGCGATGTTGGCGCAGATGGTGGTGACTCGACAGGCGAACCCGGCCACCGATTTTCGTCGTCGGGTCGCTTCAACGCCGCGAGCCGCACCGACCAGCCGGCGGCGCTGGCCCAGGACCACGCCGCCATCCAGGAAGCCGCCGCGCTCGACGCCCTCGAGCGGCTCGCCGCTCAGATTTCGCGCTGGCGTCTCGAGGACGCTCAGGAAGACCGGAAGGAAAAATAAGCTATGGGAAAAAAGCTCGACAAAGCCCGCAACTTCTTTCGACAGCTCAAAAAGAAGAAGCCGGCGCCGGTCTACTACGTCCATGGCGAGGAGACGTATATGCTCGATCAGGCCGTCGAGGCGATCGTGGCGCATGCGGCTCCCGGCGGGACCAACGACTTCAATTACGATAGCTTCCACGGCCGCAACACCAGCGGCCAGGCAGTCGTAGCCGCCTGTGAGCAGCTGCCGATGATGGTCGACCGGCGGGTGGTCGTGTTGCGCGACGCCCAGGAGTTGCCCATGAGCGAGCTCGAGCAGCTCGGCTCGTATCTGGACGACCCGGCCGACACGACCTGCCTGGTGGTTCACGCCCACACCGCCAAAAAACGGCTCGACGGCCGGAAGACAGTCGTCAAAAAGCTCAAAAAGGCCGGCCAATCCTGCGAATTCGAGAGCCTCTATGAAAACGAGGTCGGCCAATTCCTGCACAAGCAGGCCGGCCAGCGCGATCTGCGGCTTTTGCCGGCCACGGTCGCCTACCTCATCGAGGCGGTCGGCACCGACCTGGCCTCGCTGGACAAGGCGCTGGCCAAGATCGACCTGTATATTGGCGAGTCCGACCAATCGCCCCGTCAGGTCGACGAGTCGATCGTCCAGCAGGTCGTCGCCCACACCAAGGTGCTCGACGTCTTCGACCTGACCGACGCGCTGGGCGACCGGAAATTCGAGGACGCGCTGAGCGTGCTCGCCAATATGCTGCTCAACGGCGAGCCTCCGCTGCGCATCTTATTTATGATCGCGCGCCACTTTCGCATCGTCGCCAAGCTGCACGACCCGTCGGTGCGAAACCTCGGCCGCACCCCGAAGGCACGCGCGGTGGGCGTGGTCCCGTACTTTCTCAAGGACTACCAGCGCCACGCCAATAAATTCGGCCCCGCCGAGATCGAGGCCATTCGCGGCCGGCTGCTCGAGGTCGACACCGCGCTGAAGTCCAGCGGGTTGGACGACCGCACCATCATGGAGCAATTGCTCTACGATATCTGCTTCGAGACCGGCGGAGCCATGGAGCGCGGACCGGAGCGCGGACCGGAGCGCGGACAGCCTGTCCGCTAACGGGCGACGAGCGCGGCCATCGGCCGCCGAGAAGCCCGTTGCCAGAGGCTCAGTGAAACTACCCGGAGACGATTTGACCGCCTGGACCAAAAATCACCGAACGCTTTTGACGGCGCTGCGCGCTGAGCGCGTCGTGCCCGAACTGATCGCGCGTCTGTCGCTCGAGCGGCTCGACGCCAGGTCCGACGACGCTCGAAAGCTGCGCGACTGGGTCGCCTCGCTCGAGGCCGATCCGGGCTGGCAGCTCATCGCGCCGCAGCTCGACGGGCCGCCCGCCTGGCCGGCGGTGTGGCATCGGGCGGTCGAGGCGGGGTTTTCGCCGCGCACGGATCACCACCACGCCCTGCTCTTCGAGCGGTTTTGCGAGGAACTCGTCGCCGAGCTCGATTATGAGGTCGCCCAATTCGCCTGGAAAGAATGCGTGGCCGCCTGGCTGCGCGTCTTCGACTCCGACTACGTCGACGAGCTCTTCGAGGCGCTGTCTGCAGGCGACTCGTCGGTTCAAAAGCAGCTCCTATACCGGCTGGCCGACCGCCGAGACGCCGGCCTGCGCGGCGCGCTTCGCCTCGAGGAACACACCGAGGCCGGCTTCGACCGCCGGCGCACCCGCTTCGAGTGGCGGGCGCTGGCCTTTTTGGATGACCGGCTCGAGGAAGCCGACGCGCCCCACCCCACGCTGAGCGCCCTCCAAAACCGAGTGGAGATGGTCCAGCGCCGGGTGATGAGCGACGTCCTCGGCCGCTTCCAGCGCGAGGTCGACGCCCTCGCGCTGGCCGACGCCGACTTCGAGGCGATCAGCCGTCCGTTCGAGTGGATGCGCCAGGTGTTTACAATCTTGCCCATCGAGGCGTCGGTCGCCGCACGCGTGGTCGACGCGACCGTCGACATCGGCTGGAAGGTGCGAAAGCTCGACTTCCCGGGCGCCGACTCATTGATCGCGCACCTTCTGGGGCTGACCGCCCCGTTCAACGAGCGCCTGGAGACCTACGTCGACAATGGCGAGGCCTTCGGCCATAACGCCGCCTGCGCCGACTTCCTGGTCTTCCAGGGCGAGCAGCGAGACGCCACCGACCAGCGTGTGGCGTTCTTCGAGCGGGCGCTCGAGGCCTGCCCGGGCCACCGTAACGCCCGGATGATGCTATCCTACGAGAAGCTGCGCGAGGCCAGCGACGTGCTCGTGCGTATGCGGCTGACGCCGGCGGCGCTGCGGCTGGTACCAGGCGCCTCCGAACGGGTCGGCTCGGCGCTCGAGGCGGTCGCGTCGCTGATCGATGACGCCGAAGAGCTCTACCCGTCCAACGAGCAGATCGAAGATTATCGCCAGAAGGTCCTCGCCGAGTCCGAACGTCTGGGAGCGCCTATCCATGAGTGACCCGACCGATACAAGCGATGAGAATCCATTCGACAAGCTCGGGCTCGACCCCACCTCGAGCCGCGAGGAACTCACCGAGCGGCTGCGCCGACTCGCCGAGCGCCTGCCACCCGAGGAGCGCAAAGAGCTGCGCACCATGTGGCGCGAGCTGACCATCAAGGACGCCGACCGCGTCAAATGGGCGTTCTCGGCACATCCCCGCAGCAGTGAGACCGGCGCCAGGCCCACCGACGAGCTGCGCGAGAGCGTGCCGCCGCTGGTCGACCGCCGCGACCCGCCCGACATCGAGGCGAGCGTCTCTGATGCGCTCCTGGAATTCGGCTGCCCCGACCAGGTGCCGGAGGTGTTGCGGCCCAGCGGTAGGTTCGTGGAGATGGCTGAGGAAGGACGCCTAAACAACCACAATAGCAACAAGCAATGACCATGCTAAACAGACCCGCAGGCATCGACCTCGGCACCACCAATTCCGCCATCGCGCTGATGCGCCCCGAAGGCGACGAGCTGCTCCTTTTGGAGGATCGGCTGCGCCGGACGACGTTTCCGTCGATGGTCGGCTGGGATCCGCAAGAAGAGGCGTTCATCACCGGCTACGAGGCGTGGAATCGCCGGGTGATGGAGCCGCGGCCGGTCGGATCGATCAAGCGCAAGATGGGCACGCAGCAGCGTGTGGAGCTCGGCCCCCACGAGATGCTCCCCGAGGAGGTCTCGTCGCAGATCCTCGAGGACCTCGTGGCGCGCATGCGCCAATATGTCGAAGACAAGGTCGATGCGTATGAAGTGAGCATCGAGCGGGCGGTGATCACCGTGCCCGCCTACTTCGACGCCCCCCAGATCGAGGCGACCCGAAAAGCCGGCGAGCTCGCCGGCGTCGAGGTGCTCGGCCTGCTGCAGGAGCCGACCGCCGCGGCGATGTATTACGCCTGGAAGCACGGCATCGGCGACGGCAACTTCCTGGTCTACGACCTCGGCGGCGGCACCTTCGACGTCTCGGTGATCCGCTCGCTGATGGGCGAATACCAGGTGCTGGCCATTGACGGCGACAATTATCTGGGCGGCGACGACTTCGACCGCAGGCTGGCCGAGAAATTCCGCAAGCATCTGGTCGACCAGGGCTACGAGCTCGACCTGGACATCGCTAATAACGACGACGATCGCGTGCGCTTTTTGCTGCTCGAGCGGGTCGCCCGCGAGGTCAAAGAGGCGCTGACCACCAGCGAGTTTCAATACGTCGGCCGCCGCGACCTCTTCGAGGACCAGGCCGGCCAGCCTGTCACCCTGGATTTGGAGATCGGACGCATCGAATTCGAGGAGCTCATCGAGGACCTCATCGATCAGAGCATCGAGGCCTGCCAACGCGCCCTCGAGCAATCCACCGAGCAAGCCGACGTCGGCCTGTCTGATATCGATTATGTGCTGCTCGTGGGCGGCTCGACACGTGTTCCGCTGGTCCAAGAAAAGGTCGCCGAGGCGCTGTGCAAGAGTGATGAAGCCAGCTCAGAAAACGAGCGCCCCTTGCTCGACGAGCCGGACACCTGTGTGGGCCTGGGCGCGGCCATTCACGCGGCCAATCTGGCCGGCCTGAAGTGGGTCGAAGACGACGGTGCTCGCCGCGAGCTGACGATCACCTCGCCAATTTCGACGCGCAGCGACTCCACGCACCTGGTGGGCCGGCTGACCGGCGACATCCCGGCAGGCATTCATTCAGCCGCGCTTATTGCTAAAAATGGTAGTTCCGGAGACGGCGTCGAGGCGGTCAGCCGGGTGCGCACCTCCGAAGATGCGGTCGACGTCGAATTCGACGATGTCGAGCTCGCCCACGAGGGCCGAAACGACTTCCGCCTGGAGTTCTGCGACGACTCCGGAGACGCTCTGGCCGGCTTCGACATCTTCTTGAAGCGCCTGGAAGCCGACGCGCCCTACCGCCCCACCGGCAGCGCCCTGTCCAACCCGACGGTGCTCGCCAAGGATATCTATCTGGAGGTGGCCAGCGAGGGCGAGCCCGAGCGATTCTTGTTGGTCAAGCGCGGCACGAGCCTTCCGGCCGAAAAGACCTTCCAATTCTACACCGCCGACCGCTCCGGCGCGGTGCTGCTCAGGCTCTTTCAGAACCGCTATCCGATTCGCACCATCCACCTGGAGGTGCCCGACGAGACCGAGTTGGGCACGCCGGTCGAGCTGACCATCAAGATCGACGAGTCGATGACGATGGTCGCCACCGGCGATATCCGCGGCCAGAGCTTCTGGGCGCAGATCGAGCCTCCGCCGCCTCGTGAGTTGCGCGGCTGGGAGGAGATCGAGGAGCTCTTGGACCAGACCGAGGCGATTCGCGACCAGTTGTGGGGCATCGAGGCCAAGCTCTTCGCCAAGCGGGTCGACTCGCTGGTCGCCGGCATCCGCGAGACGGCGCGCACCGATCCCGACAAGCTCCAGGTGCTGGTGCGACGCCTGGAGGGCGCGCTCGAGGATTATCGAAACCGCGACGTCGACCTCACCCCGGCCTATTCGCGCTTCGAGACCCTGCTCAACGCCATCAAGCGCGTGGTCTACCGCGGCGACGACAGCCCGCCGCTCGGGCGCACTCTCGACCAATGGCGCGGCCACCTCGAGGAGATCGAGGCCGAGGCGAGCAGCGCCTGGCGAGCCAAGGACCAGCAGGCGTGGAGCCAGGTCTTCGACCGCGTTCAGGCGACCTGGGAGAGCGTGGCTCAAGAGGAGTACCGCTTCACGGCGACCAATACGCCCGAGTACGTCCAGCGGCTGTACCTCGGCCTCAGCCGGCGCATCGAGGAGCTCAAAGACGAGCTTGACGAATTCACGATGTCGAGCAACGTCGAGACCCAGAAGCTGCAGCGCCGCGAGATCATGCATATTCAGGCCGAGCTCGAGGACAACGTAGAGCAGCCGCTGTCCCGGCTCGACCCGAACGATGATCCCGAGGAGCTCAAGCCGAAGCTGGCGCGGTTGGCCGAGGTTGCGACGCGTCTGGAGCGACGAGTTGATGAGTTGCCGACGCTTGGGTTGGTTAGAAAATAAGGTTAACTGCTTTGGTTGAACTGCTGGTTAACTGCTTGGTTGAACTGCTGGTTAACTGCTTGGGTTAAACTGCTTGGTTGAACTGCTGGTTGAACTGCTTGGTTGAACTGCTTGGTTGAACTGCTGGTTAACTGCTTGGTTGAACTGCTGGTTGAACTGCTGGTTAACTGCTTGGGTTGAACTGCTTGGTTGAACTGCTGGTTAACTGCTTGGTTAAGAGGCTTGGTTGGAATGAGTGAGACGTCACAGCCTGGTGTGAGTTTTGAGGTTCTCGAGGACGACGTCGATGGGATCGTCGCCAGTGCGCGGATTTCCTTTTCGTTGGCGACGATCGAGCGCGCCGTCGAGCATGGCGAGTGGTCTCGGGCTTTGGAGACCGCCGACAAGCTCGCCCGCCGGCTCGCGGATCTCGATGTCTCTGAGGAGGCCTGGCGCGAGTTGCTGGTCGCCGCGGCGTCGTTTGCCGTCGAGGCCGATGACGTCCAGGCTCTTCGGCCGACCTTCGAGGCCTTCGCCAAGCGAGCCTGGCGCGCCTCAAATGAGTCAATGCCGTGGAAGCTCGGCGAGGTGCTCGAACGTGCCGATAGCACAGGGAGACTCGACGCCGGCCACGCGCTCGGCCGCCTCATCACCGCGCTCTTTCCGACCTGCCCGCTCGGCCCACAGGCATGCGCGCACTTCGCCGAGCGACTCGTGGAGCGCGACGACGCTCGGTCACATGATATCGGCGATAT
>CAYLTX010000212.1:0-10111 GCA_964386725.1 uncultured Bradymonadales bacterium | reverse complement strand
AAGGACGGAGCCTTCGCGGCGAGCACGGAGGCTGCGCGCCCCAACCGCATCCATCGCGGCGGTTATTTTCTTAAACTTCCAGATGCCCTGGCGCCGGAGATTAGAGCAGATTTTTGAGCCAGCCGAACGCCACGAACGTGCCGATGGAGCTGCCCAATGACGAGAACACAAAGACCAGAAGGACCCGGCCGAGCTTGTTGGACCACCAGCCCGACCATTCGGAGATGTCGTCGCCGATGGTTTGAAAATCCTTGACCTTCGGGGAGGCGACGATCGTCTGGGCGAAGGCTGTGACCATGCCGGCGCCGATCGTGGGGTTGAGGGAGGTCAGCGGCGCGGCGAGGAAGGCGGTGATCACCGTCAGGGGGTGTCCCAGGGCGACGATGGCGCCGAGGGCCGACAAGATGCCGTTGGACAGCACCCAGGCCCAGGCGGCGGTCTGGAGTTGTTCGGTCTCGCCGTTGAAAAAGCCCCAGACGAATAGCCCGATGACCAGGGCGGGCAAAATCCACGGCAGCATCTTCGAGTAGCCCGGCTTGGGCGGAATGGTGCTGACCCGTTTGATCTCTTCGTCGGCGATATCGTCGCGAATCTGGCGCAAGATGCCCGGTTTGTGGGCGGCGCCGACCACGGCGACGACCTTCTTGGCGTCGATATGCTGGAGCTTGTGGGCCATGAACGTGTCGCGTTCGTCCACGAGCACGCTCTTGACGTCGGGCATCGCCTCGCCGAGTTGGTCGAGGATGACCGAGATATTCTGCATCTCGCGCAGGTCGCTGAGCTCCTCTTCGCTGACCTCTCCTTTTTGGAACACACCCAACATCAGCATCATGGCGAGCTCGGCGCGCTTCCACCAGGGTGTGGTGCGCCATGCGCGGAGCAGCGTGGTGCGGATATTCCGGTCGATGAGCTCGACCGCCATGCCACCTTCGTGGGCGGCGTCGATCGCCGCCGACATCTCGGCACCCGGCTTGACGCCGGTGTAGCCGCCCATGCGCTTTTGGAAGGCGGTCAGGGCCAGCCTGGCCAGCAAAAAGGTCAGCTTCTTATTCTTGATGACCTCGATCAGGTCGAGCTCTTCCCAGCTGGTCTCTTTTTGAAGGCTGGTGAAGCGCTCGGAGTCCAGTTCGACGGCGACCGCGTCTGGATCCTCCTCTTCGATGACCTGAATGACGGTATCGACCGACTCCTGCGAGATATGCGCAGTGCCGATCAGTACGAGCTCGGTGTCGCCGAGCATCAGGCGGGTGATATCGCCGTCGGTGACGTCGAGTTGGGGATCTTGTAGTTCTTGTGAATCTGTGGGGGTTTGACTCATCGGGGCCGGCGGCAGATGACAGGAAAAGACGTAGTTGGCTGCAACAGTGGATTCCAACGACTGATACTAACAAGCCGATGTGGTACAGGATTCCGCTGCATTTTGGAAGCAATGCACCACTGGGAAAGCGAGCCGAGGAGTTGATCGCCAGACCGTAAAGGCATACAACACGCATCTATTCGAACTGAACGCGAGGAGAAGACATGGCTGCGACCGACAATGAGACGCTTTTGCGATTGGCATTACCCAAAGGACATATGAAGACGGCGGTCTTCGAGCTTTTGGGCGAGGCGGGCATCAGTATTCGCCACAGCAGCCGAAGTTATCGACCGACCATCTCGATCGAGGGGGTCGAGGTCAAGCTGCTGAAGCCGCAGAATATCGTCGAGATGCTGCACCTCGGCTCGCGGGATATTGGCTTTGCCGGTGCGGACTGGGTCGCCGAGCTCGACGCCGAGTTGGTCGAGGTCTTCGACACCGGACTCGACCCGGTGCGCCTGGTCGCGGCCGCCCCGCGCAGCATGCTCGAGAGCAATGGAGGCCTGCCGTCGCGCCACCTGGTGGTCGCCTCCGAATACGAGCGGATCACGCGCGAGTGGATCGACGAGAAGGGCCTCGACGCCAGCTTCGTCAAATCATTTGGTGCCACCGAGGTCTTCCCGCCCGAGGACGCCGACTGCATCGTCGACAACTCGGCGACCGGCTCGACGCTCGAGGCCAACGACCTGCAGGTGGTCGACGAGCTCATGCAGTCGTCGACCCGGCTATACGCGCATCCGGCCGCGCTGGACAATCCCGACAAAAAGGAGGCCATCGACCGGCTCGTGTTGGTGCTTCGTGCGGTGCTCGAGGCCCGCGCCCGAGTGATGGTCGAGGTCAACGTGACCGCCGACCATCTCGAGCGCATCATCGATGCCATCCCGAGCATGCGCGAGCCGACCGTCTCGCCGCTGCACAGCCAGTCGGGCTTTGCGGTCAAGGCGGCCGTGCCCCGCGATCAGTTGCCGACGATCATTCCGGTGCTCAAAGAGGCCGGCGGCACCGATATCGTGGTCACTTCGTTGGCGCAGATTGTACCTTGATGGGACCTCAATATGACAAACCTAAAACCCTCACCAGCCATTCGCGGGATCACGGCCTATTCGGTGCCCAAGCCGGCCACGCCGGTGGATCTCTACCTGCACGGCAACGAGGGCCCACCTCCGCCCGAGTCGGTGCTGGGCGCGCTGGATGTGCACGGCACGGAAGTATTGAGAAATTATCCCGACGCGCGACCGCTCGAGGCGCTGATCGCTTCGCGCGTGGGCGCAGAGCCCGAGCAAATCATCGTGACCGCCGGGGCCGACGACGCGCTCGACCGTATCTGTCGGGCGATGCTCGGCTCGGGTCGCAAGATGGTCTTGCCCGAGCCGACCTTCGTGATGTTTCGCAGGTTTGCGGCCCTGGCCGGCGGCGACGTCGTCTCGGTGCCCTGGGAGGGACCGACGTATCCGACCGAGGCGGTCATCGAAGCCATCGACGAGCAGACCTCCCTGGTGGCGATGGTCAGCCCGAATAACCCGACCGGCGCCGTCGCCACCGCCGACGACCTGCGGGCCGTGGCCGAGGCCGCCCCGCACGCGTTGGTGATCGTCGACCACGCCTACGTCGAATTTGCCGATGAAGATCTCACCGAGGTCGCCCTCGAATACCCCAATACGGTGGTCACGCGCACGATGTCCAAGGCGTGGGGCATGGCCGGGGTGCGGGTGGGCTTTGCGCTCGCTTCGCCACAAGTCATCGACTGGCTTCACACCGCCGGGCTTCCCTACGCGGTCTCCGGGCTGTCGCTGGTGATCGCGGCCCGACGTCTCGAGGAGGATGTCGCGGATATCTCGGCCTTCGTCGAGCGCGTGCGAAAGGAGCGCCGACAGCTCGAGCGGGTACTCGAAGACGGCGGCGTGCGAGTATGCCCGTCGCAAGGGAACTTCGTTTTCGGCCGTCACGATCACGCGCTTTGGATCCGCGACGGGTTGGCCGGAATGGGCATCTTGATCCGCGCGTTTCCGGGCCACGAGCTCTTGTCGGACGCAGTCCGCATCAGCTGCCCGGGCGACGAGGCCAACTTCTCGCGGCTGGCGCACGCGGTCTCGACGGTGCTCGAGCCCGAGGCGCTGCTCTTCGACCTCGACGGCGTCATCGCCGACGTGTCGCGCTCGTATCGCGAGTCGATCATCGAGACCGCGAAGAGCTTCGGCGTCGAGCTCACCGGCGAGGACGTCTCCGAGGCGAAGGCATCCGGTGACGCCAATAACGACTGGGTGCTCACCCGGCGCCTGCTGGCCGAACGCGGCGTCGAGGCCGACCTCGACGAGGTCACCGAGCGCTTCGAGGCGATCTACCAAGGTACCGACGACGAGCCCGGCCTGCGCGAGACCGAAGAGTTGCTGGTCGAGCCGGCTTATTTCGAGCGGTTGGGCGAGCGTTTCGAGCTCGGTATCGTCACCGGCCGGCCCCGAAAGGACGCCGAGCGCTTCTTGCGAGACAAGGACCTCGCCAAATTCTTCGGCGCGCTGGTGTGCATGGAAGACGCCGCGCTCAAGCCCGACCCGGAGCCGGTCGAGCTATTGATGAGCCAGTTGGGCGTCGAGCGCGCCTGGTTGGTGGGCGATACGCCCGACGACGCCCGTGCGGCGCGAGCGGCGGGCGTTTTGCCGGTGGGAGTGATCGCGCCCGGACACGATGGCGACGTCATGGAACCGGCGCTCGTGCAGGCGGGATGCGCCCGCGTGCTCGACGGCGTCAGTAATCTAGAGGAACTTCTAAAATGAGCAGTCGAAAGTCCCGCATCCAGCGCACCACGCGCGAGACCGATATTAACCTGGTTCTCGGATTAGACGGCGATGGCACGGCCGATGTCGACACCGGTATCGGCTTCTACGACCATATGCTGACCGCGCTGACCCGCCACGGCCGCTTCGATCTGGAGCTGACCTGCGACGGGGACCTCGAGGTCGACGACCACCACACCGTCGAGGATTGCGCGCTGGCCCTGGGCCGCGGCTTCCACGACGCGCTCGGTGATAGGCGCGGGATCGAACGTTTCGGGCACGCCTATGCGCCGCTCGACGAGGCGCTGGCTCGGGCGGTGGTGGATTTGTCGGGTCGGCCCTATTCGGTCGTCGACCTCGGCCTTCGCCGTGAGGCGCTGGGCGGGCTGGCCTGCGAGAACGTCGCGCACGTATTTCGCTCGTTCGCCACCGAGGCGCGCGCGGCGGTCCACATCGACGTGTTGCGCGGCGACAACGACCACCACCGCGCCGAGGCCGCCTTCAAGGCGTTCGCCATCGCGCTCAGAAAGGCGGTCGCGCTGACCGGTAGTGACGAGGTGCCGAGCACCAAAGGAGTGCTGTAGAGATGGCGAAGCAGCCCGTATATATTATCGAGACCGGCGTGGCGAATATCGCCTCGATGATCGCCGCCTTCGAGCGCCTCGGGGCCAGCCCCGAGCTGACCCGTGATGTCGCCGACGTACGAGACGGTGACTTCGTGGTGCTGCCGGGTGTGGGATCATTTGGCGCGGGAATGGCGCGCCTCGACGAGCTCGACATGCGCGAGGCGCTCGTCGAGCGTGCCGAGCAGGGCAGGCCGCTGTTTGCGGTCTGCCTGGGCCTGCAGCTTTTGTGCAGCGCCAGCGAGGAGAGCCCCGGCGTCGCCGGCCTGGGAATCGTCGACGCGACGATCACGCGGTTTCCCGACTCGGTTCGCATCCCTCAATTCGGCTGGAACTCGGTCAGCGCCGACGATAACTGTGAGCTCTTGACCAGCGGCTACGCCTATTTTGCCAACTCCTATCGTCTCGAAGAGGAGTTCTTGGACAAAACAAGTGACTGGTGCGTGGCGCGAAGCGACCACGGCGGCCCATTCGTGGCCGCCATGGAGAGCGGGAGCTTGCTCGCCTGTCAATTCCACCCCGAGATCTCCGGCAAGTGGGGCCTCGGGCTCATCGAGAGGTGGCTGACGAAATCTTGGCGGGAGGACTCATAATGCTCACTGTTCGCATCATTCCATGCTTGGACGTCAAACACGGCCGCGTCGTCAAAGGCGTCAAATTTCAGGGCCTCACCGACCAGGGAGCGCCCGACGAGCTCGCCGCCGCCTACGAAGAGCAGGGCGCCGACGAGATCGTCATGCTCGACGTCTCCGCGACCCCCGAGGGCCGCGGCACGCAGCTCGAGACAGTCCGGAAGATCCGCAGCAGGTTGGCCATCCCGCTGACCGTCGGCGGCGGGGTGCGCACCGTCGAGGACGCAGACCTTTTGCTCAACGCCGGCGCCGACAAGATCTCCATCAACACCGCTGCAGTCACCACCCCCGACATCGTCGACGAGATGGCCGAGCGATTCGGCAGCCAGTGCACGGTCATCGCCGTCGACGCCAAATCCGACGGAGCGGGCAGCTGGGAGGTCGTCGTCAGCGGCGGCCGCAAAGAGACCGGCATCGACGCCATCGAGTGGCTCGGCGAGGTCTACGAGCGCGGCGCCGGCGAGATCCTGCTGACCAGCTGGGACCGCGACGGCACTCGCGAGGGCTACGACTTGGAGCTGCTCGAGGCCGCCAGCGACGCCGTGCCGATTCCGATCATCGCCTCGGGCGGCGCCAATCATCCCGGTCATTTGGCCGAGGCCTTCGAGGTCGGCGCCGACGCGGTGTTGGCGGCGTCGATCTTTCATGAGGGCGATTATACGGTTGGTGAGGTGAAGGCGGAGTTGGCTCAGGCTGGCTTTGAGGTGCGGGTGGTTTGAGTTTTGAGCAAGCGGGTTGTTGATGGCCCCCTCCGCCTCGCGTACTGCGCTCGGCACCTCCCCCGCTCGGGGAGGAGACGTAAGACGATCGGCTACCTGCATGGTTATTGATGCCCAACGTCCCCTCCCCACACTTGGGGAGGTGCCGAGCGCGCTTTACAGCGCGAGGCGGAGGGGGCGCCGAAAAGCAGAAAATCCCAAAACGAGACTAAACCATGATCATCCCATCCATAGACCTAATGAACGGCAACGCCGTTCAACTCGTAGGCGGCAAAGAAAAGAAGATCGACGCCGGCGACCCGCGCCCGATTATGGAGCGTTTTCGGCTGGCCGGAGACGTCGCCGTCATCGATCTCGACGCCGCGCTCGGCCAGGGCTCGAACGCCGAGCTCATCCGTGAGCTGGCTCAGATGGGCCGGGTGCGCGTGGGCGGTGGCATCCGCGACGTCGACACCGCCATCGAGTGGCTCGACGCCGGGGCCGACAAGATCATTTTGGGCACCGCCGCCAAGCCGGAGATCCTACGCGAGTTGCCGCCCGAGCGGGTCATCGCCGCGCTCGATGCGGTCGACGGAGAGGTGGTCGTCGAGGGCTGGCAGACAAAGACCGGCTGCGGTGTTGTCGAACGCATGGAGGAGCTTCGTGAGTATGTCGGCGGCTTTATGGTCACCTTCGTCGAGCGCGAGGGCCGCCTCGAGGGGACCGACCTCGAGCGCGTCGAGCGCCTGCTCGAGGCCGCGGGCGACGCGGATCTGACCGTCGCCGGCGGGGTCAGCACGCTCGACGAGATCGCCCAATTGCACGCGCTCGGCGTCGACGCCCAGGTGGGCATGGCGCTGTACACCGACAAGATCCATCTGGCCGACGCCATCGCCGCGCCGCTCAGCTCCGACCGCCCAGACGGGCTGTTCTCGACGGTCGTCTGCGACGAGTACGGCAAGGCGCTCGGCCTGGCCTATTCGAGCGAGGAGAGCCTGCGCGAGGCGGTCGACCGCAAGCAGGGCGTCTACCAGTCGCGCTCGCGCGGTCTGTGGGTCAAAGGTAAGACATCCGGGGCCACTCAAGACCTGCTGAGCATCGACCTCGACTGCGACGCGGATGCGATTCGCTTTCGGGTGCGCCAGCACGGCCCGGGTTTTTGTCACGAGGATACACGCACCTGCTGGGGCGAAGACGACGGCCTCAGCGCGCTCGAGCGCGTCTTGCAGAGCCGCCTGGAGGCTGCACCCGAGGGTTCGTATACGAAGCGTCTCTTCGAGGACCCCGAGCTTCTGGGAAAGAAGCTCCTGGAGGAGGCCGGGGAGTTGGCCGAGGCCGAGACGGCTGAGGAAGTAACCTGGGAGGCGGCTGATGTGATCTATTTCGCGTTGGTCGCGGCGACGAAGGCGGGGGTGAGCCTGCGGGATATAGAGAAAGAGCTCGATCGGCGCTCGTTGAAGGTGACGCGGCGCAAGGGCGATGCGAAAGAGTGAGCGGTCGTTTACGGCTACGGTTACGATCACGACCACGACCACGACCACGACCACGACCACGACTACGACCACGACTACGACCACGGCGACGGTTCGATGAAAACGCAACTTCTGAAATTACTCGAAGCCGACGAAGTCCCCTATCTGCGCCGTGAAGCCGTCGACGACGAGACGCTGCGCGAGGCGGGGCGCATTGTCGAGGACGTGCGCGAGCGCGGCGAGAAGGCCGTCTATGAGCATGGTGTGCGCCTGGGCGATGTTCAGCACGGCGAGCCGTTGGTGATCATGCGTGACGAGCTCGAGCGTGTGCTCGAGTCGCTGCCCGACAAGCAGCGCGGCGTGCTCGAGCGCACCGCTGCGCGCATCGAGGCGTTTGCGAAGGCGCAGCTCGAGGCGATCGGCGACGTCGATGTGCCGATTCCCGGCGGCAGGGCCGGCCATAAGGTCGCGCCGGTCGAGCGCGCCGGATGTTATGCGCCCGGCGGGCGGTTCCCGTTGCCGTCGTCGGTGTTGATGACCGCGCTCACCGCGAAGGCGGCCGGCGTCGAGACTGTCTGGGTGGCTTCGCCGCGGCCAGACCAGGTCACGCTGGCCGCAGCCGCCATCGCCGGCGCGGACGCCGTGCTCGGCGTGGGCGGCGCGCAGGCCATCGCAGCAATGGCCTACGGAGCCGGTGAGGTGCCCGCCTGCGACGTCGTCGTCGGACCGGGCAACCGCTGGGTGACCGCCGCCAAGAAGCTCGTCAGCGGCCGCGTGCGCATCGATATGCTCGCCGGCCCCTCCGAGCTGGTCGTCTTCGCCGACCACACCGCCGACGCCGCCACCGTCGCCGCCGACCTGCTCGCCCAGGCCGAGCACGACCCCGACGCGTTGCCGATTCTCATCTCGCTCGACAAGGAACTCGTCGAAGCCGTCGACGCCGAGCTCGTCCGCCAACTCGCCGAGCTGCCCACTGCCGACACGGCCTCCGCGGCGCTCGAGAACGGCTTTGCGGTCATCGCCGAAGACATCGAGACAGGCATCGACCTATGCGACCGCATCGCCCCGGAGCACCTCGAGCTCATCTTGGAGAACACCGACGAGGTCGCCGAGCGTGTGGAACATTACGGCGGGTTGTTTGTGGGCCACGGAAGTGCGGAGGTGCTGGGTGACTACGGCGCCGGCCCCAACCACACGCTGCCCACCGGCGGGACGGCGCGTTCGACCGGTGGACTATCGGTCTTTACGTTCCTGCGCATTCGTACGTGGATGCAGATCGACGATCTCGGGGCGGCGCAGGAGTTGGTGGAGGACTCGGTCGAGTTGGCGCGCCTCGAAGGGCTCGAAGGTCACGCGCGATCCGCGGAGAAGCGGAAGGAGTGAGGCGCCTCATTTACTCAGCACCCTCGGCACGCTCAGCGCCCGCACGCATATCCACCTCACGCATCGCCGGCCACGTAAACTTCTCGCGTGACGGCTTGCCGTCGATGAGCACCATGACCTCATAGTCTTTCTTCTCCGCCGGCAGCACCACGCGCGGGCCCTTGCCGACCATGACGCCGTCGACGAAGACCGGCTGCTTGTCCGGGGCGCGAATGACCAGGCAATCGCAGCGCTTGGAGAGGCCGTCGAGCTTCTTCATGGCGATCTCGATGGGGATGGCGAAGTTGATGCTATTGGCCTCGACGAGCCCGGCGGTGACCACGCCGATGGCCCGGCCGCGGGTGTCCACCACGGGGCCGCCGGAGTTGCCGGGGTTCAGCGGAATCTGGGTCTGAAAGACGCGTTGATCGGCTTCGGCCGGGTAGATATTCGAGATCATGCCGGTCGTATAGGTCCAGACGCCGCCTTCGCCGTGGCCGACCGAGGCGACCCAATTGCCCACGCGCACTCCGCTCATATCCGCCAGGGGCACCGCTGTGGTGTCCGTGGCGTCTATCTTGACCAGCGCCAGGTCGTAGTCGTCCTCGGCGCGCTCGAGCACCTCTGCGGTGGTCTTGGTGCCGTCGTGGAGTACGACGGTGACCTGCTCCTTTTTGCCGACCACATGGGCGTTGGTCAGGATGACGCCGTCATCGGAGACGAAAAATCCCGAGCCGATACCGCCCGAATGGGTGATGAACACCACCGATGGCGCGGCTTTGGCGAAGATGGCGCGCTGCTCCTCTTGGAGTTGCTCGAGCGCGGAGTCTTGCGCAGCAGCGGAGAGGGCGAGGGCTAGTGTGCAGATGGCGGCGAGCAGGCCGGTGGCGAGACGTGCGGGCATGGGGGCTCCGGGAGTCGTGGAATTCGTGGGCTGTATTTTAACAAATTGTGCAATGGGGCGATATGAGTGGTTGCTTGGCGAGGCACCCCTCACACATTCCAATACATCCTCAACTGTCGCCTCGCACGATTGACCACAGCCTCGCCGTTTTCACTCGGCCCCTCGTCGATCTCGTAGGCCTCGCCGGTCAGCACCTCCACACATTTCAAGACGCTCGCAGCGAGCCCGTCGAGGTCGTAGCCGCCCTCCAAGAAGAGGGCCATGCGCCCGTCGGCGTGCTTGTCGGCGATGC
>CAYLTX010000211.1:0-10179 GCA_964386725.1 uncultured Bradymonadales bacterium | reverse complement strand
TGGCCGTCGGCCGTTTCTTGGCGCAGATCGCCCACGATCGGGTTGTCGAGCAGATCTGCGCTCGGCGCGAAGAGCGACAGGCAACCCGACGAGCAGGCGCTGACAGAGACGAGCGCCGTGGCGGACAGCAGCCACATAAAGAGGCGAGGCATCGGTGACTCCGGGGCAAAAGCAAAGTGAAACTCTGGCAGAATTAAGACGTACCAGAGCCCCCGGAGGATTCAACCCGCCCCTCAACCCGAACCGATGTGGCACTCGCCGGGCACCTACGCCTCGAAGTCTTCGTCGACTTCGCCCTCGCGCATCGACACGTTGATGGCCTTGGGATACTTCTTGCCATCGTGGCCGCCGTACTGGAACTCCACGGGGATGATCTCCCCGGGGACGTACGAGGGCAGCCGCGTGCGCAGCTCGTCGTCGACGACGTTGGCGATGTGGAAGAAGAACTTGCGCTCCTCTTCGGTCTGGATGAATCCAAACCCCTTGTCGGTAAAGTAGGCGATGATGCGCCCGTCGATATCCTCTCCGATATTGAGTTCTTCATCGATCGACATACGCTCGAGCCGATCGATATTTTCCTCGAGATCGAAGAAGTGAAACGAGCAATCCTCGTAGATACGGATGCCCATCGCCTTGACCTGGTTGTAGCGCCTGTCGAATAAAAACGACAAACAGGCGCCGAAGGCCACCAACAACCCACCCGAGTTGATGGTCACGTCGTCGACCTCGATATACAGCGACTTGAGGACGACGCCGCGCTTGGAGGCTTGTTGGAAAGCCTGCTGTTGGTCCAGGTCATCCGACTCGGCGGTCACGTGAATCCCCAGGTTGACGTGCGCGTGGACGTCTTCGAGGGCGGTGACGGTAAAGTCGAGGAGATACTCGTCCCGGAACCGATCGCTGGAGTCGATCGTCGCGCCGGCGCGCTCGAAATAGTCGCGCAGCCGTTGGGCCAGCTCGGCATCGGGAGAGTGCAGCTCACTTGAGATGTTTTCTGACATGCTCATGAATCCACCTCATCACAAACAACGGAAGTTCAACCAGGGCCACTCGAGCCTTTCGAGTGCCCAAAGAGACCCATCTAGTATCAAATATACGGAGCAGTGCGATGAAGGCACGCAACTCACGCAAAATCGGGCCGCTCGCCGGTGCATTCGGCCTGGTCTCTGGTATAACGTCTAAGATGGGCGTGGCGTTCCACGGTCTCGAAAATTTTTTGGCGACCCGCCGGGTTACACTCTCCCCAACGCAGCCGAGTTGGCTTTGACGCGCCCGGTTTGGCCTGTAAGTTAGCAGTCGCGACCATCGCCTGATTTTCGAGCATGAATCGCTTGTACGCAGCTTTTGGGTCGACGCTAATGTTTTTGGTTCTTGGTTTTTGGTTCTTGGTTCTTGGGGCTATGGAAATTGATCAGCTAGAGCCAAACCTTTAGACAGACGCCAAAGTACTGGACAGATTTGATGGAAGAGCAACCACAGCCGGTCGAAGAGTACACCGAAAAAAGCGGCGAGCAGGCCGATTTATTGGACGATCCACAGGCCGTCGAGAGGGTCGATGATGAGGTCGTCGACGAGCATCGCGGGTTTGTGCGTGAAATGAATAGCGCCTTCTCCTCTGTTTACGGCTACGGCGGAGGTGCCGTGCTCGCAGCAGTCGCTGCGGTGGTCGTCGCCGGATGGCAACTCGGCCGGCTCGGCTCGCCGCTGTTGTGGATAGCAGCAGTGGTTATTTTCTTAGGCAGCCTCTTCGCGTTGAGGATCTTGGTCAGACGGCGCGCCGAGCGTTTGCTCGAGCGCATCCGTCAGTATTGCGAGGTCAACGACATCTCTCCGGAGATCTTGCGCGAGCGCTACGGCCAAGAAGGGCTGTATCCGTATTTCGACTCGATCTTCGAGGTCGTCGAGCGCGCTCAGCACATACGCGACGAGCGCGGCGACTGAGCGCCGATTCGAATCACCCACGAACCATTCCCATCACGGGATACCCGATGAACGAAGTCTACGAATTTTTGGCTAAGGGCGGCTGGTTGATGATCCCCATCCTGGGGTCGTCGGTCATCGGCTTGGCTTTTTTCCTCGAGCGGCTCTGGGCGCTGCAGCGCGCCAAGATCGTGCCGCCTCGCTTTGTCGAGGTGGTCCGAAATATGCTCCGAGAGGAGCGCTTCGACGAGGCCGAGGGCCTGTGCCAGACCAATGAATCGCCGATCGCCGCCATGCTCGAGGCGGGCGTCCAGCACGCCGGCTGCGAGCGCGACATCATCAAAGAGGTGATGCTCGAGAAGGGCGAGCGCGAGATGTTCTTCATGGAGCGCTTCACCAACGCGCTGGGCGCGATCGCCACGGTCGCCCCGCTGATGGGCCTTCTGGGCACGGTCATCGGGATGATCTCGGTATTCCAGGGCGTGGTCAATCAGGCCGGAGCGGGCGGCGTCGTCGACGCCGGCGCGCTGGCCGCGGGCATCTGGGAGGCGCTGATCACCACCGCCGCCGGGTTGACCGTGGCGATCCCGGTCTTTTTGGGCTACCGCTACGTGATGAGCCTCATCGATCGCTACGCGGTCGAGATGGAGGATATCAGCCTGCAGGCGCTCGATTATCTGGCCCCGAGCCACCAATCGGTGCGCCGGACGGCCTCCGAGCCGGCCCAGCCGGCCTCCGATGAGGCCGACGACTTGGCCGCCAGCGGCGGGCAATTGGCACCCCAGGAGGCCGAATGAGCCTGCGTGACTCGCGAAGAAAGCGCCGCGAGGAGGCCAGCCTCGAGATGACCCCGCTCATCGACGTCGTCTTCTTGCTGCTCATCTTCTTTTTGATCACCACCACCTTCTCCAAGAGCCAGGAAGCCGAGATCCCCATCAACCTGCCCACCGCAGTAAGCGGGGAGACGGCCACCGAGGGTGAAAAGGTCGTGTTGTTCATCACCGACGACGGCACGGTGGATATCAAGGGCGACGAGGAGCTCGTCGGTGAGACCCTCAATGAAAAGCTCACCAACCTGCACGAGCGCCGCCCCGACTCCAACGTGGTCCTCAAGGGCGACCAGAATGCCAGCCACGGCAAGGTCATCGAGGTGCTCGACCAGATCAAGCAGACCGGCTTCAAGAAGGTCAATCTGGTGATTTCGCAGCCCGATGGGCAGTAGCGTGCAATTTATTGCCTAAACAGTACCACCTGCTACTATCGAACTCAGAAACACTCTGAAGCACTGCGGTTAAATGAAGCGTCTCGGGCTGACATTGTTGGCGCTGGCCGTGATCTCGGGCATTGCGTATTATGTCTTTACGCATCCGAATCTCGACAGGGCGGAGCGGCTTCAGGAAGAAGTCGACAAACTACGCGAGGAGAATCGCGAGCTGGCCGACAATAACGAGCGGCTCGAAGAGCGGGTCGTGGCGCTTCGCGACGACCCGCGGCTGGCCGAGCGTAAGGCCCGCGAGTCGAGCGGGCTGGCCCGGCCCAACGAGGTCGTCTTTCAATTCGACCAGCCCGACGAGCAAGTCGAGGTCAACGTGACCCTGGATGTGCTCGCAGGCGAGTTGCACCTGGCCGGCAACGAGTTCGAGATCGACGGCCTCCCCGAGGCGCTGGCGGCCCTGGAGGGCGACGTGCCCAACGCCCGGCTCAGCGTGAGCTTCGACGAGGACGTCGACGCGCTCAGGCGCCAGCAGGTGCGCGATATCGTCGCTGAATCGCCGTTTGCTTCGGCCGAGTATCTGAACTGATGGATGTGTTTTCGGCGCAAGGACGCGCCGATTTTGTGGCCAAGGATGGACCTCATGAGCGCGACCACCCGAAGTCTAATGCGCCGGCCTCGCCCGATCGAGGCGAGTTGGCCGACCGGCCTGGCGATGCTGGGCGCGGTGTTGTATCTGGCCGGCCTGATCGCCAACCCCGACTTTCCCATCTGGCTCAACGCCGCCCCGGCGTCCATCTTGTTGGCCGGCTGCGCCTGGCTGGTCTGGCGGTCCCAAAACGCCGAGGAGGCCGAGGGCTTCCAGCTGGAGCGCTCGGTGCTCTTTGTGACCACCGGCTTCGTGCTGGTGCGCACCCTGGGCGTTCTCGGCGTCGATCTCTACGCGCTCATCTACCTTCTGCTCGCATTTTTGGTCACCTTCCAGGCCCCGCGTGCGGCCATCGCGGCCGTGGCCGGCGCTCTGACGCTCGAGTGGGGCTCGCATTGGCTGGGGACGCCGGCGGGCGCGGCCGAGATCAGCACCGGCATCTCGCTGCAGGAAGCGGTCGACTGGTCGGTGCTGGGAACGCGCACCGTCTTTATCGGGCTATTCGGATGCCTGTCGTATCTGGTCCACGGCACCGAGGTGCTCGAGCGACGGCGGCGCCACCGGCGCGAGGTCGAGCAGGAGCGCGAGAAGATGCTGCGCGAGGCCCGCGAGTTTCGCCTGCTCAACTCCGGGCGCGTCGAGTCGGCCGCCGCCGACCGGGCGCAGGCCGAGCAGATGGCCGTCTTCGACGCCGTCGAGGCCGTCCAGCACACCACCTACGTGAGCCTGTCGCTGTTGAAGACCGCGCTTGGCTGCCACACCTGTGTGTTGTTGTGGTTCGACGTCTCCGGGGAGAACCTGCATATCAAGGAGCTCGTCAGCGACAGCGATGCGATCATCGAGGGGTCGATCAAGCCGGCCAAGGGCGTCATCGGCGGGATCAGCCGCCGGCGCGAGCCGGTCAACCTCGAGCGGCTCAGAAGCGGGTTTCGCGGCATCCCGTATTATCGCAAGCCCCAGCCGATCGAGCATTTTCTGGGCGTGCCGGTCATCGAGGACGGCCACCTGCGCGGGGTGCTGTGCGCCGACCGGGTCGACGGCGAGCCGTTCTCGGCCACCGATCTGAACGTGGCCGAGGAGGCCGCCGCCTATATTATGCGGGCGCTGGAAAACGAGCGCATGTTCACCAGCATCGAGAAGACCAAATTCGAGCTGGGCCGGTTCTTCGACGCCAGCCGTAAGCTCAACAGCGTGCTCACCCCCGACGACGTCTACGAGGTCGCCCTCGAGAGCATCGCCGGCATCGTCGAGTACGACTTCGCCGCGATCACCGTGCTCGACGAGGAGGCCGACGCTCACCAGATCGTGGCGGTCGACAAATCCCTCGACTTCGGCCCCGACGTCGACGAGTGGGCCGGGCGCAGCTTCGGCCACAATAAGGGGCTGGTGTCGATGGTCGTCAAAAACGGCCATTACCTGCCCTACGGCGGCCAGGTGCGCGAGCGCCAGCCGCAGATCTTCACCCCTGACGAGAAGCTGGCCGGCATCCGCAGCATGCTCGTCTTGCCGCTCATCGCCCACGACGAGGCCATCGGCACGCTGGTCATCTGCCACCGCGAGGCCGGCCGGTTCAGCGCCGAGCGCCGCGAGATGCTCGAGGTGGTCGGCAACCAGGTCGCCATCAGCCTGCAAAACGCCCGGCTCTACGCCAAGATGGAGGAGATGGCCACCACCGACGGGCTGACCGGCCTGGCCAACCACCGCAGCTTCCAGTCCAAGCTCGACGAGGTCATTGCTCGCCATCGCAGAAGCGAGCAGCCTTTCGGGCTGGTGCTGACCGATATCGACCACTTCAAATCGGTCAACGACACCTACGGCCACCCGGTGGGCGACGAGGTGCTTCGGCAGGTCTCGGGGGTCTTCACCGAGTCGCTTCGCGAGGTCGACGTGCCGTGCCGCTACGGCGGAGAGGAATTCGCGATCATCCTCGAGGACGCCGACCGCCCTACGGCCATGCGGGTGGCCAATCGGTTGCGTGAGGCGATCTCGGAGCTGGAATTTCACACCGACCAGGGAACGTTTAACTGTACGATCAGCATGGGGGTGAGTATCTGGCCCGAGGACCACACCGACAAGCAACCGCTCATCGATGTGACCGACCAGGCGCTGTATTACTCCAAGGAGAACGGTAGAGATCGGGTCACCTCGGCAGATCAGCTGTGAGATTCCATTTCTCATTGAACCACCTCCCTCGCGCTGATATGTCATGACGCTCACACAACTCATATCCCTACACGCCACGGCCTTTGCAAGGAGCCCGGTATCGAACCATTAGCTCCTCATCACGATCGGCCGGAGACTCTATGCGCAAAAACTTTATCTTCGACACCAACGTCCTGCTGCACGATCCCCGTGCGATCTTCAAATTTGAAGACAATAACGTCATCATCCCGATCTACGTCATCGAGGAGATCGACACCTTTAAAAAAGAGATGACCGAGCTGGGCAGAAACGCCCGCGAGGCCAGCCGAATCATCGACCGTTATCGGCTCCAGGGCCGGTTGGGCGATGGCGTGGAGCTCGAATCCGGCGGTACGTTATTGGTCCCGTCGACCAGCCGCTCGTTGGACAAGGAGTTTTTGCACTCGGACAAGAAGGACAACCTGATCCTGGCGGTCGCCCTCGACATGCAGGACAGCGAGCCCCAGACCCCGTGCATCTTGTTGACCAAGGACGTCAACCTGCGCATTCGCGCCAACGCGCTGGGATTGAAGTCGGAGAATTACGAGGAGCAGGACGTCTCCATCTCGGAGCTGTATCCGGGCGCATGTGAGCTGGAGGTGCCCGTCGATCTCATGGACGAGCTGCACACAAATGGCGAGCTCAACCTCGATCTGACCCAATACCAGCCGACGATCACCGAGGCCTCCGACCAAGATCCGGGCGCGGTGATGGCCAAGTACTACACCAACGAGTACGTGCTGCTCAAAAACGAGGCCGGCGGCAACCAGAACTCGCTGGGCCGCATCACCCTCGACGACCCCAAGGATGCCACCAACGCGCGCATCGAGCCGCTGTTCAACCTGCGCGACAATGTCTGGGGTCTCAAGCCGCGCAACAAAGAGCAATATTTCGCGCTCGACGCGCTCCTCGATAACGACATCAAGCTGGTCACGCTCATCGGAAAGGCCGGCACGGGAAAAGCTCAGCCGCTCGATGCGCGCGTTATGACGCCAGACGGATGGCGAATGATGGGTCAGATGGAACCCGGTATGCAGGTGATGACACCTGAAGGTACGCCGGCCGACGTCCTCGAGGTCTTTCCTCAGGGCGAAAAGGATATCTACCGAGTCCACTTTAGTGACGGGTCGGCGACCGAATGTTGTAAGGAGCACCTCTGGTACACTCGGACCACCCTCAACCGTGACCAGCGCAAACCCGGCTCGGTCAAGAGCCTCGAAGAGATCTTAGGCTCTTTGCGCTACGGCGCCCAGCGCAAGCGCAATCACTCCATCCCAGTGACAAAACCGCTCGACTTCGCCCCACGCGAGCTTGCTGTCGATCCGTATCTTCTCGGTGTCCTCATCGGAGACGGGTCGATGTCGATCGGCCACCTGTCGTTATCGACCTCGGACAGCTTCATCATCGAAGAGTGCGAGCCCCTATTGAGCGAAGTGGGCTGCTATTTCGGTAATCACACCGCCTACGACTACAGCATCTGCTGCGAAGCCGCGCCTGGTGCGCCGCGTCGCTCCTTCCTTCGTCGGGATAGCGAAACCGGGGAAGAGCACCGATATGAATCGATCAGCGAAGTTGTCGCTGCCGGATTCGATCGCACCTCAGTATATAAGGCCTGCGACGGTACTCACCGGGCCCACCGCGGGCACGTGTGGCGCAGCGTGGAGCCGGAAGTCGAGTCGGTACATCCCTTGAAGAACTTCTTGCTCGAACAAGATCTCTGGGGCTGCAAATCCGAAGAAAAGTTCATTCCCGACGCGTACCTCTTTGGCTCCATCGAGCAACGAACGGCGCTTTTGCAGGGGCTGATGGACACCGACGGGACGATCGACGAGGGCGGCCACCAGAGTTTTACGACGACCTCGAAGCGTCTGGCCGATGACTTTCGATACTTGGTGCAGTCCCTTGGCGGCACCGTCAAGGTGCGTACTCGTCAGACTCACTACACGCACGCCGGCGAGAAGCGTGAAGGGCGAATATCCTATCGGTGCAACCTCTGCTTGCCCAACGAGCTCGTTCCGTTCCGTCTGCCTCGCAAGCTCGAGCGAGTCAAGCACTGCGCGAAGTACAAGCCCCGGCGGTATATCGACTGCATCGAGTATGTTGGCAAGAAGCCCGCGAAATGCATCCTCATCGATCACCCCGAGCACTTGTACCTCACCGATGACTGCATCGTGACGCACAATACGATTCTCGCCATTGCGGCAGGTCTCAGGAAGGTGACCGACGAGCAGGCCTATAGCAAGTTAGTGGTCAGCCGGCCGATTTTCCCGATGGGCCGCGACCTCGGCTATTTGCCGGGCACCATCGAGGAGAAGTTGCACCCGTGGATGCAGCCCATCTTCGACAACGTCGAGCACCTGATGGGCGTGACCACCATGGACAAGCGCGCCGGCCGCGGCGCCCAGGAGCTCATCGATATGGGGATCATCGAGATCGAGCCGCTGACCTATATTCGCGGCCGCTCGATGCCCAACCTCTTTTTGATCGTCGACGAGGCTCAAAACCTCACCCCCCACGAGGTCAAGACGATCATGACCCGCGTGGGCGAGGGCACCAAGATCGTGCTCACCGGCGACCCGTACCAGATCGACAACCCCTACGTGGACAGCGAGTCCAACGGGCTGACCTACGTGGTCAGCAAGTTCAAAGGCGAGCCGATCGCCTCGACGGTCTCGCTATTCAAAGGCGAGCGCTCCGAGCTGGCCGAGCTGTCGGCGAACCTCCTGTAATGAGGTCGCTATGGCAGCCGAGGTTATAGGGCCTAACGCAAATTGTAGTTTGCGACGTCGCTGTTTGACGTCGCCTCAAATAGTGGATGTTTGGTTGCTGTAGAATCCTCTATTTAGGGCGCCTGAACAGCGGCGCGAACTACGATTTGGGTTAGTTCTTTTGAAACGTCACGATTTCTGAAGGCCTTTTTATGCGGTTCCGGCCCCTCATGATCTTCGCTATCGCCAATATTCTCGCGCTGCCGCTGACGGCCTGCGATCCGTTTAACACGAGCTTCGACGACGTCGAGGACGCCGAGCTTTACGAGGCCGTCGAAGTAAAGCCCGCTCCACAAGAGGCCGACCGACTCGTCGTGATGAGTTGGAACGTCAAATTCGGCGGGGCGCGCATCGACTTCTTCTTCGACTGCCATGGCGACCGGGTCATCATGGAGGAGGGCGAGGTCCTCGAGAACCTCGAGGGGCTGGCCGAAAAGATCAAACAGGTCGACCCGGACGTCCTGCTTTTGCAGGAGGTCGACACCAACTCCAAGCGAGCCGCCTACGTCGACCAGGTCCAGTGGCTGCTCGAGCACACCGACCTCAACTACGGCGCCTACGCCTCGCAGTGGCGCGCCAGATATATCCCCAAGCACGGCCTGGGCCGCGTCGACTCCGGCAACGCCATCTTGTCCAGGTGGCCGATGAACCACGCCGAGCGCCTCGCGCTGCCGCTCATCGGCGAGCAAGACCCCATCACCCAATACTTCTATCTGAAGCGAAATATTCTGCGCGCTCAGATCGACCTTCCCGGCAAAGAGTCGCTTTGGGTCGCCAACACCCACACCGCCGCCTTCGCCCAGGACGGCACCCGGGCGCGCCAGGTCGAGCTTTTCAAAGAGGAATTAGAGAAGTTCGACGAGCAGGGTAAGACCTTCGTGGCCGGCGGCGACCTGAATACCATTCCGCCCGGCTCCGAGCGGCTAAAGAACTTCCCGGATAGCATCTGTGAGGACGAGGACTTCCAGGCCGACGACTACTCCAGCGAGGTGGGGCTGTTGGACCCGTTCTACGAGCGCTGGCAGGCGGCGATTCCTCTCGAGCGCTACAAAGAGAATAACCAGCGATTCACCACCCACACCACCGACAAAAACGGCCGCTGGAACCGCAAGCTCGACTATCTATTCACCAACGCCACGCCGGTAGAGGGCTCCGGGATGGTCCACCAGGATGAGAAGACCGGCGGGATGGAGACGATGCCGTTGTCGGATCATGCGCCGGTGGTGGTTGAATTGGCATGGCCTCCGCAATAACACCGGTGCCAGACCTTCTGGAGCTTTAAGGATTTAAGCGTCGGGTTGGGGCGCGCAGCGAAGGTTGGGGCGCGCTCGCTCCGTCGACGCCGCGAAGGCTCCGTCCTTCGCCGTAGCGTGTTGGTGTGTGCAATCCCCGTGCGTTTTACAAACACCTGCCAAACAGAGAAATCGGCCCCTGGCGCTCACGCGACC
>CAYLTX010000210.1:0-10236 GCA_964386725.1 uncultured Bradymonadales bacterium | reverse complement strand
TTTTTACACCACCCCACCGGACCACTTGCCGCGACTCGACGGCGTTCGGCCAGAACTCCCCACGCTGCGCAAGAAAGCGGTGCCTCTTCAGTCGTCCAGTGCAGCCGCAGAATTGAATTCAACACCTGCAAACGACCGCAAACCCGCATAAAAACTGGGTTGTAGCGTGCCCGGCACCTATTCTTGCATAAAAACTGGGTTGTAGCGTGCCCGGCACCTATTCTTGCCATCGCCGGCGCAGCCGCGGATGTCGCTGAAAAGGCGGCGCGCTGCGCGCGCCAAAAAGGAGGGAGAGGGGGCATCCGTCCCTAGCTGCCAAGCTTTGCGTCCGGCGGGACAAGCCTCGCCGGGGCGCTAACTGCGAAAAAGTTCGCGGCATCAAGCGTTGAGCGAACCTGCGCTGCATCCGCTGCATCCGCTACATCCGCTGGCCCGAATGGGCACCACTGTTGTAGGGTGCACCAAACACTTACCAAGCCCAAGGATTACCCATGTCGCTGATCAGTGGAGTCGTCAAATCAATGCTGCAGATGTCGCATTTAAACGACGCACATTCGTGGGTGGCCTCGACCGTGCGCGGGCCCCGCGGGCTGATCGTCAACGCTCACAACCGGCACAACCCGCCCCGGCCCGAGCAGCCCCTGGAGCTGTATGAGTTCGAGGCCTGCCCGTTCTGCCGCAAGGTGCGCGAGGCGATGACCGAGCTCGATTTGGCCTACGTCAACCGTACGTGCGCGAAGGGCTCGGAGGGCAAGCGGGGGCAGGTCGAGGCGCGCGGCGGCAAGCGGCAATTTCCGTATCTCGTCGATCCCAATACGAGCACTGAGCTCTACGAGTCTGAGGAGATCATCACCTACTTAGCCGAAACCTACGGGCCCGGCCGCCCGGCACTCGGCAAGGTGATGGCCCCGGCGAATACCGGCTTTGCGATGGCGGCGTCGGTCGTGCGTCCGAAGGGAGGCCGGGTGCGGCCGGGACACGAGGCTCGAGAGCAACCCGAACAGCTCCTCGCGCTGTATAATATGGAGGCGTCACCCTATTGCCGCAAAGTGCGCGAGACCCTCAATGAGCTCAACCTCGACTACCGTGTCGAAAATGTCGGCAAGCTCAGCGCTCGCCGCCCGGAGCTCGTCGAGCGCGGCGGCGAGATGATGGTGCCCTACCTCGTCGATCCCAACACCGACACGGCGATGTACGAGTCCGACGCCATCGTCGACTATCTGGAATCCACCTACGGCTGAGGCGGGCTCGCCCTCTACGACTGACGCGCGCCGCAAGCGACCCTTCCTCCGGGCTCCGCCAGCTCGGCATTCCTCCACACCTCATCACTCGTTCCGATCATACCTCATTCACTGATTGAGAAAATATAGCCCCTGGCGACCCGGCCGGCTGGGCGATCGCACCGACGAGCTATCGGCACTTGTCTACGATGGGGAAATTCGCTACACAATGAGTCATCGTAAATATCAGGAGAATGCAAACGGGGGCATTCAGCCAAGGGACTGCCTCATTGGGGCCCTCGATTTCTTTTCGTTTCAGGTCGTGGCCTCCTCACCCGGGGACGCGACATTCGTCGCTGCAGTTGGTATAAAAAAATGACAAAAAAAGTTGTGGTATTGGGAGGTGGCGTGGCGGGACTCAGCGCCGCGCAGGAGTTGGCCGAACGTGGTTTTGAGGTCGATGTCTACGAGCGCTTGGATGTCTTCGGCGGCAAGGCACGCAGCATCGACGTCCCCGGCTCGGCCACCGGCAATCGCAAGCCCCTCCCCGGGGAGCATGGGTTTCGATTCTTCCCGAGCTTTTATCAGCATATCTTCGACACGATGCGGCGCATCCCCTTCGGCAATAATGACCAGGGCGTCTACGACAACCTGGTGCCGACCGAGCATGCGATGGCCGCGCGCGCCGGGGCCTCCGAGATCATCTTGCCGACGAACCTGCCCGATGATCTGGCCGATCTCGAGGCACTATACCGCATCTTCATCAAAAACCAGGCCGAGATCCCGCGCGACGAGATGCGCTTTTTCGTCGGCCGGATCTTGACGTTTCTGACCAGCTGCGAGGAGCGACGGGTCCAGGAATACGATTACCTGCCCTGGTGGGATTTTATCGAAGCCGATCGAATGTCCGAGGAATATAAGGCGTTTTTGGCGGTCGGCCTGAGCCGGGATCTGGTCGCCATGAAGGCCGAGGTCAGCAGCACTCGCACGGTCGCCAAGATCTACGTGCAATTGTTGCTGGGCATGGCCGCGCCCTGGCTGGACGTCAACCGCATCCTCAACGGACCGACCACCGAGGTGTGGATCGATCCGTGGGTCAGTTATCTGACTCAGCTCGGGGTCAACTTTCATCGCAACGCCACCGTGGAATCGATCGGCTTCGACGGCGATCAGATCACCGGTGTCGACATCGATCTCGACGGCACTGACTGGGTGGCCCGAGGCGACCACTACCTCTTCGCGTTGCCCGTGGAGGTGATGGCCGAATTGGTCGATGAGGACATCGCCGACGCGGCCGCCTCGCTGGACTCCCTCGACGAGCTCCAGACCGGCTGGATGAGTGGCCTGCAGTACTTCTTGAACGAGGACATCACCGTCAACCATGGCCATATTCTGTATGTCGACTCGCCCTGGGCGCTGACCTCGATCTTCGAGCACCAGTTCTGGGACGACATCGACCTCTCCGAGTACGGCGACGGCGATATCAAGGGGTTCTTATCCATCTGCATCTCCGACTGGGATACGGTCGGGGACACTATCCCCAAGCCGGCCCGCGAGTGCACCCCCGACGAGATCGAGCGGGAGGTGTGGAACCAGCTCACCGACCGTCTCAACGACACTCAGCAGGCCCGCCTCGACCGGGCCAACATCGTCGAGTGGTTTCTGTCGCCGACCATCGAATTCCCGCCGGGCGCGGAGGCGGTCAACACCGAGCCGCTCTTGCTCAATACGGTCGGCTCGCTGAGCAAGCGTCCGGATGCCTCGATGACCATCCCGAATATGTTTTTGGCGTCGGACTACGTGCGCACCCACACCGACTTGGCGACGATGGAGTCGGCCAATGAAGCCGCGCGTCGGGCGGTCAACGCGATTCTTTCCCAAGAGTCCGAACGCTTCGAGCCCTGCATGGTCACGCCGCTGCGCGAGCCGGCGATATTCGAGCCGCTAAAGGCTTATGACCGCATGCGCTTTGAAATGGGCTTGCCCCACCGCAACCTCGACTAAGTAACTGCACGTGATGCATTGCTCCAAGGAGAGCATTATATGAGCTCAACGATCCGACCTACCGACGACGTTGCCGGGCCTCTCAATCGGTTGGCGGACAGGTTTTTACCCGAGGATTTCGACCACACCATCGAGCAACTCTTTCGCGCTCGTGTCGTGGTCGCCCTATCCTTCTCACTGTCCATCTTCGGTCCGATCTACGCGTATATACTCTACTCGCTGACCGGATCGGCTCCCCAGGGGATCGCCACTCTGCTCGCCACTGCGGGCGTGGTGGCGGGGCCGTTTTTGCTGCGGAAGGGGGTGTCATTTTTGTTTCTGGGCAATTGGGTGACCTTCTGCGGGTATGCGCTCTTCGTATACGTGTCCACCCAGAGCACGGCTCCGTCGGTGCTCATCTGGCAGGTCGTCTTCCTGGTCATCGCCGCTCTGATCGCCGGCAAAAAGTCGGCGGTCGGCTGGGTGGTCGTGATGTCGGCCACCACCGCCTACTTCTACCTGGACATGCTCCCCGACGTCCCGGAGACCGGGGTCTTGTTGAGCCGCGCCGACCTGTTGTGGGAGATGAGCCTGGTGATCGGCATGTTCGTGGCCGTGCTGGTGCTGACCCTGTCCTACGAAACGCTCAAGAATTGGGCGCTGGATCAGTTCCGACGCAAGGAGGCCCACACGCGGGCGATCCTCGAGGCCGCCCCGGACGGCATCATCACGCTGTCCGAGGAGGGGCGTATCGCCGAGCTTAACCCGGCCGCCCAGCGTCTGTTCGGCTACGAATCCTCCTCCCTCGAGTGGGCGCCGATCACCACGGTGGTGCCCGACATCGAGCACGCTCCGCCGGCGGAGGGTGACGCCGAAATCCAGGAGATCTCCGACGGCCAACTCTTCGAGGCAGATGCGGATACCGATGCCGAGAGCCCCGGCGGCATAAGCGCCTGGGTGGGGAAGACCTACGAGTCCGAAGCCGTGCGCAAAGACGGCGGGCGCTTCCCCGTCGAACTTTCGGTGACTCGCATTCACAAAGACAATCGACTCGTCCTCATCGTCCGCGACATCTCCGCGCGCAAGGAGTCTCGTCGGGCCCTCCAAAATGCGCGCGATCAGGCCGTGGAGGCCAACGAGGCGAAGAGTCGCTTCCTGGCCAATATCAGCCACGAATTGCGCACCCCGCTCAACGCGATCATCGGCTATAGCGAGCTGATCTACGAGGATCTGTCTTTTCTCGAGGGCCCCGAGGACTTCGAGCATTTCCACCAAGAGGAGATCACCTCCGACATCCAAAAGATCGGCCGGGCCGGCAAGCACCTATTGTCGTTGATCAACCAGATCCTCGACCTCTCCAAAGCTCAGGCCGGCAAGATGGAGCTGTACAACGAACAGGTCGACATCCCCGAGTTGATCGACGAGATCACCGAGACGATCCGACCGGTGATCGACAAAAATGACAACACGCTGCGCATCGACACCGCCGACGCCCCCGAGAAGATGGTCGTCGACCGAATGAAGCTGCGCCAGATTTTGATCAATCTTCTCTCCAACGCCTCCAAATTCACCGACAACGGCCTGGTGCGCGTCAACGCCTTCGCCGAGACCCGCCAGGAGCGCGACTGGGCCATCTTCGAGGTCGTCGACCGCGGCATCGGAATCCCCGATGAGAAATTGGAGAAGCTCTTCAACGCCTTTCAACAAGCCGATGAATCCACCACGCGCGAATTCGGCGGGACCGGCCTCGGCCTGACGATCTGCCGCCACTTTACAGATCTGATGGGCGGCGAGATCGAAGTGGAGAGCGTCCACGGAGAAGGCTCGACGTTTCGGGTCAAGCTTCCGGTCGACGCTGACAAACCGGCGCCCGACGAGGACTCCGATGCCTCCGACGACAAGCTCGAGCCACGCGATTCCGAGACCTCGAGCGCACCTGCCGGGGCGCCCCGGGTGTTGGTCATCGACGACGACCCGACCGTCCACCAGCTGGTCAGCCGATTCTTGTCGCGCCAGGGCTTTGCCGTGGCGACGACCGCGGGACACCAGCAGGCGCTCCAGAAGGCGCGCGAATTTAAGCCCGACGTCATCACCCTCGACGTGCTCATGCCCGAGGTCGACGGGTGGGGCGTGCTCCAGCAGCTCAAGGCCGACGACGAGCTGGCCCACATCCCGGTGATCATGCTCACCATCATCGACGACCGGAATATGGGCTTTTCGCTGGGCGCCTCCGATTACCTCATCAAGCCGGTCGATCCGCGACGCCTCGTCGACGTCATCTCGTCGCACATGGACCAAAGCGCCAACGACCAGCCGGTGTTGATCGTCGAAGATGACGACGACACCCGCGATGTTCTTCGCCGTATTGTCGAGGATGCGGGCTGGGAGAACCGCTGCGCCAAGGACGGCCGCGACGCGCTCGATATACTCGACGCAGGCTTGGAGCCATGTGTCATCGTGCTCGACCTGATGATGCCCAGAGTCGACGGATTCGAATTCCTCAAGGAGTTGCACGATCGCAGCGAAGGCCCGCGCATTCCGGTCGTCGTCGTCTCGGCAGCCGACCTCTCTCAGGCCGACCGCCAGATGCTCGAGCAAAACGTCGACAAAATCCTGCAGAAGAGCAATTACTCCAAGGAGCAATTGGTCGAGGAGCTTCACGCCGCCCTGACGTGACTCTACTGAGCCCTCTCGAGCAGTGCATAGACAAACGCTTGCTCGCCGCCCCACGGTGTCGAATGAGCTTCGTGGCGTGACTCGACCAGCAGCCACCCGCTGCCCAAGGTCTCGGCGAGTGCCTCCGGCGAATAGCGCCTCACCGGCAAGCCGCTGCACTTTTCCGGCCCGCCTGGCGCGAATGTCGAGATGATCACGTGGCCGTCGGGGGCGACATGCCGCTCGAGATTATCCAGATAGGCTCGCCGGTCGTCCTCATCGGTCAAAAAGTGAAAGACCGCCCTGTCGTGCCAGACATCGAAGGACCCATCCAGCTCGAGCGGATCGGTCAAATCAGCCACAACCCAATCGACCTGCCCGGCCCGCTCGGCGAGCCGCTGCTGGGACGCCTCGAGGCCGGCCGGAGCGATATCGACCACCGTCACATCGACGCCGCCCCGCTCGAGCAGATGGTCGACCAGGGTCGACGCACCACCGCCGACGTCCACGAGCCGGACCGGCTCTTCGCCGACAACCTCCTCGATCAACTCCAGCGAGATATCCGGACGCCGCTGATGCCAGGTCTGCTCCTCCGGAGCTTTGCCTTCATAGACATCCTGCCAATGAGACTGTCTTTCCATATCTACCCGAATACCCGAGTTCGTCTCGAGCCGGTCGCCGTATCTAACTTTCTTACTTTCTTACTCTCTCGCTGCCGATCAGCAATTGTAGCCGGCACTGCGAAAACCGTCCGTAAGCCAAATAATCTGCGTGTTTCAACCTAGACCGCAACCACCGCCCAAACAACAGCGCCGGCGACGACCGGTATGGCGAAGTTATCGTCGATACGCCGACAAAAAAGCTCGGTCAGCGCGCCGGCCCCCGCCCCAGCCGCAGCCACCACCATCTTACGACCCAACGATAGCTCGCCGTGCCACACATACAGCACAGCGAGTACGACGAGAAATGAGACCGCCACGAAGGTCAGCGTCCCCTCCAGGGTTCGGCTGTTGACCAGCTCGATCCGCCCGAATTTGCGGCCGACCAGCGCCGCCGCCGGGTCCCCCACACCGAGCACCATGATGGCCGAGCCCGCCACGACCGGATTGAAGGTCAGGGCGAGCAGCGACAACGCGGTGGCGAACCAGGTCGACGAGTTGACGCGGAACCGTTCGTGGGGGTGGGCGATGGGGGCGAAGAACTTCATCAACGCCCTATTCCACCGGTCGCTGACCCGACGCGCGATCTCCAAAAACCAGAATAGACTGGCCAGACCAACCGGGACGGCGATGACCAGGGCCCACGGCGCATATTGGACCAGCAAAAGCCCGATAACCGCTGCCAATACGTGAAAGCCGCTTCGCGCATAATTGGTCGGTCTCAGGCTGGGCAGCTCGACATGACAGGCTCTGAGCGCGGCGGCCAGCTCTTCGTAGGCAGGATGGAGCTGCTCTCGAAACTCCATCCACCGCTCGCGGCCGTCGGACTCGTCGGGCAGATGCTCTCTGAGAAGTCGGGAGATGTCCGCGAGCTGAGAGCGCGGCTCCTCGAGCTCCGGATCGTCAGACCAATCTCGGCGAGCGTCCTCGACCGCCTGACGGGCATCCTTGAAAGAGTCGTGCAGCTGCGCTCGCGCCTCGTCGCGCCAGCGCGCCGGCTCGAGCGCGGCGACCAGGTCATGGAGTTCGTAGCCGAGTTTTTCAGCTCGCGGTGCTGCAGTCATTGACCTGCCTGGTGGGTTTACTTCCATGAGAATCGACGCTTTGCCAATAGTGGTCGCGACCCGGCCGATTAGCAAGAGGACCGAGGCTGCGATGCGCGCGCCGCCGGCTTGAAGGCGTCGAAGCGGCGGGCTATGCTACGCGTCTACGCACTTGCTCCAAGTCTCATGAGATGGATCACCCGATGGCGCTCCTCGACGACATCCTGAACGCCTACGAGGTTGGCGAAGACGCGGTGCTCGGCACCGTCGTCGACCTCGAGGGCTCGGGGTATCGAAGACCGGGCGCGCGCATGCTCATCCGTGCCGACGGCTCGCATATCGGCCTGATCAGCGGCGGGTGCTTGGAAAAAGATGTCGCGCGAAACGCGCGCGCTCAGGTCGCCGACGGGCCGAAGACGGTGACGCTGGACACGCGCTCGAATCGACTCCAGCCGCTGGGGGCCTACGGCACCGGCTGCGAGGGCATCCTGCGCGTCTTGCTGCAACAACTGCCCGCTCCAGCCGGTCGAATCGACCCGCTGGAGCGACTCACGCGACTGCGCGAAACCGGTGAGCCCGGCGTGCTGGCGACGGTCTACGGTGCAACTGGCTCGCTCACTCGGATGCTCGGGCGCGCAGCGCTCGTCACCGACGGCGATGCCCACTGGGATCTGGAGTTCGGCCCCGACCTCCGGGAGCCGCTGCTCGAAGAGGCCGAGCGCACCCTCGACGCCCAGACCACCCGCGGGCTGCGTCTCGAGGTCGGCGACGCCGCGTTGTCGGTCCTGCTCGAATATGTCGCCCCGCCCGTGGAGCTCGTCGTGGTCGGTGACGGTCGCGACGCGGCGGCGTTGGTCGAATTAGCCGGACAGATGGGCTGGCGCGTGCGAGTCGTGGGCGCCGATCCGCTCCGGTTGGAGGCGTCGCGCTTTGAAGACGCGGACACCGTCTGTCTGGAGAATCCGGGCGATATCGCCAGCCTCGGGCTGCATCGCCACAGCTACGTCGTTCAGATGACCCACGACTTCCAACGTGACGCGCGGATGCTCCCGAGTCTGCTCGACTCACCGGCCCCTTACGTCGGGCTTCTGGGGCCGAAGCGTCGAACCGGCCGGCTGATGTCCACCCTCCACAATCTCGGCCAGCTCCCCGACACGCCCACACTCGACAAGCTCGCCGCGCCGGTCGGTCTGGATCTGGGCGGCGACGACCCGCTGGAGGTCGCCCTGTCGATCATCTCGCAGGTCGTCGCGGTCAAAAATGGCCGCCGAGGCGCCCCGCTCTCCGAGCGCGCCGACGCCATTCACGACCGACATTGTGTGGATGAGCACTGTGTGGATGAGCACTGTGTGGATGAGACTCGTGTCGACCACCGTCAGCAACCCGCGGCACGCGCCGCCAAGGGGGCGTGATCGACACCGCGATTATCCTGGCAGCCGGAGAATCCAGCCGCATGGGGCGCCCAAAGGCGCTGCTCGAGTGGCGCGGCCAGACACTCCTCGAGCGTATCATCGAAACCACCCGCGATGCCGGTTTGGTCCCGCTGGTCGTGCTCGGCGCGCAGGCCGAAAGACTGCGTGCGCACCTCGGGAACGCGGAGGTGGTCTTCAACGAGGCGTGGCGAGAGGGTATGGGCCGCTCCATCGCCCGAGGGGCGACTGCGCTGGATCCGTCCTGCGAGCGGGCCTTCGTCCTGACGGTCGACCAGCCGCAGGTCGATGCAGAGTTATTGCGCGAGCTGCTCGCAGCGTGCAGCCCCGAGGTCGACGCCGCGGCGACCCGCTATACCGACGGCCCGCTCGGTCCGCCGGTATGTTTTCGCGAGCAGGTATTCTCGACGCTACGCGGCCTGGACGGCGACGAAGGCGCCCGACGGTTCTTACGATCGGGCGATTGGAACGTCGCCCAAGTGCGTGCCGATGGCGCCGGCGTGGACCTCGATACGCCCGAGCAGTGGAAGCAATTCAAACGAAACCATAACCCAATGGGCTATACGTGAAGCGTGTCGTATCGACAGCCGTACTCCTAGCGACCTTGGCGATGGCCACCGCTGCGAGCGCCGACGAGCCTGCCTTCGAATTTGGCCCGGTTCCGGGCTGGCAGGTACTCGGCGGGGTCAACGGCGGCGGCAGCTTCGGCTCATCCGGCGGCGGTGGTTTCGCCGGCGCGGAGCTCAGCGTCAGCCGCCTGATGGCCGGCTGGTGGACCGGCGCCTACGTCGACGGCGCCTACGACTTCGGCCATTCGGCGGCGACGGTAACCGCCGGACCGGAGGTCGGCTACGGCGTCATCGGCCTCGACGGCGGCGCCGCGGCGCGCTTCGGAGCCGGCGACCCCGATTGGGGGCCCCAGGCCAGACTCCTGGTCACCGCAGGCGTCTTCTCCGTCTTCGGCCGCTACACCTATCTGACCGGCTCAGATGCGCATATCGGCCAGGCCGGCGTCCTCTTCAAGCTCCCCATTTGGGCCCAATGAAGGCCGGCGGGAGCCGTTGGCTGCCCCAAGAACCAAGAACCAAGAACCAAGAACAGTCACACTGCGCCGTATGACCTCGGCGTTCACATGATTCACATAAAGACTGTGCCCCCGGGAACCAAACCATGAAATTTCTAGTCAATGGACAGGAGGTGGACGTCGATGTCCCCGAAGACGTCCCGCTTTTGTGGGTGCTGCGCG
>CAYLTX010000209.1:0-10237 GCA_964386725.1 uncultured Bradymonadales bacterium | reverse complement strand
CCCTGGACCCCCGGACCCCTGAACCCCTGATCCGACCATTGTTAGATCTCGCTCGGGAGATACATTCAATAAAGGGAGGTACGATCTAGCATTAAACGAGGGGGACCCATGTTCGATCTGGAGCGCAGGCAGCCGGTGTGGCAGGCGCTGGCGCAGCTATTTGTGGACGGGGATCTGGGCGAGGGCACGCTTCGCGAGATCGCGCAGGTGCTCGACGCGTCGCAATATGGCGAAGAGGAGCTACGTCATATTTACGAGCGCGAGGTCGCGCCGGTTTGTTATAGTAATTTATATTCGATGGACGGGGGATGGGATCGGGTCGATGGGCGCTGGCTGGTCCAGGCGATCATTGATCACCGCGTACGCCGCGAGTCGGTGCCCAATTGGTGGCCATTTGGCAGTGTGCCGGGGCGTATGGGCGTGGAGATGACGCGCCGTGAGTGGAGCCAGGTGCTGCGGCTGGTGCGCCGGCTTCGGCGCGATCCGCAACAGCTCGTCGAGATGCTCAATGGCTGCCGGGACGTGGCGACGATGGTGCGCGCGCTCGACGATCTGGCGTTACTCGCCGAGGGCGCGAGCGAGGCGCAGCCGGCCGTGGTGCATGCGCTGTCACACCGTGACTTTCGGGTGCGAAGCGCCGCGGTCAAGGCCGCCGCGCGCATGCTCGGCGCCGCCGCGGCTGACGAGGTTCTGGTTCGACTCGGCGACGATAGCCCCACGGTGCGCTCGGCGGCGATCGAGGCGTTGCACGAGGTGGTCGACACCATCGTCGCGCCGCTCCCCGAGGGCGCCGATGGCTCGCTGGTGCCCACCCGCTCCGACCAACTCATCGACCGCATCGCCGAGCGAGCGCTGGACGATGTCTGCACGCATCTACGAGACGGCAAGAGCTGCGATCGGCTCCACGCAGCGCGGGTCATCGAGGCGATGGGGCCGTCGGGGCGCCCGGCGACCGAGTCGCTCTTTGCCAGCTTTGGAGACCGCAATCAGGCGGTGCGTTGCGCGGTGGCCGACGCGTTGGCCGCGGTCAATCCGGACCACGAAGAGACGCTCCTGCACCTCAAAAAGTCGCTCTTCGACGGCTCCTCGCGGGTGCGCCAATCTGCCGCGATGAGCCTGGCGAGGTTTTTGGCTAGCGGCGATCGCCGCTACCACCCGGCGATACGCGCGCTATACCACGCGCTCGACGACGACTCGGCCGATGTGCGCCAGGACGCGGCGGCCGCGCTCGGCTGGATGGGACCGACCGCCGCCGAGGCGACCGAGCGGCTCGCAGAGCTCGCGCGAGCGCCCAATTCGAGCACCCGCGCCGCGGCGCTCTTCGCCCTGGGGCGCATGGAGGACTCGGCGATCGACGAGCTTCCGTCGATGACCGCCGCGCTCCGCGACGACCACCCCGAGGTGCGACGCGCCGCGCTGCGCGCCTTCCAAAACCTCGGCCCGCTGGTGCGCTCGCTCGAGCCCCAATTCGAGCGGATGCTCGGAGACCCCGACTGGCTCACCCAATTCGAGGCCAAGCGCACCCTCCAGGCGGTGCGCGGCGAGCCGGCCGCCCAGGCATGGTCCGGGATGCGAGGGCCGCCCTCGAGTTCGCCGCGGCCCTCGCTATATGGGTGAGGGTACGGCAGGGGTTCAGGGGTCGGTTGAACGGCAGGGGTTCAGGGGTCCAGGGGTCCAGGGGTCCAGGGGCGCGGATGCAGCGGATGCAGCGGATGGAGCGGATGGAGCGGATGCGGGATGCTTGATGCTGGATGCGCTGATGGCCGATGGCTGATGATGTTTGGATGGGCCGCTGATGGAGCTGATGATAGCGGATGACAGATACGCCCATCCGACATCAGCTATCATCAGCTAAATCAGTAACAATCCGCACATCATCAGCTCATCGAAATCAGCTAATCAGCTACTCAGCGCCATCCGCCTCAACGTAGAGCTCGCCACCCTTTTCGCGGAACTCGTCGGCCTTTTGCTGCATGCCCTGCTCGACGGCCTCGTCGGCCTCGACGCCCTCCTTTTGAGCGTATTGGCGGATCTCCTCGGAGATCTTCATGCTGCAAAATTTAGGGCCGCACATCGAGCAGAAGTGGGCGACCTTGGCGCCGGGGGCGGGCAGGGTCTGGTCGTGGAAGTCCAGCGCGGTCTGCGGGTCGAGCGATAGGTTGAATTGGTCGCGCCAGCGAAATTCGAAGCGTGCTTTGGAGAGCGCATCGTCGCGGAGTTGGGCGCGTGGGTGGCCCTTGGCGAGGTCGGCGGCGTGGGCGGCGATTTTATAGGCCATCAGGCCCTCTTTGACGTCTTGTTTGTCGGGCAGGCCGAGGTGCTCTTTGGGTGTGACGTAGCAGAGCATCGCCGTGCCGAACCAGCCGATCATGGCCGCGCCGATGGCGCTTGTGATGTGGTCGTAGCCGGGGGCGATGTCGGTGGTCAGCGGGCCGAGTGTGTAGAAGGGCGCCTCGTCGCACCACTCCATCTGCTTGTCGACGTTCTCCTTGATGAGGTGCATGGGCACGTGGCCGGGCCCCTCGTTCATGACCTGGACGTCGTGCTTCCAGGCGATCTGGTTGAGCTCGCCCTGGATTTTGAGCTCGGCGAATTGGGCCTCGTCGTTGGCGTCGGCGATGGAGCCGGGGCGCAGCCCGTCGCCCAGGGAGAAAGCGACGTCGTAGCGCGCCATGATCTCGCAGAGCTCCTCGAAGTGAGTGTAGAGAAAATTCTCTTTGTGATGCGCCATGCACCACTTGGCGATGATCGAGCCGCCGCGCGACACGATGCCCGTCAGCCGGTCCTGGGTCAGCCGGATGAACCGCAGCAAGACGCCCGCGTGGATGGTGAAATAGTCGACGCCTTGCTCGGCCTGCTCGATGATCACCTCGCGAAAGACCTCCCAGCTGAGCGCCTCGGGCTTGCCGCCGACCCGCTCGAGCGCCTCATAGATGGGCACGGTTCCGATGGGCACCGGCGAGTTGCGCAGGATCCACTCGCGGGTGGCGTAGATATTGTCGCCGGTGGACAGGTCCATGACCGTGTCTGCGCCCCAGAGCGCCGCCCAACGAAGCTTTTCGACCTCTTCTTCGATGGAGGAGGTCACCGCCGAGTTGCCGATATTGGCGTTGACTTTGACGTGGAAATTGCGGCCGATGATCATCGGCTCGCTCTCGGGATGGTTGACGTTGCTGGGGATGATCGCACGGCCCGAGGCGACCTCGTCACGGACGAACTCGGGCTCGACACCCTCGCGGATAGCGATAAAGCGCATCTCCGGGGTGACTTCGCCATTTCTGGCGTAATGGAGCTGGGTGACCGGGCCATCGCCCTCGAGCACGTCGCGGCGCATCGGCTCGGGGATGAGGTCGTCGGCCCCGTCGGCTACGGGCGTGCGCTCGCGCTCGGCGACGTCGCCGCGCTCGAGGATCCACGCGCGCCGCTTGGGCTCCAAGCCCTCACGCACGTCGGCACCCTGCGGCCCGCTCGCGTCATAGACGCGCACCGGCGACTCGCCGCCGGATAGCGCGATCTCGCGAAACGGCACGCGCAATTCATCGTCGACGTAGACCTTGCGTGAGCTGGGATAGGCTTCTTCGAGTGTGGTGGGTTGGGTCTTTGACATGCTTCCTCCATGAAGGTGTGGCGGAGGAAACACGGCGGGGCACAATCGCGCCGACCACACGCCAACTAGCGCGACCGGAAGGGTGCGCGGGCGGTGTCGACGGATCGAGGTCCGTGTGCGTCGCGCTCCCTCCGCCGGTATTAGCCGGTTCAGGTTTAAGGGATCGCAAATCAGGTACACACAGCCGTTCTCGCTTGTTCTGAGCGACGATGTCAGCGTTGCCAGCTCTCGACGATGCTACCCGCATCTTCTTCGAGCCGGCGCCTTGACCTCGTCACTCAGTCCGGCGCGAGTTCCGTCTGTCTGCACCTGATTTGCGATCCAAAGGGTGTAAATCTCAGCCGTCGTTCGACAGCACCCCTGGCGACATGTTGCGAGTGGGAAGCTAGATGGGTGGTGGGGATGTGTCAAACGTCTGTAGGCGTCCACGTAGTTTCGATCCATCCATGACGTGGTTTCGTGCGGGATCCAAACCATAGCCGTGGGTAAGCACAACTGGGCGCGCCCCCGGCGCGACCGGTGAAGCGCACCCACGGAGAGCCCCGGACATCCGCCATGCTCGTCTTGTAGATCGCCGGAAGTCCGCCACCGCCTATTGGACATCGTCGAGCGGCGACCCTCTCTGGGGGTGCGTCTCGACGAGTCGCCGGGTGGCGACTCGGCTGGACTTACCCCCAGCTATGGTTTGGTTTCGTGGCCATGCGAGCATTCGGGAGGTGCGGTTTGGTTTCGCGGTCGTGCGGGCGGTGCGGTTTGGTTTCGTGGCCATTCGATCGTTCGGGCGGTATGGGCTTTTTTGGGGCACTACCGGGGTCACCTAACAACACTCCCCCTCCAACACCCCAAACTCCTCGTCAAAATACCGCACCACGGTCTCGGGGTCGGCGAGGACGTTCTCGTCGCCGCGCACGCCCACGCGGACGTTGCCGGCGTAGCTGATGATGCTGGCGTTGCTGCCGAGCTTGGCGGGGTGGGGGGCCCAGAACATGATGTCGGTCAGGCGCTGGCCGCCCAGGTATAGCGGCTCGCGCGGGCCGGGGACGTTGGTGACGACGGTGGAGGCTTTTTTGCCGAAGAGGTTGGCCACGCCATGCTCGGCGCGCTCGGGGATGTGGCCGGCCATTTTCAGCACCCCGTACAGCAGGTAAGGCTGGGGGCTGTGCTTGAGCGCGTTCATGCGGGCGTGGACGGTCAGCAGTCGCTCGCGGGCGCTCGCTTTGCTGATCGGCAGGTCGAGGAAGACCAGCCCGAAGTGATTGCCCAGCTCGTCGGGCACGTCCTCGATGCGCCGCTGGGGGCGAAGATTGACCGGGACCAGCGCGCGGATGTCGAAGTCGTCGACCGCCTCGCCGCGCTCCTTTAGGTACCGGCGCCATGCGCCCGTCAGCGCGGCCATGAGCACGTCGTTGACGGTGCCGCCGGCTTTGTGAGCGACCGTCTTGACCCGGTCGAGGTCGACGCCCTGTGACCAGGAGACCCGGCGGCGGCCGACCGGGTCGCGCTTGAGCGGCGTGGGGGGATCGAAGGGCATGCTGAGCAAGTGGCCCAGCGCAGCGGCGGCTCGGCGGGCCGTCTTGACGCCGCTGGCTACCTTGCCCATTTCGCGCGAGGGGTGCTGGGCGAGCTCGCCCAGCTCGCCGAGTACTCGTTGCCCGACCCACTGATGGTTTCCTTTGGCATGCTCGGGCTCGAAGGAGCGCGAGTCCACCCAGGCGGGCCAGGGCGCGTCGGGCTCCTTGTCGGCCAGACCGAGCAGCATGTGGGCGAGCGCGAAGCCGTCGCCCAGACAGTGGTGCATTTGGAAGATCAGCGCCGACGCCGACTGGCCATCTTTTTGAAAATTCTCGGCCAGCCACATTCGCCACAGCGGCCGATCCGGGTCGAGCTCGTGGTTCATGAACTCGCCGATTTGCTTCTGCAGCACGTCGGTATCGGCAGGCTCGGCCAGCTCGATGCGCTGGAGGTGATTGGCCAGCGCGAAATTGGGATCTTCTTGCCAACGCGGCCGGCCCATTCCCCGGTCGTTGACGCGCTGTCGAAAGCGGTCGAAGCGCAGAAAGCGGGTCTCCAGCGTCGCCACAAGGCGCGCGTAGTCGATTTGGCCATCGAAGATGAGCACCCCGAGGATATCGGCCGGGTCCGCCGGTTGGTCGAGGCGATACCAGGCGGTGTCGATGCCAGATAGACGTTGTCGGGGCATAGCAGTAGCGGGTTGGTTGACGGGTGGAGGGCAGTAGCGACTGGCCCCATACGCTCGGCGCGCTTACCTCAAAGCTCGTAACCATCATCCGAAGATCAACCCCGGGCCGATTTGCCTTTGGCCGGCTTGGCAACATGATTGATGTGGACTGATAGCGAACACTCCCCTTTGAGTTGAGGCGATTCATTATGGAAATGACTTACGATGCGTTTCTCGACAGCCTTTGTCACCAGACAGGCGTCGAGTCGTCGGAGCGGGCCGAGGAGATGGCGTGCGCGTTCTTGCGGGTACTCGGGGAGGCTCTCCTCGGCACCGATCGCGAGGCTCTCGCCGCCGAGCTCGCCGAGCCATTGCGCGAGGCGTTGTGCAGTCGGCCGGCCAATAAGGACTACGAACTCGAAGAGTTTTACGAACGTGTCGGCCGAGAGGAGGGCGTCAATAACGGCCGGGCCCGAGAGGTCGCCCAGGTCGTCGGCCAGACCATGGCTCGCGCGGTCAACCGGGACGTTGTCAGGCGGCTGCGCCGGCGACTGCCCGAGCCCTTCGAGGAGATCTTCGTGGCCCCGCACGTCGACCTCTCCGAGCCCATGTTGGATCACCAGGCTCGCGCCAATGAGCGCACGATTGCGCAGGCCAAGCACGGAAGCGAAAAGCCGCTCAGCGAAGGGCGGCCGGTCGAGGGGCAGCGCGATTCGATCGCCGCGCAGGAAAACCCCTATGAGGAGACCAAGATAGCGACCGGGCACGAGTCGACCGACGAAGACGAGCGCACCCTCGCCGGAGGCAAGCCGGGCAGCGACCGACCGATCAGTGACACCCACGAGGAGTAGCCGTCGGGGGGCTGGACCAGATGCGCCCAGGACGTATAATGCCGCCGTTGCGCGTGATCTCTTCCAGCCCCCCGAGGAAAATAATGTACATCAAGAGATGTTTCGCTGTGCTTCTGGTCGCCCTGGTGGCGCTCGCCGCCTGTGATCGAAAGGCCGAAAAGGCCGATGAGAACGGTGCCGAGTCCGCCGCGGCCGACCAGGCCCAGGATGAGGCCGCAGACGAGGCTGTCGACGAGGCGGATGAGCCCTCCGAGGCCGCTGAGCCGGCCGCCGATGAGCAGCCGGCCGATGAGCCGGAGTCGGTCGAGACGCCGCCGCTCGACGAGCTCCACCCGGCCATGCTCGACCCGGCCAAGGCCGACGAGCAGGCTCCCGAGCAATTCCGGGCGAAGTTCGAGACCACCGAGGGCGACTTCGTCATCGAGTTCAACCGTGATTGGGCCCCCAACGGCGCCGACCGCGCGTATAACCTGGTCAAGATCGGTTATTTCGACGGTATTGCCTTCTTCCGGGTCATCGACAACTTCATGGCCCAATTTGGCATCCACGCCCATCCCGAGGTCAACAAAGCCTGGGAAGAGGCGGCCATCGACGCCGACACCCTCGAGAAGTCCAACACCCGCGGCCGGGTGACCTTTGCACAGAAGGCCAACCCGGACACCGGCCAGAGCGACCCGGCCACGCGCACCACGCACCTATTCATCAATTACGGCGACAACTCGGCGCTGGACGACCAGCAATTCGTGCCGGTCGGCGAGGTCGTCGAGGGAATGGAGGTCGTCGAGAAACTATATAGTGGCTACGGTGGCGGACCGCCCACCGGCCCGAATCAAAAGGACGCCATGGAGAAGGGCAGCTCGTACCTCCAGCAGGACTTCCCGCGCCTCGATTATATCAAAAACGCCGAGATTCTCGACGAATAGGCGCAGATCATGGCCGACAACTCACGACAAGCAGGTCACGAGCGGCTGGCCTGGTCCGCGCTCGCCGCGGCTGCGCTCGGGTGGAGCATCGCCGCAGCGCTGGGCTGGTCGTTTTTCGACGCCACGACGTTGGCCGATGAGAAGGGCGTCGGATATTTTACGGCGTGGTCTGCGGCGGTCGCCGCCGGGCTCAAGGTCGCCGTCGCCACGTTGCCGCTGGGGCTGGCGGTGGGCTGGTTCTGGCACCGAAGCCGGCCCGGCCGCACACTTCGCAACGCGCTGCAGCGCCGGCCGGCCCACAGCGGCGCGATACTTCTCGTGGCCGTCCTCGGCTTCGTCGCGCTGAGCTTCACTAACTACGGCGCGTTGACCCTGTATCGCTCCGTATTCGGCTCGGAGCTGGTCCACAAGCTGGCACTGAGCATCTCGATACCGGCAGCGGCGATTCTCGTGTGCCTGGCGGCCTACGTCTTGGTCGGGCCGTTGCGCGCTTTATTGGATCGGCTCGGCTCGACCACAGCGATCGTGGCCGTGGTGGGCGCGGTGAGTGTGGCGGTATTGGCGGGCTGGACGGTCGGGCTGATTCTGCTCGGCAAAGTGATCTGGCAGAGTCTCGCCCCGCAAATTTATCTACCGATACTCATCGTCGGCGCGTGCAGCGCGATCGGCGCGATCGCTGCCCCTTTCCGGCGCGCCAGGCATGTCGCGCTGGCGACGGCGCTCCTTGCGGTACCCGTGGCCGGGTTTTATATGCTTGGGGAGACGTCCAAAGATCTTCGCCTGGCGCTGCTTTACCGCGATACGGGCACGGGATTCGTCACAAAATTGACCGCGCCCAGCGGCAGCCAGAGCTTCGCGGCCGCCGACTTCAATCGCGGCAAGACGGCGGTGTGCGGCCCGGGCGTCGAGCGCCCGGAGCTCGAAGACGTCGGGCGCGTCGGCGAGGCGGCGCCGGATATCGTCTGGCTGACCATCGACGCCATTCGCTGGGACCACACCACGATGGCCGGCCATAAATACGACACCACGCCCCATCTCGCCGAGCACTCGCGCGATGCGGCCGTCTTCGAGCAGGCCTATACGCCGGCCTCCTCGACGCGTCAGACGATGCGTGCGCTGTTTACCGGCGTGCATCCGTCGATGATCGAGCCGCCACGAGGCCCGATCTACGCGCTGACGATGGCCGAAGAGCAGCACACGCTCGCCGAGTTTCTGCGCTTCGCCGGCTATCACACTGCTGCGTGGTCCTCGGATGCGTATATCTTTTCAAAGGCGCACGGAGCGATGCAGGGCTTCGCCGAGGTCGACGAGAAGCCCTACGACCTCAAACAGGACGGGCCGGGGTATTCGGCGCCGTATATCATCGACGAGATCATCGCCGAGCTCGACGAGGATAAGGGCGGCCAGACGTTTATCTGGTCGCACCTCATCGAGGCGCATGGGCCGGTTCAAGTCGGGCCCGACCCGGTGGATTTTGGTCCCGAGAAGATCGACAAATACGACGCCGCGCTGCATTTCATCGACTCGGAGGTGGCGCGGCTGCTCGAATTTGTTGCAGAGCGCCAGGCGGAGCATCCGACCTATTTGATCATCACCGCCGATCACGGGGAGGGGTTGGGGGAGCATGGAGTCAACAGCCACGGCTATACGATTTTCCAATCCGAGGCTCACGTGCCGCTGATGATCTGGGGCCCCGACATCGTGCCGGCGCGCTACAGCGAGCCGGTCGGGGTGCTCGACATTTACCCGACGACCTTCGAGCTGGCCGGCCTCGACGTGCCGCCCGGCAGCTGCGGGCGGAGCTTGGCCCCCGTGCTGCGCTCCGAGCGCACGCCCGAGCCCCGGCCGGTGTACTTGGAGCAGGTGCCCGACCGGTCGCGCACGCATTTTTCGGTGGGCTTTATTCGGGGCAAGGACAAGCTGGTCTTGCAGCCGTCGGCGGACGCCATCTCGCTGTTTGACCTTGCCGAAGATCCGGGCGAAACGCGTGATCTCGCCGACGAGGAGCCCGACCGCCTCGAGGGCCTCCTCGCCGAGCTGCACGAGTACTGGCGAGCACGCGGCATGAATCCGGCCGACTACGGATTGGCCAATGACGACGCAACAGACCAAGAGCGTTAAAGCAATAAGCCCGCCGACGGTGGTGCTCTGGGTGCTCCGGGTCACCGTCGCTCTCCAATGTGTGGGCGCGGCCTGGGCCATCGGCCTGGATCTCTCACCGGTCGCCAAGACGCTCTACTTCAACGTCGGCCTGCCCGAGGCAGCCGCGGTCTGGTTCGACCGCATCATTCTCATCTTACTCATAGCGTCGGCTGCAGCCGTGCTGGGTTTGCGTACACGCGCGGTGCCGATCGCGGTGGCCACCTGGTTTGTGCTGCTCGCCGTAGGCAATTGGTACCTCGGCGGCAAGCCGTTTAGCGATTGGTCGCTGGCCGCCCACGCGGTGCGCTACGCCGCGCCGATCGCGCTGGCGATGCTCGTCTCTCCCTCATCAGATCAACTCAGCGGCCGTCGAAACGAGCTCGTCCAGTGGCTGCTTCGCGTTGCAGTGGCGCTGACGTTCTTGGTCCACGGCCTCGAGGCGCTCAGCCAGCACCCACGCTTTGTCGACTTTCTGCTGGTCGGCTGGGAGAAGTTCTTCGGACTGCAGCTGGCCGAATCCAGCGCGCGCAGCCTG
>CAYLTX010000208.1:0-10283 GCA_964386725.1 uncultured Bradymonadales bacterium | reverse complement strand
TGTTTTCCGGGCTTAATTCCAGGGCGCGGGCAATTGCCTCTTCGGGGACACAGAGAAAAATAAAATTCAATCTCTGTGCCCTCTGTGAGCTCTGTGGTGAGCGATCGTTTGAACTCTGTGACCCAGCTATTTGGCGGTGATGGCGAGGATGAGCATGCCGTCTTTGTAGTCGAGGCCGGCCTGGAAGAAAGTGCTGCCGGGCGAGGCGCGAAGCGTGGTGCTCAGCTTATCTGCGATGGACAGGCCCAGGCGAAGAAAGTCGCCGCTGGTGCCCTTGAACGACACGGTCACTTTGGTGCCGCCGGGGACGCTGACCGTATTGGACTTGCCCTTGGCGAGCTTGAAGGTCTTTTCGTCGACGAGCTTGAAATTCGTATAGCTGCCAAAGGCCTTTTGGAGCTGACCTTTGAGGCTGTCGAGCCGCTTGTCGAAGCTGTCCCCGTGCTTGCTGGCAGCAATCGAGCGGATTTTGATCGTGACTTCCTTCTGCTGGGCCGATGCCGGTTGGGCATAGCCGACGATACCCACCAGCATCGTCAGGGTCACCAATATGTTGAGAAGCGTCCGCATGACTACTTCCTCAAGTTCGTTCCCCAAATGGGGAAGTTAGGATTCTCGACAGCCGTGCTGTCTGAAGGACACCGTCAGGCGTCTGCTCAGATTGGCTGTCCCGTGGGCTTCGGCCCGGGGCCGCTATCAGGGCGCTGAGTGTCGCCGGCGTCTCCACCGTCGCCTTCAGCCGGCTCGGCGCCCGCAGGTTGCTCGGCGTCGGTCTGCTCATCGGAGTCGAAGAGCCAGATGACCGTTGGGTCGTCTGAATCGTCTGAATCGTCTGAATCGTCGCCGTCATTCTGCATGCTTGCTTGCTTCATTGGGCTATCAATCATGACGGACGAGCCGGGCGAATATTCAACCTGCTCGACGACCACCACCCGTTTTTCGACCACAACGCGCTCGCTGGGCCCAAAGATCGCGTCTTTGAACAGGCCGACCATGCCGGCGAGCACGACCGCGGCGGCCAGTGCCCCGACGATCGCCTGGCGATATTCGGAGAACCAGCTGTCGGACCCCGAGGGTGGAGGCTGACCGCCGGCCTCGCGGCGACTCGCCCCGCCGGCACCGCGTCGACTGCGCTCAGCCTCCAGAGACACCACACCTGCCGAGGAAGCATCCTGTTCGTCGATGGCCTCACTGACGCCGGTCCAGATATCGCGAAGCGGCGCGCGCTCACAGGCGGTCTCGACCGCCGCACACGCCCCGAGTTGGATCTCGGAGAGCACTTCCAGATAGGCGGCGACCTCCTCGTCGCCCTCGGCCAGCCACTGCTCGACGGTGGCGGCTTCCTCGGCGGTGACTTCGTCGTCGAAGAATCGCTGCAATAAGATCAGGTGCTCGGCGCGGTCGAAGTCGGGGGCGTCTTGGCCGTCCGCGCCATCGGCTTGGACGCCGGCTTGGTCGCCGGCTTCTTCGCCTATTTGGGCCTCGATACGATCCCACATCCCGTCGAAGTCCACGCCGGCGGTGAGTTGTTCACCGGCGGCGCGCAGCCCCTGCTGGAGATGGTCGAGCTCGGCCAGATACTCCGCGGCGTCTTCGCGCTCATCGAGCAGCGCGCTGACGAAAGCCATTTCAGTGTAGTCGGCCTCGCCGTCGTGGAAGCGTTCGAGCAGCGGGGCGAGATCTTCGAGCGGCGCCTGGGCCAGGTCGTCGGCGTCTTCGGCCAGTTGCACGATGACATCGGGCGAGGCCACCTCTGTACGCACCCGCTCCCAGGCGACTTCGCCGGCGACGCGGGCCGCCTCGGTGAGCTCCTCGAGCGCACGCAAAAAGACACGCGCCGACGCCGAGCGCTCCAGGAGTTGTTCGGCCTGGACGCTCTCGGCCGCCGACAGCTCCGCGTCGTAGTAGCGCTGCAGCAGCAGACCTTCGGTTTTGCTCAATCCTTGCGGTGCCATCTTGTCCTCAGCAGTCCGGGTGCTCTCTGAGGGTAGACGAATTACATTTCATAATATTCAACGAAAGACTCGAGTCTCGAGCACTCATTCGTGGAGCGAGAGATCGACGACGCCTATTCGACGGCTAATTTATCTCCCAAATACTCCTTGATGGCGTCCTGGAAGTAGCGGCGGGCGTGGTACAGCCGGCTCATGACCGTCCCTTTGGAGATATCGAGAACGTCGGCCATCTCGTCGTAGGAGAGGCCTTCGACCTCGCGGAGGATCAAGATCGTGCGGTGTTTCTCGGAGAGGGTGTCCAACGCGGTGAGCATCTTTTCGCGCAATTCCTTGCGCCCGTAGACCCGATCGGGCTGGATGCCCAACGTCGACGGCATGATATTATCATCGCCAGAGACTTCGTTTTTGCGCTGGATGGTGTCGTCGTAGTCGACCTCCGAGCGCCGGCTCTGCTTGCGTATATAATCGATGCACTTGTTGACGGTGATTCGATATAGCCAGGTATAGAAGCTCGAGTTGCGGTTGAAGTTCTCCAGGTATCGAAACACCTTGATGAACACTTCTTGGCTGACGTCGAGCGAGTCCGGCTCGTTTTTGAGCATACCATAGCAGATGGAGTAGACCTTGCGCTGGTAGCGCTCGACCAACTCCTGAAAGGCCTCGCGGTCTCCCTCCTGGGCCCGCTTGACGATCTGCATTTCTTGTTCTTTCTCGTCCACCGTCACTCCCGCTGTCGACTGCGGTATCGAACCCTTCACGTGGCTCGGACGTTCCCCGGATGGGTACAACGAATAGGCGTTGGGGGCAAGTAATCGCTGATAATCAGGCGTAAGCTGCACACGCCCAGCGCCCGGTTGTCCCCGAAGGGAGTGTATGTCCGATCACGAGCGCTGGAGCTCTCGACGAGCCTGGCCGGGGGTTTGATTTGTCCAGCGCTTGAAGGCGCGGTGGAAGCTCGACGCCTGCTTGTAGCCCAAGGCTTGGGCGACTTGCTGAATGGTGTAGTCCGGGTCGGCGAGCAGCTCACGGGCCTTCTGAGCGCGTACCTCGTCGGTCACGTCGCGAAACGAGCGGTTATTTTGTTGGAGCTTGCGATGCAGGGTGCGCGTACTCATCGCCAGATCACGAGCGGCCGTCTTCTGATCGACGGTGCTCGCCCCGAGACGCTGGCGCACGTAGTCGCGAAGCTTATCAACCAGATTATTGACCCGGTCGTAGGCGCGCTCGAACCGATCGAGTTGATCGGCGGCGATGTCGTTCAGCGAGGGCATCGGCGCCGAGCTTCGGTGCACGATGGGCCGGTCAAAGACCTCGCTTGGAAAGACCAGTCGGTTCCGGGAGCTGGCCAACCTCACCGGGGCCCCGAAGAACGCCTGGTAGTCGTCGATAAACCGGTCGTTTTCGGGGCATGTCATTTCCAGCGAATGCGCCACGATGTCGGCGTCGCCCAGTAGGGCGCGGATCATCTGCAGGGTCACTCCGAGGCCGAAGACGAGGCGAAACTCCAGCGACTCGTCGAGCTCGGGATTGTCCCACCACTCGATCACGATCGACTCGGTGCCGTTTTCCTCGTCACGCTCGAGGTGTGCATTCTTCGGCTCGACGACCGTTCGATACATGTGCAGATAGGCGTCAAGCGCCTCGCGAAGCGTGGCGCGCTGATCGGTGAGCCGGACGAAGATGCTGAGGTGGCGCAGTTGGAGCGCGCTCGCTGCGAGCACCGCCAGGGGATGATTGGGAAATTGAGATTGCAGCCCCGCATATAGCCGGTGAAAGGCCAGGTGGGAGGCCGCGCTGGTCTCGGACTGTTCGGAGGATTCTACGTCGGCAGTCTCCTGCTCCAAAAATGCGGGTCGATTTCGATCGCGAGTTGCCCAGCTCGAGAAAATTTCGAGCAGTGATTGCGCAATAAGAGACATACTAAAAACGCAAAGGAAGTGTTTGAGTGGGGGTAAGCCATCGACGTAAACTTAACGTGTTTTACATATCACTTGCAAGCAGCTCCGACAGGCCGCCGTCAACGAAACGAGCGCTCCGACGTAGTCGACAAAACCCGGGCCTGCAGACGTCTAGCACCGCCTTCCGAGAATCTGGCGAGAAATGCAAGGGGATTGGCGAGAGGTGCGATAGACGCTTTGGGGGCGGCTACATAGCCTCCCGAGTAGTCGATTTGAGTCATCCAGTTGCGCCTCGACTGGCGTAGCTGTGGTCGGATCCAGGTCATTCTGTGCTCTCGATCCTGCCGGTGGCTCTTCCAAACGGCGGTCAATCTCTCGAATCCGCGTCGGAGCAAATGATGGTGTGTCTGAAAATGCAATATATGAGCAGGTGGACGGTGACATTGTTATTCGGCGTGATGCTCGCGGCGGGTTGTGGCGGCGAGGAGCTCGACGAGCCGAGCAATAACGAGGCGAACTTCGACGACTCGCCGGTGGAGGCCACCGAGCGACAGCCGGTCTCGATCGCATCGGTCAATGGATGCTCGCTCGATGAGGACTGCGCGTCCGGGAGGCACTGCTTTCAGGGTCAATGCGCCCGGGAGTGCGCCGCTCGTGAGGACTGCTCACAGGGAGCGGAATGCACCGAACGCGGTCGATGCGCGCCGGCGACACCGTCATCGCTCGATGATGACGAGGTGCGCACCGATCTGGAGGTGACCAACAACCCCGACACCGTCTTTCACATCGCCGAAGGCCAGTCCGAAGTGGTCTTCTCGTTGACGCTCGACGCGCCCGCCCCCGAGGCCGGCCTTCCCTATCGAATCGAGCGCAGCGACGATCCAGAGGCGACCACTGAGGTCGAGCGGACCAACGGCGGGACGACGACGCTCGATTTCGTCATCCCGGTAGGCCAGGCCGACCCCGGCCTCGAAGAAGGTAAATTGGTCCACATCAAGCTCTTTACGCCGGTGGGCAACCACGAGCTGGCCCTGGTCCCCCAATTTCCCTTCGCCGGGGCTTATGCCGGCGAGGCGACCGTCAGCGCGTTCGGCACCACCGGTCTTCCCATCGAGTTTCAGGTGGTCACTGAACCCGACGGGGCTTCCCTGGAGTCGGCCGAGAAAGCCTGGCTGCTGCTACCGGTGGGAGCTCATACCTTGTTCAGCCCGCTGGGAGCCACGGACGGCTCGGTGGAGTATGTCGCCCGGGAGTTGACCTACGACGATTTCGTGCAGCGATGGGTGGCCAACTTCGAGATGGCCTTCGACTTGAGCGAGACGACGGTCGTCTCAGCGGCCAACGCCACCCAGGTGCGTCGCTCGATGCGCTTCGAGATCGAGCCGTTCGAATCGGAGGCGATCGTCGGCTCGTTTACCGATCGCTGGAGCGGTCTGTACGAGGTGCGCAGCACCAGCGGCGTGACTCGCCTCCAAGACGTCATCTACACCGGCGATTTGTATTTGGAACGGTTCGACGCCGCCCCTTCCTTCGAGGACGTCGAGGTGCGCGATCACACCCAAGCCGAGCCCGAATTGCTGCCGCAGCCGCCGCTGAGCGAGTGCGGCGACGACGCCCATTTTGGCGTGGCCACCGCTGAGGTCGACGAGGTCGACTATGATTGCGAGACGATCACGTCGAGCCAGGACTTCGCGGACGCCGATCCGCAGGCACAGGCCCATTGTGCGGTTGCGGTCAGCGCCGACGCATTATCGGGTGAGACCACCGGAAGCCAGATCCGCGCCTTCTTGGACGACACCCTGCCCAACCCCGGCGGTCAGAGTTTTGCCGAATTCATGGAGGACTGCGCCGCAGGGACCGACGGAACCTGTCGACCCAGCCAACAGGTCATGTGTGGTCGACAGCTCCTCGCCCGGGCCTATCGCAATCAGCCCCAGGACTCCTCGATGATGGCCGAGCTGGTGACCCAATACCAGGACGTCACCCGTGAGGCTTATCTGGGCCGGCAGCTCGGCGCCTTCGGCACCGACTCGAGTCTGCGCCTGGAGTGGTTGGAGACGACCGACTACCCGGCGGTTATCACCTCGGCGGTCCAGGGGCTCAACGAGCGGCTGCTCAACGACTGGAAGGAGAAAGTCCTCGAGGTTCACCTGGGCGTCTTGGAGGGGCAATTCGACGCCAGCGGACTCGCGGTGCTGTCTCGGCAGGTCGACGGCGAGGCGGCCGGCGATGCGCGCAAGCAGGTCTTGACCGAGATGACCCAGGGGTGGCGCGGCGCGATGGAGTCGCTGTCCCTGGCGACGGCGCGCTGGCACACCCTCTTTCAGGGCGACGCCGAGCGCGCGGCCAAGCGCGACTACGTATCCGGACGCATGTTCGATCTGTATCTATCGGCCGGGATCTTGCGCAATTTGAACCTCGCCGCCGGCGCCGGCTACCTGTCGGCGCGGCTGGCCGGGGGGTTCTCGAATCTGCTGCGCAAGCTGGGCATGCTCTCCCTGCCGTTCGACGAGCTGGTATACGCCCGTGACGCCGAGGTGGTCATCAACACCTCGGTCGATCCGAACTCCGACAACGACACGCTGCTGGGCGAGCGCGAAGCCGACGCCATGAGCGAGATCGCGCGTGCTCACGACTCGGTCCTCGGCGTGCTCGAGCGCGCCCGCGCCGAGGCGTTGGACGAGCAGCAGCTTCGAAACCGCATGAATAACGAGATCAACGACCTGCGCGACAGCCTGGTCGAGATGTGCGGGATGCCGGCAGGCTGTACCTCGGAGACCTTCCGAACCGACCCGGAGTGCCGCGTGCGCGTCGAAGCCGGCGAGTGCGGGTTTACCGTCGACAAGTCCACCGGTGAAATCACCACCTTCGGTCCCGGCGAGCAGAGTATCTCGGAGGCGGGGCGCTCGCTGCTGGAGGTTGCCTCGGCCGCCCAGAATATCGGCATCGCCGACGAGGAGCTGCGCGCCTTGGTTCAGCGCACCAATCTCGAGCATGCAGAATTGCAGACCTTCGCCACGACCATCGAGGATTGGAACGACCAGCGCCTCGACGCCGTCGAGCAGCTCGAGGCCAACGTCGCCGAACGCGAGGAGATTCAAAACCAGGCCCTCCGGGATATGTTCGCGACCTTCGAGGAGCGAGCCGAGCTCAGAGAGGCATCTATCGAGAGCTCCCGGCAGACCTTCGAGAAATGGGACCAGATTCGCGTGGGCAGCGCGGAGACTCAGATCGAGCTGTTGATCTCGGCGAATACCTCACGGGCCTTGGCCGACGGCCTGCGCGATAACGCCCAGACCCTCAAGGATTTTTCCGGGGCAATTTCCGACAGCTTCCCCAAGTCGGTCGGCCCGTCCTCCGACCCATCGGGCCCCGCCCGCTTCGGCGTCCAAATGGCCGCAGCTGGAGCTGTCGCGGGGATGCGCACGGTGGCCACGGCCGCCGATGCGACCGGCGCCAGCCTCGAGATCGCCAAGGAAAGGAACGCGATGATGCAGGAAGCCGAGATGGCCCGCCTCGAGGAACAAAGCGAGCTCGGGGCGATGGTCACCCAAGACGAGATCGACACCCTCAAATCCGAGTATCAGAAGGCCCAGGACAAATCGTCCGCCGAGATCGCCCAGCTCGAGAACGTCATCGAGCTCGCCGAGGCCAGTCTCGAGGCCGAGTTGGCCTATGAGCGCGACAAGGACGAGTTTCGCCAGCGCCGCCTCAAGCTACGCCAGAAGCTCACCGCCATCGCCGGGCTCGATCTTCGGGTCCAACAGGCCAAGATGCAATATGACCAGCGCGTGGCTGCCTATCTGGGGGTGGTTCAGCGAGCGTCTCTGGCGAATTCCAAGCTCGAAGACCTCGAGCGCCAGCGCGACGAGGTCAACAGCCTGGTCGGCTCGCCGGGGGTCATCTTCGGTCGCGCCAATCGGCTCGAGCAGGCGGAGTTACGCCTGGAGCGAGCCAAGAGCAAGCTGATGGATTGGCTGGTCGCTCTGGAGTATTACGCGGTGCGTCCGTTCATGGACCAGCGCCAGCAGATCTTGCTCGCCCGCAACACTTACCAGCTCGAAAAGATCGCCGAGGAGCTCGATCGGCTCCAGCGAAATTGCGGCGGAGCGATCAACACCAACAGCTCGACGCTGTCGCTCAAGAGCGACCTTCTCGGGCTCAACGATTCGATGGTGGATCCGGTCACCGAACAGACCTTGAGTCCCGAGCAACGCTTTCGCGAGATCATGAGTCGTGGGTATGTGCCCATCGACAAGCGGGTGCGCTACAGCAGCGATGACACCGTGGGCAGCTTGATGTCGCGCGACCCGGACATCCTGTCGGCGACCTTCTTCATCGACCTCAGTGAGTTCGCCAACCTGGAGGTGACCTGCAACGCCAAGGTGGCATCGGTCGACGTCAAGCTCGTCGGCGAGGTCGGCGAGGGCCGGCCAACGGTGACGGTGCTGTACGACGGCACCAGCAAGCTGCGCTCCTGCCAGCCGGGCATCGACGACTACGTGGCCATGTTCGGCCCCAACACCACCAACTACGGCAAGATCACCCACCTTCGCACCGCCGGGCGCAGCATGTCACCGGTGGCCGGCATCAACGACTTTCCGGCGGCCGACGCCCAGGCCAACGAGACCCTCGCCGGCCTGCCCCTGGCCTCGCAATATACCGTGTTGATCGATACTTCCACGGGGGAGAACGGCAATATCGACTGGAGCCGACTCGAGGATATCGAGCTCGAGCTCGAGTATAGCTATCAAGATGTCTTTCCCGCTGGACAATGCGATTGAACCCTCGATTCGCCCAAGCGCACAGACGTGTGGGGCGAGCTGAGCGAGCCAAGAAAGTTCATTTGAAGATTTCTCGCCGGCCAGTCGGCCGGCGAATGATATAGTTTCGAGAGGAATGACGTGAATTATCAATGGAAGATGTTCTGCAGCGCGATCCTGGTTTGTTTGATCGCCGCATGTACCGCCGAAAACCCCGGCTCAGATCAATCGGAGGACACCGGCTTGTCCCCGGACTCGGCGATGGATGCGGGCGACGACGCCGGCGGGGCCGACACTGATGATCGAGACACCGGACCCAGCGATGCCGATCCCGGTGATGCCGACACGGGCTCGAGTGACGCCGATCCCGACGCCGCCGGCGACGGCGGCACCAATCCCGGGCGTACCATCGCCGATTATCGGCGCTGCTTCAGCGACTCGGAGTGCCCCGTCGGGCTGGGAAGTTGTATCAAGGAGGTCACGCTCAACCGTCCCGACGCCAACGGAGTGGATTCGATTCTGCTCACCGAACTCTTTGACGAACTCGAAGACGGCCAGGGCATCTGCACCGAGGTCTGCACCGAGAGCGCCGAGGCCTGCAAGCCGCTGTCGGTCAACGGCACCACGCCCGATCCAGTCGAGCATACTTGCCAGATCGTAGCTTTCGGCGAGATGCCGTATCCGGCATCGGCGCCGTCGTTTCCGTTCGATGACCAACTCGATCCGGACGAGCAGGCAGCGGGCCAGCCCTTCGGCGCGATCTGCCGGCCGCCCTTCGAGCTCGACGACGACGTCGACAGCTCGTTTTGCTCGCAATGCCACAGCAACGACGACTGCGCCGAGAGCGACTCGCTTTGCTGGAGCCGATTCGCCAACGCGCCTGCCGCCGAAGGCGACTCGGGCATCTGCTTGAGCGCGTGTACCGACGAAAGTGATTGTCCTCTCGGCTTCTCCTGTGACGCCCAAAATGGCGACGACCAAGATGGTGACGGCCAGAGCTACTGCCGCCCGACGCTGGACACCTGCACCGACTGTAAGGACATCGACGGTGACGGCTTCGGCGCCGGCCGCTGCGGCCCCGAGAATGACCCGATCACCCCACACGACTGCGACGATCGCAACGCCGACGCCTATTTCGATCCCGCCAATATGGACCACCCGTTTCCGGCGACCTGCGGCGAGCAGGACTTCAACTGCAACGGCCAAAGCGATCAGGCCGAGCAGGTCGGCCCCGATGCCTACCCGGCCGAGCACTGCACGTCTTGCTTCGACACCTGCGATGGCGCGCTCGACAACGGCCAGTACGCCTGTCAGACAGACGGGGCTGACAGCGCGGCACAGCCTGTCTGTGCGGTCGAGTGTGACGTCGACGCCAACGGCGACCCGACCCACGCCGATTGCGACGGCGACCCGACCAATGGCTGCGAAGTCCGGATCGACGACCCCAGCCGCCTGTACTATCCCGACGCCGATGGTGACGGGTACGGCGATCCGGACGGTGTGTATTTCGCCTGCGATCCCGACGAGGTGCCTGCCGGCTATGTCAACAACGGCGACGACTGCAACGACTCTTCCGACCAGGTCTACGGAGGAAATCATCCCGCCTATGAGATCTGCGACGGCCTCGACAACGACTGCGACGGCGAGGTGGACGATAATCTGGGATG
>CAYLTX010000207.1:0-10423 GCA_964386725.1 uncultured Bradymonadales bacterium | reverse complement strand
CCAGGGAAAGGCAACGGCAACGGCAACGGCGGGTCACAGTCACGGTCACGGTCACGGCCACGGATCGTGCCTGCAATCTACCGCCTGTAGTTAGCAGTTCCTGGACCCCTGGACCCCCGGACCCCTGAACCCCTGCCTTAATTTTGAATACCTGCACCAGTCACCGCGTCTGACCAAATGTACGAGGAAATAACAACGTGATATTGATGGCCAAACACGCCATAATGCTGACAGATAGAGCTGAGACTGCCTCAGGAGGAACGTCATGAAGCGCCTTGCCTGGTTGATTATAGCCGCTGGAATGTTGGCGGTAGGGTTGGGCTCGGGGTGTTTGGTCACCCCGGGCAACAACGAAATGGGCGATTGTTCTTATCAACACGAGGTCTGCGAGACTTATTGCGATCCCTACGGGAATTGCGAGCAGGACTGTTGGTACGAGGAGCGCGAGATGGGCTCGTGCGATTCGGACTCGTCGAATAATACCGGCGGGTCAGGCGACTTCTGTTATAGCGACGTGGAATGCTCGGACAGCGAGGTCTGCGTAAACAGCACCTGCCAGGCGCCCGACACCACTGAGCGTGGCGATGCCGGGCTGTGCCAGGCATGTGAGACCAACTCCGACTGCAACGAGGCGGACGCTTTGTGCGTGCGGCTCACCGGCGGCGAAGGCCAGGACGCACGGGTGTGCACCACGCCGTGCGGCGCCGGCTGCCCCGACGGCTTCGAATGCGAGAGCATCAACGGCTCGGCGCAGTGCCTCCCGGAGGCGAACTCCTCCAATGAACGAAGCTGCGAGGACTCGCCGGATCTGGAATGCGTCACCGCGAGCGACTGCGACGCCGGTGAGAGCTGCGTCAATAATAGCTGCGAGGCGCCCGACGACGCCGAATGCGACGCCGACGCCGATTGCAGTGGCGGCCAGATCTGCGACCGTCATCAATGCGTCGACGAGGTCTCGGAGTGTCTGACGCAACAAGATTGCCGAAGCGGCGAAGTCTGCGTCGACGGCAGCTGCGAGGCCGGCACCGAAAGCTGCGTATTCAACAGCGAATGCTCCGGCGACGCGATGTGCGTCGACGGCACCTGCTATCCGACCTGCTCGGCCGACGACGAGTGCAGCCGCTACGAGCATTGCCGCCAGGGTCTCTGTCAGCCGACCCAATGCCGCGGCACCTCCGATTGCGCCGGCGACGAAGTCTGCGTCGACGCGACCTGCATGCCCGGGTGCGACCCGAGCAGCTCGGCCGACGAATGTGGCGACGGCTATATCTGCACCAGCAACGGCTTTTGCGACCGCGACCCGGACGTCGAGTGCCGCTCGAGCGCGGAGTGCTCGCGCCAGCAGATCTGTCTGGAGGGAAGCTGCACCGAGCCGTGCGAGTGCAACACCGATTGCCCGGGCGGCAACGTCTGCGACCTCGACTCGGGCACTTGCTACGACCCCGGCAATGAGGCGCCGACCACCTGCGAGTCGATCTGCGACTGCGCCAGTGGCGACACCTGCAACGACTCCGGCGAGTGCGTCAGCGGCTAAATACCTTTTCTACAGTTGGCCTGGGGATGCGCCCCATCCGAGTTATTGGCTCGGATGGGGCGTTTGGTTTCTTGCTTCTCGGGTTTCCGGGGGGCTGGGTGGCAGAGCGGCGGCAGAGGGCAAGAAGAGTGTGGCAGAGCGTTGACGCGAAAACACAGCAAAAGGCGGAAAATGCGCGTACTGGCAGCTATTCGCCAGAGCCGACCAGACGAAAGCCTGCCCAGTGGGCCGGTGGCTTGCCCTGCTCGATCATGGCGACTTGGCCTTTGCGCAGCGCCGCCGCGGGCAGGTCGCCGGCGGCGAGGGCCTCGTAGACTGCCTCCATCAGCTCGGTGGTCGCGCCGTCGGAGACGCTCCAGGTGCTGGCGACGACGTTGTGGCTGCCGCTGGAGAGGATCGCGCCGGCCAGGCCGAAGGCGCCGTCTCCGAGAGTCTTCCAGCCCCGGCCGGTCGTGCAGCCGCTGAGCACGACCAGTCGCGCGGCGGTGTGTCGCAGGAGCATCTCCGAGAGCGTGACGATGCCGTCATCGGGCTCGGACTCACCGCGGCTGAGCAGCAGCGCGGGCTCGGTGAAGTCGGAGGTCAGCGCGTCGGCGACGCGCAGCGGGCGGGCGTCGCTGACGCCGTGGGTGGCCAGGTGGATGAACCCGTAGTCGCTGAGCGTCTCGGCGCGCAGGTTGGTCTCCGAGGCGTCGGTGCCGACGAGCAGCTTGACCTCGGACTGGGCGCCCTCGAGGTGCTTTTGGACGGCGGTGAGCTCGGCGCGCGTACCGGGAAGATCGGGAAATATCTCGGCCAGCGAATAGAGGCTGCCGCGGGCCACTTCGCCGGTCACCGCGGCCAATTCGAGGGCGGGCCGGTCGAGGTCGGGCGCGCCGAGGACCAGCGCGCGCTTGGAGTCCGCGGGCGCGTCGCGCCGAAGGAGCCGGGCGAGCACCGACGCCGACGGGACGTAGGAGACGGTGCGCTCGGCGACCAGATAGCGCGGTTGCCCGTCGCCCGGACGCGGCCGCTCGAGCGCCTCGAAGGGCAGCTCGTAGAGGCGCTCGTCGGGCGCGATCATGAGGCGGTCGACATCGTCCAAGAGATCCTCGACGGGCCCGATGAGCTCGACGTAGAGCCGCTCGGCCAGCTCAGTATGTCGCGTCCTGGTGGCGCTGGCGTCCGGCCGGCTGTCGGGCTCGACCAGAACGCGCAAAAACTCCTCGATCAGCGGCGCGATCTCCTCCTGGCCGGCCAGCCGGCGCATCTCGACGCCGCCGTTGGTGATCACCCAAACATAGCTTCGCCGCGGCGTGATCAGGTATTCGAGCACGGCCGTGTCGCCGTCGAGCTCACTGCTGATCGAGGCAGGCAGGTGGACCGGCTCGACAAACGGGCGATCGCCCGACCGGACGGGCGCCCCCCACCGCTCGAGATGGTCGAGCACGCGATCGGCGGCCTGTTGGGTCGAGCGCGCGGCGCCGAGATCCACCGGCTCGATGGCGCTGGGCAATTTCCTCGATTTGGGCGCGTCGACGCGCCCGTCCAGTAGGTCGATCAGCCCGCGCGCCTTGAGGGCGTTGGCGAGCTGGAGGGCGCGTCGGTAGTCCGCCTGGGTGCGATTTCGGGTGTCGCGGCCGACGTAGGTGTCGACCAGCGCCATATAGACGGGGCGTTTGTCGGCGAAGAAGCGCTGGCGAAGCAGCGGCGTGGCCAGGCTCGCGCGCATCGATTCGATGGCGTCGACGGCCGCCTGCAGGTAGCGGCGCGCGTCGTGGCGGTGTCCGTGCTCGGCCAGCAGGCACCCGCCCTGGTAGCCCAGCCGCCAGCTATTGCCGCGCCACTGGTCGAGGGCGGTGTACGCGCGAAGCGCCGAGACCAGCGCCGGCGGCGGACGAATCGCGCTGGACGCCGAGCGGCGCATCTGCGCGATCGCGTCGGCGAGTGCGCGGCGACCCCGTGAGGTCTCGAGCAGGCCGTCGAGCCGAGCACGATCGAGGGCGTCGAGCCATTTGAGGACGTGCTCGCCGGCTTCTAGCTCGTCGGTTGCGACATCGGCTGCGGGGTGAGTTGGCACAACCGGCGAGTTGCCCGTCGCGGCGATCGCCCGGCGAGTTTCTCTCAGCCCGAGGAGTTCGCATAGGCGGGCAAATAGCTCCAGATCTTGGCGCAGGCCGGCGGTGCGCTCGGCGGCGCGATCGAGCTCGAACGCCGTCTCCATGCTCTCGAGGGCTCGACCCAGCCGGCCCGCTTGGAGATGGGAGCGAACGGTCTGGCGCGCCACGTGTGCGAGCGCCGCGCGCCGGTCGAAGCTCCGATACTCCGACCACGCGATCGCCAACAGCGCCCGCGGCCGAAGCGTCTGTCCGCCGGGGGCCGTCGGATCGGCCAGAAGATCTTCGTGGGTCACGCGTGCGATCAAATACGGCAAGTCGCCGGCGAAGCTGTCGCGGGCGGCGCCGTGCAGCGGCATACGCGAGGTTTTCCAGAGGTCGAAGGCGCGGGCGGCGTGGGCTCGCGCGTCGGGATCCCGGAGCTGACGCGCGGCGATCGCCTCGATGAGGCCCATCTCGATCTGGCGGCGCAACGCCCCGCTGGCCTCGAAGTGAGCGCGAGCACCGGCAGCCGCGCTCGCCGCCAGCTGCCAGTCGTGGGCGCGCAGCCCACACCAAGCGCCCAACCAGGCTTGACTTCCAGCCACGCGATCCTCTCTACCCCACTCGCTGCAGTCGGCCGCTCGGCCCGCCCGATCGATCACCGCGCGAACTTCGGCCGCCCCACGATCGTCGGCCGACCCGTCCACAGCAGCCGGCTCCGACGCCGCCGGCTCCACCGGGCCCGACGCCGCACAGCCCACCAACGTGGCCGCGATCAAAAGCATCGATGTGGATCGAGCGAACTCCAATGCGTGCTCCAATCACCTTACGCCCAGACAACGCCATTCCGGACCCTGGACCCCTGCCGTACCACGCCGTCCCTGGACCCCCGGACCCCCGAACCCCTGCCGTTCCTCTCCAAAAATAATTCTACCAAAAACTAACCCGCGACCGTAAGACACCTCCGACGGCCGGAGAAGCAGCTGCACCCGGGGCCTGAAAGCGCCATGAATCGGCGCCCAAAGCCCACTAAGGCGGCGCAGTTGACTCGCAAGGTCGTGCTCACTATAGTTCGCAATCTCTCGAGATGGGTCACAGGCGTGTTGCCTGTCAGCAACATCCAGGCAGCAACCACTGCACTGAATCGAAGGGCAAAAATGAGATACCGGAGAATACAGATGGCGCGATGGAAACATAAGACAAAGTTACTCGTCGGCTTGATCGCCGCGTTTGCGATCGGACTGGTCGCCTGTAGTGACGAAGACAGTTCGTTCACAGGCAGTGGACAGCCCCAGCTCCGTGCGATTCCCAACAGCGTCCTATTCACCGATGTCAATATCGGTAATACGGAAACGCAAAGGGTGACCATTTCCAACGAGGGCGAGAATGTCCTGCGCCTGCGCTCCATCGAGCTATATGAAGAGGCCGGTGGCGAATTCGACGGCGCCCAAGAGTTCCAAAAAGGAGAGGACGGTTGGCCTGACGGTGAAATCGAGCTCGCCTCTGGCGAGACCCACGAACTCGAGATCAAGTACAGCCCGGAGAACGAGACCGCTGACGAGGGCTATATTGCCATCGACAGCAATGACCCGAGCATCGGCGGCATCTTCGAGCTCGAGCTGAAGAGCTCGAGGTTGGCGCCCGAGATCTCCCCGAGCCCCGGCCAGCTCAGCTGGGATCGCCTGGATCCGTCCACCGAAGACGATGACTGGAACGGCGAGGACAAATTCCTGACCATTCAGAACGTCGGCTCGGCCCCGCTGCGCATCTCCAACATCTACGTATCGGGCAGCGACGAGTTCACCATCAGCATGCCCAGCGAGACGGATCCCGCTCGCGAGAACGACACCGACGAGTGGCCCGAGGCCCTGGCCCCCGAGGAGAGCTTCGATATTCGAGTGAATTTCCTACCCGAAGATTCGCTTCCGGAGAGCGCCGAGCTGGTCTTCGAGAGTAACGACCCGGAATCTCGGGAGATGGTCGTTCCGCTCAACGGCAATAGTGGTGCCGCCTGTCTGCGCGTCAGCCCCGGTGAGGAAGTGGCCTTTGGCCAAGGTTCGCTGGGTCAAACCTCGCAGAAGACGGTGACCCTCGAGAACTGCAGCCGAAACGCCGAGCTCGAAATCCAAGGCATCTCGATCACCGACGACGGTGGCGGCGCCTTCGCCATCCAAGATGGCAGCCTGCCGGGCAACCTCCCCGCTGATGTGACCACCCTCGACGCCGGTGAGCGCTCCAACTTCGTGGTGACATTCATCCCTGACGACGAGATCGACTACAACGGCGAGCTGCTCATCGAGAGCAATGACCCGGCCAACGAGGAAAGGACCGTCCCGATCACCGGAAACGGCAGCGACAACGCCTGCCCGGAAGCGGTCGCCAAAGCAGCGCTGCAGGGCAGCAGCCCGCGCGGCGACACCATCGAGACGATTCCGCTGAACACGATTGAATTCGACGGCAGCGACAGCAGCGACCCGGACGGAAGCATCGACCGCTACGAGTGGACGATCTTGAGCCAGCCCAACGGCTCGACCCAGCGTCTGACCCCGGATAATAGCGTCGAGGACCCGAGACTCTTCCTCGACCTGGCCGGCGTCTACGAAGTCGAGCTGAAGGTCTACGACGACGAGGGCGCGGCCAGCTGCGGCGAGCCGGCGATCATCACCATCATCGCCGAGCCGGACGACGACGTGCACGTCCAGCTGGTCTGGGACACCCCGAGTGACCCGGATCAGACCGACGAGCACGGCACCGACCTCGACCTACACTATGTGCATCCGAATGGCCGCTGGAATAATCCGCCGTGGGATATCTTCTGGCGCAACACCACCGCCGACTGGGGCGATAGCGGCTCCGGCCCGAGCCTAGACATCGACGACACCAACGGTGCCGGCCCGGAGAATATCAATCACAGTGGCCTGGATAACCTGACCTACCGAACCGGCGTGTTCTACTACAGCGACGCCGGACTGGGCGCGAGCTACGCCACCGTCCGGGTTTATGTCCGAGGCCAGCTCGAGCTCGAGATCAAAAACAAGTATATGCCGGGTACCAACAGCTTCTGGGACGTCGCCTCGATCAGCTGGCCCAGCGGTGAAGTTACTCCGATCAGCCGCATGTATCAGGGCTTCCCCTGAGATGATGTAGCTGAGTGAGCCGAAGACAAGAGGGCGCCGCGAGGCGCCCTTTTGTTGTTCTTGCGCCTTGCTCGATCGCCAAGACCCCACTACAAATCACACACTAACGAACCGTTAATCAGACCCACACAGGAGCCTCAACAATGAACGACGAAGTCATGATCCGAATCCGCGTCGGCATGGAGCAAGCCCACTACGCCGGCGATCTGGTCGACGGGGCGTGGGTGCTCAAGCTCTTCGGGGATGTGGCCACCGAGCTGCTGATTCGCCAGGATGGCGACGAGGGGCTGTTCCGGGCCTACGACGACGTGGAGTTTCTGGCGCCGGTGACCGCCGGCGACTATCTGGAGGTGGTCGGCCGTATCACCGACATGGGCAATACCAGCCGCAAGATGAGCTTCGAGGCGCGCAAGGTTATCGAGCTGACCGGAAACCCCGACCAGCCCTCCCAGGCCCATGTGCTCGACGAGCCGGTGGTGGTATGTCGGGCCAGCGGGACGTGTGTAGTTCCGAAGGAACTGCAGAACAGCAGATAGTGAGAAAGTAAGAAAGTAAGAGAGTGAGAAGTGCCGACCGAACTCCAACGGTCGAGTGAGAGCCGTTGCAGTATCTAACTCTCTTACTTTCTCACTATCTTACTCTCTCGCGGCGGAGCCCATTTGGCACCAACAAACAGCCCCCAACAAAAAGGCAAAACGCTATGTCTAGCCCACTAGTCATCACCGCCGCGGTCGTCGGCGCCGAGACGATGCGCGAGCACAATCCGAACGTGCCCTATACGCCCGAGGAGATCGCCCGCGAGGCGGTGCGCTGTCGGGAGGCCGGGGCGAGCATGGTCCACGTGCACGGCCGCGAGGCCGACGGCACGCCGACCCAGGCACGCGAGGTCTTCGGGAAAATCTTGGACGAGATCCGCGAGCGCACCGACATCTTGGTTCAATTCTCCACCGGCGGCGCGGTGGGCATGTCGGTCGAAGAGCGCATCGAGGCGCTCGATCTGCGCCCGGATATGGCCACCCTGACCACCGGGACGGTCAACTTCGGCGACGGTGTCTTCATGAACTCGCTGCCGATGATCCGCCAGATCGCCCAGCGGCTCCAGGAGTACGACATCACCCCCGAGATCGAGATCTTCGACACCGGCATGGTCGACACCGCCATGCGCCTGGTCGACGAGGAATTGCTCGAGGAGCCCCTGCACTTCGACTTCGTGCTCGGCATGCCCGGCGGAATGGGCGGGCGGCCCGAGAGCCTCGAGTTTTTGGTCGACATGATCCCCGACTCCAGCACCTGGTCGGTCGCCGGCATCGGCCGCTACGAGTTGCCGCTGGCCTATAAGGCGGTCGATATGGGCGGCCACGTTCGGGTGGGGCTCGAGGATAATATCTTTGTGGAGAAGGGTGTGCTGGCCGAGGGGAGTTGGCAGCTCGTGGAGATGGTCGTGGATTATGCGCGGGAAAAAGGGCGTGAGGTGGCGACGCCGGAGGTGGCGAGGGGGATTTTGGGGGTTGGGGAGGTGTAAATTTTTGCTTGTTGAGGTACCCCTCCGACTCGGGCTGTACTACGCCCGAGCCACCTCCCCAGGGTCTTCGACCTGGGGAGGAACCTTCCGCTCGATCGCGCAGGATTTGCTTTTTGAAACAACAACAACCTACCACTGCGCGATCATGCGAAAGGTTCCTCCCCATGCGGCGTTCAGCCGCCATGGGGAGGTGGCGCGCCGCAAGGCGCGACGGAGGGGTGCCTCAGAAACCAAGAAACTCCAAATACCCCTCCACAACCACACCCACCTCCTCAGCCCGCATTACCCCGCCCATCACAGCCACGCCATAAGCTCCAGCCTGCACACAAGCCGCGACCCTCTCGGGCGTCACGCCGGCCAACGCGTAGACCGGCACGTCCACCGCATCACAGACCCGCGCGAGCTCGTCGACGCCCAGCGCTGGACCGTAACCGGGCTTGGAGGCGGACTCGAAGATGGGGCTGAGGGTGATGTAGTCGGCGCCCTGCTCTGCGGCGGCGCGGGCCTCGGCGAGTGAGTGGGTGGAGACGCCGATGATCGCGTCGGGTTCCAGTTGACTGCGAAGTTCGTCGACCGTGGGGCCGGCTGCGGGCCGGTGGACGCCGTCGGCGCCGACCCGATGAGCGATGTCGGTGTGGGTGTTGATGAGGAGCTTGGCGTTGTGTTGGTGGGCGAGCTCGGTGAGCGAATGGGCCAGCTCGAGGAGGTCTTGGGGTGGGAGTTCTTTTTCGCGCAGTTGGATGAGGCGTGCGCCGGCTTGGAGGGCGTCGGTGAGGGTGCGTTTTAGTGTGTTGCCGGCTTTGCGGGCTTGGGTGGCGTTTGTGATGAGGTGGAGTTTTGGGAGTGGCATTTTTGGGATTCCTTGCTTGTTGAGGCACCCCTCCGCCTCGCAGCGCTCGGCACCTCCCCAGGGTCTTCGACCTGGGGAGGAACCATCCGCTAGATCGCGCAGTGGTTGCTTTCTGAACAGCAGGCAACCAACGCCCGATCATGCTGAAGCTTCCTCCCTATGCGGCGTTCAGCCGCCATGGGGAGGTGGCGCGCCGTAAGGCGCGACGGAGGGGTGCCCCGGCAACCAGCCACGCCGCAGGAGGGATTACAACGTGATAGCAAGGGACTACTCCCCCTGCCACTCCACAACACCCTCGGTCGGCGACGACGCCTTCGCATAAAACCGACGCGGAATACGCCCGGCCAGATGAGCAGCGCGGCCGGCTTCGACGGCCTTTTTGAAGGCGTCGGCCATGACGACCGGCTTTTTGGCCCCGGAGATCGCGCTGTTGAGCAGCACGCCGTCGCAGCCGAGTTCCATGGCGACCACGGCGTCGGAGGCGGTGCCGATGCCGGCGTCGACGAACATCGGGACCTCGAGTTCGTCGCGGATGATCTGGAAATTATAGGGGTTTCGGATGCCCATGCCGCTGCCAATCGGCGAGCCGAGCGGCATGACCGCGGCGCAGCCGGCGTCCTGGAGTTTGCGGCACAAAATCGGGTCGTCGTTGCTATACGCCATGACCACAAAGCCGTCGTCGACCAGCTGGCGAGCGGCCTCGAGCAGCTCCTCGCCGTCGGGCAGCAGGGTCTCGTCGTCGCCGATGACCTCGAGCTTGACCAGGTCGGTCTCGAGCGCCTCCCGGGCGAGCTGTGCGGTGAGCACGGCGTCGCGGGCGGTGTAGCAGCCGGCGGTGTTGGGCAAGACCTGGAACTCGTCGCCCAAAAGCTCGAGCACGCCGGCCTGCTGGGAGGCGTCCATATCGATGCGTCGAATGGCCACGGTGACCATCTCGGCGCCACTGGCGCGCACTGATTCGAGCATGACCTGGTAGTTCGGATAGCTCGCCGTGCCCAAAATGAGGCGGCTGTCGAACTCGTAGGGGCCGACTTTTAAGGTATCGTCGCTGATCTGCTTTTCACTGCTCACTTATCCGCCTTGTGTCGCACGAATGATTTCCACGGCGTCGCCGTCCTCGACCCGGTGCTCGCCCCACTGGCTCTTGGAGACCACCGCGTTATTGACCGCCACGGCCACGCCGCGGCGCTGCTCGACATCGAGGTGATCGAGCAACTCGCCGACGGTGAGGGTGTCGGTGTCGAGCGATGTGGGTTCGCCGTTTATCTGGAGTTTCATGGGTGGTCAGGGGTTCAGGGGTCC
>CAYLTX010000206.1:0-10511 GCA_964386725.1 uncultured Bradymonadales bacterium | reverse complement strand
GGTTAACGGCTGGGTTTAGGGTTAACGGCTGGGTTTAGGGTTAACGGCTGGGTTTCGGGTTTCGGGTTAACGGCTGGGTTTAGGGTTAACGGCTGGGTTTCGGGTTAACGGCGAGGTTTCTTGTTGAGCGCAGTTAACCAGTAGTTCAACCAGCAGTTTAACCAGCAGTATCAACCAGTAGTACCAACCAGCAGTTATTGCTTTTCTGCGAGCGCCTCTTCGATGGCCTGCTCGATCTCGGCCGCCGGCTTGGCTCCGACCATGCGCGTGCCGTCGATGAAGAACGTCGGCGTGCCGCGCACGCCCAGCGTGTCCGCCTCCTGCATATCAGCGTCGATCTGTTTGTCGAAGGTGTCCTTTTTCATATCCGCTTCGAAGCGGTCGACGTCGAGCTCGAGTTCGTCGGCGAGCTCGATGAGGATGCCGTCGTCGCCGAGCTCGTCGCGGTGCTCGAAGAGTAGGTCGTGCATCTGCCAGAATTTGCCCTGCTCGCCGGCGGCCATGGCCGCACGGGCGGCCGGCTTGGCCTGGTCGTGGCTGGGCAGTGGGAAGTGCTTGAAGATCACTTTGACGTCGTCGGCGTGGCCTTCGAGAGCCTCGTCGAGATTCGCCGCCCCGCGCATGCAGTAGGGACACTCGAAGTCCGAGAAGACGAAGATAGTCACCTTGGCGTCTTTCGGCCCGCGCACCTGGTCGTCGTCGACCGTCAAGCTGCTGGTGTCGACGTGCGGGGCGTCGTTGACCTCGGGCTGCTCGTCGGGCTGTTTCTCCGAGTCCGCGAGGCCCTCTTTATTCCTCTCTACCGCAGCCTCGTAGAGCGCCTCTCCGCTCAAATCCTGCTCGTCGGCGAGTGTCTCGGCGAGCTCCAATTGGCCGTCGACGAGTGTCTCGAAGTGCTCGTAGCCGCGGGCGCCGACGAGCTTGACCCCGTTGATGAAGAACGTCGGTGTGCCCCGCGCGTCGACCTGCTTGGCGAGCTCTCGGTCTTGATTGATACGTGCTTCGAGCTCCTCGCTGGCGAGCGCCGCCTCGACTTGCTCTTCGCTCAGACCGACCTCCTCGCCCAACTCGACGAAGATCCCGTCCTCGCTAAGCCGGCTCTGATTGTCGAAGAGCAGTTCGTGCATCTCCCAGAACTTACCCTGCTGCCCGGCGGCCAGCGCCAACTTGGCGGCGGGCATGGCATGCGGGTGGAAGGGCAGCGGGTTATGCTTGAAGACCAGGCGCGCCTTGTCGCCGTAGGTGTCGAGGAGTTTGTCGACGGTGGGGCGGGCGCGCTTGCAAAACGGGCATTGAAATTCGCTGAACGCGACGATGGTCACCAGCGCCTCGTCGGCGTCGCCGCGCACGGCGTCGTCGGGGTGGACCGGGACCCTTTCGACATGCTGTTCGGGCTCGGGCGGCTTGGCCTGCGGCTCGGGCGCGCTCGGCGACTCGAAATTGCGGGCCACCGCCGTACGGTATAGCTCGGCGTCGGGCACGCCCTCGTCACGCAGCTTTTCGGCGAGGCCGAGCTGCTCATCGACGGCCGCCTCGAAGTCCGAAAGCGGCTGGGCGCCGACCATCGGTTCGCCGTTGATGAGGATATGGGGTGTGCCGCGCACACCGATCTCTTGGCCGAGGTCGACGTCGCGCTCGAGGATCTCGGCGTATTCATCGCGCTCGAAGTCGCGGCGGAACCGGTCGACGTCGAGGCCGAGTTCGCGGGCGTATTCGGCGGTCATCTGCTTCATCCCGGCGGCGTCCTTGCCGCGAAACTCGGTCTGATTGTCGAAGAGCCGGTCGTGCATCTGCCAGAATGCGCCCTGCTCGCCGGCGGCCATGGCCGCACGCGCGGCCGATTCGGCCTGTCGGTGGAAGGGAAGCGGGAAGTGCTTGTACACCAGCCGGACCTTGCCCTCGTAGGCCTCCTGCTCTATCAGCTCGTCGATGATGGCGGCTCCGCGCGCGCAGAACGGGCATTGGAACTCCGAGAAGACCACCAGCGTCACCGGAGCGTCATTGGGCCCGAGCACCGGCGAGTCGTCGACCGGCACCAGATCGCTGTCGGTGACCAGCGCGGCGCTTTCTTGTTGGGCCGCCTCGTCGGACTTGGAGGTCAGCGAGTTCGGGTCGGCCTCGTCACCTTGGTCGGCGCGGCTCGCCTCCCCGCCGGCACACGCGGAGACCAGCAGGAGGGCTGCGGTCAGAGCCGCGACAAGCGATCTACTGAACATGGTTTTTTACCTGTGGGGGCTTATCTGGTTAGCCTGCATTTCTCACGACACCCGCCCCGGGGTGAAGCAGAATGTGGGAGGCGAAGGGCCGAGCCGCGCAGGCGATGCGTGCATCGTCGAGCAGGTCTCGGCACGAGAATCGCGCATTCTGCGAGCCTCCGGCAGAGGTGCTCGTGAGAAATCAGGGTTAGCATCCACTCGTTGCCTTGGTGCAAACGACACGAAGAGCAGAAAACTTCCGAGTGGTCGCTCGAGGTTGCCTTTCCCCAAGTCCCAGAGAGCCGCGCAACGGCATTTAATTGCCGTCCTCGGCCACGGCCTCGTCGTCCTGGTCGGCCATGGCGTCTTCGATGGCCTGCTCGAATTTGTGAGGCGGCTGAGCGCCGACGATGCGGGTGCCGTTGATGAAGAAGGCCGGCGTGCCGCGTACGCCCACTTGCTGACCTTCTTTCATATCGCGCTCGATGATGTCGTCGTACTCGGCTTTGTCCATGTCTTTTTTGAATTTGGCCATATCCAGCCCGAGCTCTTCGGCCAGCTCGGTTAGAACGCCGGTGTCCTCGAGCTTCTTCTGGTTGTCGAAGAGGAGCTTGTACATCTCCCAATACTTGCCCTGCTCGCCGGCGGCCATGGCGGCCTTGGTCGCCGGTTTGGCCTGTTTGTGGAAGGGCAGCGGGTAGTTCTTGACGATGATCTTGACCTTGCCGTCAAATTTGGCAGCGGCCTCTTTCACATTCTGGCCACCGCGCTTGCAGTAGGGGCACTGGAAGTCGGTGAATTCGACGATGGTCACCGGCGCGTCGGCCGGGCCGGTAGACGGCGCGTCCTCGAGGGTCAGCTCGCTGACGTCGACCTTGGGGTCGGGCTTTTTGGGCGTCGGCTTGTTGGCGGCCGCAGCCGGAGAGTCCTTTTGATTGAGCGCGACGGTTGCCTCGTAGAGTTTGTCGCCGGAGAGCTCCTTGTCGGCCTTGACCTTCTCGGCCTGCTCGATCTGCTCGTCAATGACGCTCTCGAACCTCGGGAACGGTTGGGCGCCGCGAAGGTTGACGCCGTTGATCCAGAAGTTGGGCGTGCCGCGCGCGCCGACCCGCTGGGCGAGCTTGAGGTCTGTTTCGATCTTCTTGGCGACTTCGGGATCGTCGTAGTCTTTCTTGAATTGGTCGACGTCCAGACCCAGCTCCTCGGCGAGGCCGGCCGACCACTCTTTGAAGTTCGAGCCGTTGGAGCGCATCTCTCTTTGCTTCTCGAAGAGCAGATCGTGCATCTGCCAGAATTTGCCCTGCTTGTGGGCGGCCAGCGCAGCCTGTGCGGCCGGCTTGGCTTGTTGGTGCATGCCCAGCGGCAGCTGCTTGAAGACGACGCGAACCTGGTCGCCGTATTCTTCTTTGATCTTGTCGAGCGTGGGCAGCACTTTGCCACAGAAGGGGCATTGGAAGTCGCTGAACTCGACGATGGTCACCAGGGGATCTTCGGTGTTGCCGAACACCGGATCGTCGGCTCCGACGGGTACGAACTCGACCTTTGGGCTTTTTAGCTTGGATGGGTTGGAGGGCTTGTTGGCGTTGCCCTTATCGAAGTTCTCGGCGACCATCTTTTTATAGATCTCGCTGCGAGCCACGCCGTTGGCTTGCATCTCGTCGGCCTCTTCGAGCTGCGCTTTGACGAGCTCTTCGAAGTGGGCCAGCTGCTTGGCGCCTTTGACGCGCTCGCCGTTGACGAAGAAGTGCGGGGTACCCTGCACGTTGACCTCTTTGCCCAGCTCCATATCGCGGTCGATGAGCCGTTGGGTCTCGGGAGCGTCGAAGTCGGCTCGGAATTGCTCGACGTCGAGGCCGAGCTGTTCGGCGAATCCAGCGGTCCATTCTTTCATGTCGCTGGCGTGTTGCCTCATCTGCTTTTGGTTCTCGAAGATCAGGTCGTGCATCTCCCAGAATTTACCCTGCTCGCCGGCTGCGATGGCGGCCTTATGGGCGGCCGGAGCCTGCTTGTGGAAGGGCAGCGGGTAATGCTTGAAAACGACTCGGACCTCCTCGGGATACTTCTCCTGCAGCTGCTCGACGGTGTGTGCTCCGCGCGAGCAGAAGGGGCATTGGAGGTCGGAGAACGCGACCACGGTGATCGGCGCCGACGGGTCTCCCAACATGGGACTGCCTGCCACGGGAATGACGTCGCTCTCTGCGAGTTGCGGCTCGTCGGCCTCATCGGTGGCCGACGTCAGCCCCTGCTCGGCCCCGTCGGGGTCGGCCTCGGTCTCCGGGCAGGTAGAGCAGCTCGCAAGCCATAAGCCCAACGAGACCAGCGTGATCTGCAATAAGCGGTGCTTCATCAACTTTCCTGTGTCCTAAAGGTCCCATCTCAGATGATCTCTCAATGATGCGCGTAGCTTAGTGTGGGGCTGGATTGCGTGCAAGCGCGGGTGGGTGGGAAGGTCGTCAGAGCAAAAAACCCCGCCGACCCGAAAAGGGCCGGCGGGGTTTTTTGATCATGTGTCGATCATCAGATCAGACACTCACTTGTCGAGCGCGGCCTTGATCGCCTGCTCGAACTTCGCAGGAGGCTGGGCACCGACGATGCGGGTGCCGTTGATGAAGAAGGCCGGCGTGCCACGCACGCCCACTTGCTGACCTTCTTTCATGTCTTGCTCGATGATCTTGTCGTACTCCGGGTTCTTCCGGTCCTCTTCCCATTTGGCCATATTCAGGCCGAGCTCTTTAGCCAATTCAGGCAGGACGCTGGTGTCCTTGAGCTTCTTCTGGTTGTCGAACAGGGCCTTGTACATCTCCCAATACTTGCCCTGCTCGCCGGCGGCCATGGCGGCCTTGGCGGCTTCCGGTGCCTGCTTGTGGAAGGGCAGCGGGTAGTTCTTGACGAGGACTTGAACCTTGCCGTCGAACTTGGCAGCGGCCTCTTTCATATTCGAGCCACCGCGGTTGCAGTAGGGGCATTGGAAGTCGGTGAACTCGACGATCTTGACCGGAGCGTTGTCCGGGCCTTGGCTCGGAGCGTGGTCGAGCGTCAGCTTGTTCATGTCGATCTTGGGATCGGGCTTGTCGCGCTTCTGGGGCGAGGGCTTGGCGGCGGCCGGAGCGTTCTTCTTGTTGGCAGCGACCAACTCCTTGTAGAGCTTATCGCCGGAGAGCTTCTTGTCGGCCTTGACCTTCTTGGCCTGCTTGATCTGCTCGTCGATGACGCTCTTGAACTTCGGGAACGGCTGGGCGCCGCGAAGGTTGACGCCGTTGATCCAGAAGTTGGGAGTGCCACGCGCGCCGACCTCTTGGGACAGCTTCAGGTCACGCTCGACCTTGGCGGCAATCTTGGGATCGTCGTAGTCCTTCTTGAACTTGTCGACGTTCATGCCCAGCTCTTTGGCGAGTCCAGCCGACCACTCTTTGAAGTTCGAGCCGTTGGGCTTCATCTCTTTTTGCTTCTCGAAGAGCAGGTCGTGCATCTCCCAGAATTTGCCCTGCTTGTGGGCGGCCAGCGAAGCCTGTGCGGCCGGCTTGGCTTGTTGGTGCATGCCCAGCGGCAGCTGCTTGAAGACGACGCGAACCTGGTCGCCGTACTCTTTTTTGATCTTGTCGAGCGTCGGCAGGACTTTGCCACAGAAGGGGCATTGGAAGTCACTGAACTCGACGATGGTCACGAGAGGATCTTCGGTGTTGCCGAACATCGGATCGTCCTTTTCGACCGGGACGAACTCGACCTTCTGGCCGGAAGGCTTCTTTTTGTCAGCCGAGGGCTTTTTGGCGTTTCCGCCGTCGAACTTCTCGGCGACCATCTTGTTGTAGATCTGGTTGCGGGCCACACCGGCCTGCTCCATTTTCTTGGCTTCTTCGAGCTGACCTTTGACGATCTTCTCGAATTCGGCCAGCGGCTTGGCGCCTTTGACGCGCTCGCCGTTGACGAAGAAGTGCGGGGTACCCTGCACGGCGACTTCTTTGCCCAGCTCCATGTCGCGGTCGATCTGCGCCTGAGCTTCGGGGGAGTCGAAGTCCTTCTTGAACTTGGCGACGTCCAGGCCGAGCTCTTCGGCGAATCCAGCAGTCCATTCCTTCATGTCGCTGGCGTGCTGCTTCATCTGCTTTTGGTTCTCGAACAGCTTGTCGTGCATCTCCCAGAACTTGCCCTGCTCGCCGGCTGCGATGGCGGCCTTGTGGGCGGCCGGAGCCTGCTTGTGGAAGGGCAGCGGGTAGTGCTTGAAGGCGACCTTCACGTCGTTGGGATACTTCTCCTGCAGCTTCTTGACGGTGTCTGCACCGCGCGAGCAGAAGGGGCATTGGAGGTCGGAGAATTCGACCACGGTGATGACCGCCGAGTCCTTGCCGAGGATCGGGCTTTCGCCGATCGGCAGGGCGGAGTCGCCATCGGCCGGAGCGGCGCTGTCGCCGGCTTTGGCCGCGGCGCCGGCTTCCGAATCAGCGGAGCCGTCGACGTTCCAGTTGCCGACCAAAAATCCGCCGGCAAAAGCGATAAGTGCAACGAAGACGTACGACAGGAGTCGTATCGTCATATTTCCATTTGCTTCTTGTGCCATAACTTCAATTTCCTCGTGTAGATTTGCAACTCCACCATAAGGAGTTGCCCAATTGAGTGTTTGCTACTTGTTTCAACTTGTTCTCGGTGTTGGACACGGTGGAGTCAACCGCAGACCACACCTGAGACCAGAAATGTCTGGCCGTGGCGGATCCGCGTGAGCAACAGTGAAGCGCATCGCTGCATTTCATGAGCGTTGCTTACGCGCGGGCTGATTGCGTGTCCTTATGTGCGTGGATGGGGGCGGCGCCGCGGGGGCGATGGGCCTCATGATCACGCACGGATCAAGCCTGTGGAGGCTGATCGGGAGGCGTGCGGTATCCCGGGGTCGGGCGCACTTTGAGTCGCGCCCATGCTCGTTGGTCGTCGGTAGAGAGCGTGGTCGGTGGGATGGAGCGTTGGAAGTGGTCTTGTCTTGCGGCGCTCGCCGAGGCGTCGATCACCAGCGTGGGCGGCAGCGGCGGCAGCGAGCGACACATATCCGGGCGGTCGCTGCAGCTGGCGTCGTCGCCATCCTCGGGTTGAGGAGCGGGGCTCACCGTGGTCTCGGCGAGCAACTCGTCGTGGGCGTCGTCGCCGTCGATGGTCTCGTTGAGCTGGTCGACGAGGGCTTCGGCGGCCTGCTCACCGCGCCACTTTGCCAGAAGCGTCGGCAGCGTCGAGATCTGGCCTTCGGCGTCTTCGAAACAAAAATTCGCCGACGGGTCGGCGTCGGGATCATCGCTGCAAGGCGCGTCAGAGTCGACCGTGGCGGGCGTCTCCTTGAGTGTGGCGTCGGCTTGGCCGGTCTCCAGGCTGCTCGCTTCGAGCTCGCCGGAGTCGGCGTCGCGCGAGCTCGAGCCCATGAACGGGTCGATGCCGCGCTCGGCCAGGTCACTGACGGCGAAGCATCGGCCAATCTCCGCAGAACCACTTGTCTGTGCAAAGCCGTTCGCTTGGGCAAACGGATTTGTCTGCGCGAAGGCCTCAGCCTGCCCAAAGGCACCGGCCGGCCACAACAATAGAATCGCCAGGCAGGCCAACGCGGCCCGTCCCCAACGTCCTATCTTTATGTGGCGTGCGAGTTGCCTCATGAACGGCCGTGCTGAATTGACATAGTGGTATGCCCAGACTACTGGACATAGCAGTGATTTTCGGACTTTAGAAGAATTCTACCCACGATTCAACCCTACGGCAACTTCTGCAGGTGAATCCAGCACATGAAGCTGAGCTTTCTGATACCCACTGTCGACGAGGAAGCCTGGATCGGTCCGTCGCTGCGAGCTCTGCGCGCGGGTATGAGAGAGATCGGCCATCGTGATGCCAACTTCTCCGCCGAGATCATCGTCTGCGACGGTGGGAGCAGCGACGAGACCGTCGAGCAGGCCCGCTTGCACGGCGCCGACCGGGTGGTTATCGCCGAGGCCGGTCGCGCCCGGCAGATCAACGCCGGCGCCCGCCAGGCCGGCGGCGACGTGCTGGTGATGCTCCACGCCGACTCGCTGGTCGGCCCCGGCGCGATCGAGGCGATCGTCGAGGCCATCGACGCCGGCCACGTCGGTGGTTGGTTCCAGGTCGATATTCTCCCGGAGCTGCAGACCACCGCGGCCAGCACGGCGCTGGGCTGTATCGCCTGGGGCATCAACCTGCGCACGCGCCTCTTTCATACGGCCACCTCCGACCAGGGCATCTTCTGCCGCCGCGAGGTCTTCGAGGCCATCGGCGGGCTGCCCGAGGTCTCGCTGATGGAGGGCAACCTCTTTGCCCGGGCCCTTCGCGAGCGCGGATCGACCGCTATTCTGGGCCGTGAACTTCGGATCTCCGGGCGCCGCTGGGAGAAAAACGGCCTGTTTCGCACGATCCTGCTGATGTATGGCATACGCGCCGCGCATATGGCCGGCGTCGATCCAGATAAGCTGGAGCGCGTGTGGCGGCGATTTAGTCGATAGAGCTAGCAGAATATTTGGCAGCAAAATAGGACGTGATGATGAAAACGGGATTTGCACTCGTCGGTTGCGGTCGGGTGGCCGCTCAGCATCTGCGCGCGCTGGAGCACCACGGCGCGCGCGCCGAGATCGTGGCGGTCTGCGACACCGACGCCGAGCGCCTCGCCGAGGCGACTCGGGCCACGGGCGCGGCGGGTTTCGCCTCGCTCGAGGCGCTCCTGGCCGAGGCCGACCCCGACGTCGTCGTGCTCGCCTCGCCCAGCGGCCTGCACCCGGGCCAGGCGATCATGGCCGCGCGCGCCGGCTGCCACGTCATGTGCGAAAAGCCCATCGCCACCGCTTTCTCCGACGGCGTCGAGATGGTCGAGGCCTGTGAGGAGGCCGGCGTGCGGCTGTTCGTGGTCAAGCAACTCCGCTACAATCCCACCCTGCAACTGCTGCGCCGCGCCCTCGAAGAAGACCGCTTCGGGCGCCTCGCGCTGGTCGATGTCGACGTATTCTGGACCCGGCCGCAGGACTATTACGACAGCGACGATTGGCGAGGCACCCGCCGGCTCGACGGCGGCGCGTTCTTGAACCAGACCAGCCACTACGTCGACCTGCTGACCTGGCTATTCGGCCCCGTCGACAGCGTGCAGGCGCTGACCGGGACGTTGGGCCGCGACATCGAGGTCGAGGACTCCGGGGTGCTGTCGCTGCGCTGGAAGTCCGGCGCGCTGGGCTCGATGAGCGTGACCATGCTGACCTGGCCCGAGAACCTGCGCGCCTCGATGACCATCAGCGGCAGCCGCGGCACCGCCGTCCTGGGCGGCAAAGCCTGCGACCAGATCGAGGTGTGGCGCTTCGCCGGCGACCAGGAGGACGCAGAACACATCGCCCAGCTCAACGAGCAGACTCGCGACTTCTACGGCGACGGCCACCTGCGCTACTACGCCAACGTCCTCGACGTCCTCCAAAACGGCGACACCGTCGATACCGACGGCTACGAAGGCCTCAAATCGCTCGAGGTGATCTGCGCGGCTTATCAGTCGGCTAACGAAGGCCGTACGGTGGAGCTGCCGTTATAGTTGCGATCGCCATCTCCGCTGACTCCAAACCGTGAACGTTTACGGGGGCTCATTCAACGTTTGGGGATCCTAAATATGACCCACTTTCAACATCCCACAGCCGTCATCGACGAGGGCGCCAAGATCGGCGCTGACGCCAAGATCTGGCATTTCTGCCACGTTTGCGCCGGCGCCAAGATCGGCGCGGACGCCACGCTCGGCCAGAATGTCTATGTGGGCGGCCGGGCGATCGTCGGCGCGGGCAGCAAGATCCAGAATAACGTTTCGGTCTACGACGGCGTCGAACTCGGCGAGGATGTCTTCGTCGGCCCCAGTGCCGTGTTCACCAACGTGCGCCATCCCCGCGCGCACGTATCCCGAAAGGACGAGTTCCAGCCCACCCGCGTCGCACGCGGCGCCACCATCGGCGCCAACGCGACCATCGTCTGCGGCACCACCATCGGCGACTACGCCTTCGTCGGCGCAGGCAGCGTGGTCACCCGCGACGTCGCCCCGCACCGCCTCGTCCTCGGCAATCCGGCGCGGCCCGTCGGCTGGGCCTGCCAATGCGGCGAACGCCTCCAAGACCCGACACCCCAAACTCAATGCACACGCTGCCAATCACGCTACGAGTTGGGCGACAACGGGCTAACCCGCCTCACCCCTGCGCCCTAAAACAATGTTTTCCAAGCTGCTCCATGGGCTCTTCCAAGCCTCCGTGAAAGCAATGTTCCATGGTTCCACGCCTCCACGCCTCCACGCCTCCACGCCTCCACGCCTCCACGCCTCCA
>CAYLTX010000205.1:0-10530 GCA_964386725.1 uncultured Bradymonadales bacterium | reverse complement strand
TGGTTGAGGGTTTCTTGGTTGAGGGTTTCTTGGTTGAGGGTTTCTTGGTTGAGGGGGTTGGGTGGAGTAGGGGGATTTTCGCCTGGTGATCGTTTGGTTTCTTGATTTCTTGGATTTTGAAATGCCTGAATTGCCGGAAGTTGAAATCGCGCGTAGGAATTTGGTCCGTTGGTGGGAGGGCAGGGCTGCGGAGGAGGTGGTCGTGGTCGATGAGAAGCCGCTGCGGGAGACGAGCGCCGAGGAGCTGGTGGAGGCTCTGCGGCAGCCGGCCCGCCGGCTGGAGCGCTACGGGAAGTATATCGCGGCGCGGATGGCCGACGATTCGACGGTGCTGATTCACTTTCGGATGACCGGCAAGATCGTGCGCTGCGACGAGCCCGAGCCGAAATATGCGCGCGTGGCGTGGCGGGTGCCCGAGGCGGGCTGGCTGGTGTTCAAGGACCAGCGCCGGCTTGGCACGGTGCGCCTGCTCGGCCCCGGCGAGTTCGAGGGCTACGAGCCCGTCCAGAAGATGGGCCCGGACGCGCTCGAGATCGACGGCCAGACCCTGTGCGAGCGGCTCCCCAAACGGCGCATGCTCAAGTCATCGCTCTTGGACCAGGAGGTCATCGCCGGCCTGGGCAATATCGCCGCCATCGAGATCATGTGGCGCATGAAGCTCGCTCCACGCGTCAAAGGCGGCGCGCTCTCCGAGGAGCAATGCGACCAGCTCGCCCAGACAATCGTCGAGTTTGTCGAGACGGTCATCGAGCGGGAGCAAGCCGACGAGGTCGTGTATATGGAGGAGAGCCGCGACGACAACCCCTTCGATATCTACCTGCGCGAAGGCGAGCCGTGCCCGCGCTGCGGCACCGAGATCGAGCGGGTTAAGGTGAGCGGCCGGTCGAGCTACTACTGCCCGAATTGTCAGGAGGAGTAGGTGCGCCCTCCTCAAAAAACGCATGTGGTTATATGACCTAACTCAAATTGTAGTTTGCGCCGTAGTTCAGGCGCCCCAAATAGAGGGTCTTACAGGAACCGGACATCCTCTATTGGAGGCGACGTTGAACAGCGACGTCGCAAACTACGATTTGGGTTAGGCGTTAGAGGCGTTTGGGGTGGTTGGGGCGCTTTATTCGTCGAAGTTCTCGAGGTTGTCCTCGATACTCTCCACCAGCTCCTTATTGCCGGCTTGCTTCGCAAGCGGCAGGCCGGACTCCAGCGCCTTCTTGGCCGCGTCTGGATCGTCGAGCTTCGAGCTGGCGCGTGCCAGGGCGCTGTAGGCCCAGGCCTTGGTCTGCGTGTCGGCGGCGTCGGCTTTTACGAGCTCTTCAAGTAGGGAGCGCGCTTCTTTCCAGTCTTCGAGGGACAGCTCCACCTGGGCGAGCTGGGTGTGCAGTTGGACGCGGGTGCCCGCGAGCTCGTCGGCGTCGTCGGTGAGCGCCAGGCCGCGGCGGAAGGCGCGCTTGGCGGCGTCGTAGTCCTTCTTCTTGTCGGCGAACATCACGCCGCGACGCAGGTGGGCGTCGGAGGCCAACTTCTTATTGGGCGTGGGCTGCGACTCGGCGAGCTCGGCGGCCTTCTCGAGGTGCTCGATGCCCTTCTCCTCGCGCCAGGCGCGCCCGGCGGTCACCCCCAGCGCGTAGTGCGTGGCAGCGAGCATCGACGGGTCGGGCTCGTCGGCGTTGTCGAGCGCCTCGAGGGCTTTTCGACACAAGTGGTGGGCGCCGTTGGAGCGAAGGCTCATCTCGACCTGGCATAGATTGGCGCGGTAGTTGGTCATCGCCGACTTCTCGTCGGCCTTTCGCACGCCCGTCTTTTTGAGGCTCCGAATGGCCTTGGAGTAGTGCGAGCCGGCCTTGTTGAGGTCGCCTTTGGCGTGCAGGAGCTCGGCGAGCTTGGCGTTTCCGCGCGCGGCGAGGTGCGGCATATCGAGCTTCTCGAAGCGCTCGGCGGCCGACTTACACTGGGCGGCGGTGTCGGTCTGCGGGCCGGTCTCGACGCCGAACTCGCATAAGGCCAGCTCGCTGCGGCCCACCAGGCTCGGGCTGCCGGTCTCGGCGGCGACCTTCAGGGCGCGTCGAAGACGCCGCTGGGCGCTCCCCAGATCGCCCCGGTGGCGGGCGTCGGCGGCGTTCAACGTCAGCGCGTCGATGAGCGCGGGGCGATTGTCCATCGAGCGAAAGCTCGACTCGAGCCCCTCGAGGTAGCCGCGCGCCTGGTCGAACTTGCCCTGGTCTTGGAGGTGGCGCGCGATGCGCACCTTATTTCGCTTCTGAGCGGGGACGCTGTCGCCGGCCTCGAATTGCTTTTGAGCCTTCATCAACAGCTCGAGGGCGCGCTCGGAGTTGCCGTTTTTATCGTACAGCTCGGCGGTCTTGGCCATCGAGGTGCCCACCGAAACGGCGGTGCCGGCACTCTCGAGCTTGGCGATCGCCTTGCGATAATCGGAGTCCGGGCCGGCCGGGCGCCCGCGCATCTGGCGGACCAGCCGGTGGTTGAGCTTGCACAGCGCGGCGAAGACCTCGTCGTCCGGGCCCTTGGCCAGCTCCACACATAATTTGAGGGTATCCTCGGCGGAGCGTAGCTGACCGCGGCTGGCCTCGATATGGCCGCGCGTGAGCAGCAGCCGCCCCAGCGCCGCGTTCAGCTCGAGCTCCTTGGCCAGCTCGAGGGCCTGGTCGGCGCGCTTTTGAGCCTGGGCGTAGTCGCCCTGCTCCCAAAGCAGGCTGCTCCACTCCATGATCGCCTGAGCCTTGATCGGACTGTCGTCGGCGGCCTCATTATAGGCTTTTTCGAAGTTGCTGCGCGCGCTCGTCCAGTCGCCGCTGCGATATTCGTTTTGGGCCTGGACCAACAGACTCTCGGCGTCCTGAGCCACCGCGGGGCCACCAACGACCAAACATGCCCCGGCGCACAGCACTGCTATAAGGTTCTTCGATACACTCATCTCGCACGTCCTCTTCAGCGAAAGATCCCATACACAGTCATATTAACAAACTTGAGCGCTACAGGCTTCCATACAAGCTGTTTCCCCCTCCAAAACCCCTACATGGTCCTACCGTCAAACCTAAATTGCAGTTCGCGCCGCAGTTTAGGCGCCTTAAATAGAGGGTGCCCGGTTTCTGCAAGATCTTCTATTAGGGGCGCCTGTACTGCGGCGCGAACTACCATTTCAGGGCGGGTATTCAGAGGCGTTCGGGCTTGCGAAGACACTCAGTCCGCGATCCAGAAGCGTTCGCCGTCGGTCTGAGCACGGCCGTCTTCGACCATATGCAGCAAATGCGCCAGCAGGCTGCGGGCGGCCAGGGGCCAGACGTGTTCGGGGACGTCGTCGTAGACCTGGGGGACGAGTTGTTCGGGCGCGGCGGGCTCTTGGGCGCTCCGGAGGGCCTCGAAGACCTCGCGGTCGCGCTCCCGGCGGTGCTCGATATAGTAGTCGAGCGCCTCTTTGGGCCGGGTGATCGCCCAGCCGTGGGCGGGGAAGATCGTGCGCGGCTGCAGGCTGCGCACCCGCTCGAGGCTGTTCATATAGTCGCCGAGGTGGCCGTTGGGCGGATTGATGATGATCGTGCCCTTGGAGGCGACCAGATCGCCGGCCAAGATGCTGTCGCTGCGCTGGTGGTGCAGGCATAGGTGGCCGGGGGCGTGGCCCGGCGTGTGAAGGCAGGTCAGCGAGTCGTCGCCCAGGTCGATGACCTCGCCGTCGTCGAGTCGGCGCTCGACGTGCAGGTCGACGCGCTCGGCGGTCTCCGCGTGGGCCCACACCGGCGCGCTATAGGCGTTGACCAGCCCGGCCGCCCCGCCGATGTGATCGGGGTGGTGGTGGGTGAGCACGACCGCCTCGAGGTGTTTTCCCTGCCTGCGCAGCTCGTCGACGGCGCTCTCCACGAGCGCCGCCTGACTCGGCTCGTCGCTGCCCGGATCGACGACGACAAAGCGCTCGTCGCCGACGATATAGCAGTTGGTATGGGTGGCCGGCGGCAGCGGGGTGGTCTGCAGGGCGAGCACGCGCACGCCACCAATGAGTTCCATCGGGGCGTTTTCGCGATCCTTGGCGCGGCGGCGATCGAGCGCGGCGTATCGCTCGTCGGCGGGCGTGTCGCGGAGCAACTCCAAGATGGCGGTGATCGGATAAGTCATCAGCGCTTCGCCGCGCCACCAGCGCTCGATGGCCTCGGCGGGCTCGATCCACTCCGTACGGGCAATCTCGGAGGGCGCGACGTGATGAGGCAGCTCGCTGACGGCCAGTGATGCGGCTTCGTCCTCGCTCAGGTGCAGCTGGAAGAATTCGGTCAGATAATCGCCCTCGAGCCAGCCGGGCGTGCGCCAGCGGCCGAGGCGCTCGAGGCGGCTCGCGCCGAGCTGCAGGCCGGCTTCGCTCAAATCACTGGGCAGATGCGCTGCGCCGGCGATAAGTTCACGGCGGTAATCCTCCCAAGCACCGAGCGGCCCGTCGGCACCTTGTTCGGGATCAGAAGCCGGCGAGATAATGTGGTCGCCGAGCACCAAAAGCCCCGACTCCTCGAAAAGCTCGCGCAGCGCGCAGGCGACGAAGCCACGCTGGACGTCGAGCTCGTCGGCGACCATATCGAGCGGGACATGCTCGTCGGCGTCTTCGAGTCGGCCGACAAAATAGGAGTAAAAACCGGCCAAAAACCCGGCCGAGTGTGTGCGCCTGGCCCACAGCACCTCGAGTGTCCCGGCGCGCTCGCGGGTGAGCACGACGCCGGCTGTCAGAGTGGTGTCGTCGAGTTTCATGCGCCACCTTTCTGGACAGAGGATTCAGCAGCGAGGCGCGCCGCCCCCAGCACCCCGGCGTCGTCGCCGAGCTCGGGGAAGCGGGTCTCGAGGTCGCGGCGCGCAGCTTCGAGCACCAGCGGTGTGGTCTTGGTGAGCACGCGGCTGCGGAAGTCCTCGAGGTTGTCGAGGATGCCACCGCCCAGCAGCAGCACCGCCGGATTGAGCAGCGTGCAGGCGTTGGCGAGGACGACGGCCAAATAGTCAGTGGACATCTCCCATAGCTCGTCAAAGTCCGGGTGGCCGTCTGCGGCCAAGCAGTCGGCCGCTTTGAGGTCGGCCTGGATCTCCTCGCCGGGGCGGAGCACCTGATCGAGGGATTCGCGCTCGGCGATCTCGGCGGCCATCCTCTCCAGATGCACGCCGCCGGCGTAGGCCTCCACGCAGCCACGCTCGCCGCAGCCGCAAAGCCTGCCGCCGGGTACCACCTTCGAGTGGCCGATCTCGCCGGCTTTGCCGCCCGAGCCGGTGACGAGACCGCCGTCGATCAAGATCGCCCCGCCGATACCCGTGCCCACATACACGGCGAGGACGTCGTCGACGTCGCGGACCGCACCGGCGGCGTATTCGCCCCACAAGATTGCACTCAAATCGTTGGCGACGTGGACGTCGAGGCGGCCAAATTCGCCCTCGAGCGTGTCGCTGAGCAGCTCGGCGAAGTTGATATCTCGCCAGCCGAGGTTCGGCGCGTTGATGACGACCTGACCGGCGGCGTCCAACTGCCCGGCGATGCCCACGCCGAGCGCCGCGAGTTCGCCGGGCGGGACGCCGTGGCGCTCACATTGGTCGGCCAGCATCTCGCGCATCGTCTCGGCGACCTGCCTGGGCTCACCGGCCCCGCGCACCCCTCGTCGGGACTCGCCGAGCACCTTCCACGCGTCGTCGAAGAGGCTCAATCGAGCGTTGGTGCCTCCGATATCGAAGCCGGCGTAGTGGGTCATGTGGGCGTGGGGGCTGGGATCAGGTGATCGAGGTGGTCAGCTTCAATGTGGGTTCGAGGTGGCTGATGGCAACTTTGGCAGAATGAAGTCCCGTGAACGTTTATGGGCTTCGGCTTGGGCCGAAACGCCTATAGCTCGTACCGAATCCCCGTCATCAAGAACAACTGCCAATTATACCCGACCTGATACTCACCGGTGTCTTCAGCCGACTCGAAGCCCTCGAAGCGGTCGCGGGTGCTGTCGGGGACGAAGGGATCCCAGGTGGCGCGAAAGTCGACCGGGATGCTCCAGTCGGTGCCGCCGGGCCAGTCGAAGCCGAGCGCGATGGTGGTGCCCATGTGGGTGGTGGGAGTGGTCTCGAGCGGTTCGGGCTCGGCCGATGAGTTTCGGTGCTCGACGGTCGCGCCGCTTTGCAGGCCGAGCATCGGCTCGAGGCCGAAGCCGACCCGAAATCCGCCGACTGATTGGCCGTCTCGAAGGTGTACCAAAAGCGGCACGCGCACCATGGTGGTGCTCAGCGTGACGTAGCGTTGCTCGCCGGTGTCGATGCGCTCCTCGAAACCCTCGCCGGAGTGGCGGCTGAAGAGCAGGCCTCCCTCGAATTCCAGGGTGGCCCCATGCAACTCGGCGAGCGGGTAATAGACGGCCGCCCCGCCGGTGAAGCCGACGCCGTCGAAGGCCGATCCGCTCAGCAGCGTGGGCTCTCCGGCCGGGTCGGTCGGTTTATTGAGCAGGCTCCAATTGGCGCCGACTTTGGCGCCCACGGCCAGGTCCCCGGCCTCGGCGAGGCCGGGGGCAAGGATGAGGGCGACCGCCAGAAAACTGGCGGCGGCGACGACTCGATTCGCAGGCATAGGACCTCCGGCGGAGCGGCTGCGGCAATTAGATGATTAGCGACGCTCGACGTCGACGCTCTCGATGACCACGTCCTCTTTGGGGCGGTCGGCGGCGGCGGTGGGCACGCTGCCGATCTCACGGACCACGTCCATGCCGTCGGCGACTTCGCCGAACACCGCGTGCTTGTTGTCCAGGTGCGGGGTGGCCGCGAGCGTGATGAAGAATTGGCTGCCGTTGGTATTCGGGCCGGCGTTGGCCATGGACAGCTTGCCCGGCTCGTCGTGGCGAAGATCGGGGTGGAACTCGTCGGCGAATTTATAGCCGGGACCGCCGCGGCCGGTGCCGGTCGGGTCGCCGCCCTGGAGCATGAAGCCGTCGATGACACGGTGGAAGATGATCCCGTCGTAGAACGGCTCATTCTTCTCTGCGCCGGTCCCCGGGTCCTTCCAGGTGCGCTTTCCGGTGGCCAGGCCCACGAAGTTCGCGACCGTCTTGGGGGCGCGATCTTCAAAGAGCTTGATGTCGATATCGCCGTGGTTGGTGTGCAGCACCGCGTGCAGCTGACCTTCGCCGGGGACGTAATCGGAGGGGGTTTCGTCGAATTGCTTGGTCATGGTGGATCCTGTGTGTTGTTGAGATTAGCGTTTGAGGCGTAGCATAGAGCTACGCGGGGCGTCTAGTTCGTGGCGTTTGGTATTATTGAACAGGGTCGAGCGGCGACCCTAACCGAGGGTGCGACGGGCAAAAAGCGCCCGTCTTACCCCCGGCTACGGTTTGGTCTCTCGAGAGTCGCACATATAGGCGGATCGAGTTGCCCGCACGGTCGCCGCGCTTGGGACCATACCGTATCCGTGGGTAAGCCTCGGACACCACGAATATAACTCTATAGCTCCAACTCCCAATCATACATCACGCCCACGAATACCCCGAAATGGGCGAGGTACTCGCCGTTGTAGCGAAACTCGGTGTTGTCACCTTGTCCCTCGGCGTCGACGCGCGCCTCGAAGCTCTCGTCCCAACCCAGGTTATAGCCGGCGCGAATTTCGAAGGGGATGCGGATCTCACCGAGGTCGAGTTCGATGCCGGTGGTCAATTGCAGGAGCGTATAACTCGACGGCTCGATGGTGTTTCGGTTGGCGTATTGCTCCTCGAATTGCTCGATATTGCCGGGATGCTGACCATCTTCGGGCTCGGAGCGATAGTCGAGAGAGCTGGTTTGCTGGAGGACGAATTCGAAGCCGAGGCCGAAAAACGGCTTGACCATTTCGGTCTTCGCGTTGGCCTTGAGCAATAGCGGAATGTGCAGCGCGCTGGTCTGCTGGTCGCTGAGGACGCGGCCGACGTCGTTGCCGTTGATCGATTTGTCGACCCAGCCGGTGGCGTGATCCAGCGAGTAGAAAAAGCCGGTCTCCAGCCCGACGACCTCCCACGCGCGCGCCTCCAGCGACAATCCGAAGCCGGGGCCGACGCCGAAGCCGCCGAAGAAGCCGCTGAGATCGTCGCGTTGCGGTTGATATTGTCGGACCTGCTGGGGGGTCAGCTCGGGCACCTCGGTGACCGCCTGCATCATCGCCCCACCCTTGAGGCCGACCGAGAGGTCGAGGGGCACGGGCTCCTGGGCGCTCGCCGTGGCAGGAAGCACAAAAGCGGCGAGCAAGACGACGGGCAGCAGATAACGGCAATTCATGGGGACTCCACCGGCAACAACTATGGCATTAATTTGGGGTGTTGATAGCTGAAAATGGGTGGGATTGGAAGTGGAGGGGTGATGAGTTGGAGCTTATGGGCAGCACGGATGCCCCCTCCGCCTCGGGCTGTACTGCGCCCGAGGCACCTCCCCCGCTCGGGGAGGGGACGTTAGCCGTCGAGCACCTTATGCGCCACTAGCTGCCCAACTTCCCCTCCCCGATTGGGGGAGGTGCCGAGCGTGTCGTTTAACGCGAGGCGGAGGGGGCCTCAGCAATCATTCAACCTCACCTAAACCTACGAACCCCACCAATCAGCAGGAACAGCGCTAAGACGGCCGCTCCGGCCTCTTTGGTGCCGCTGTCGCTGGCGCAGCCGCCCGGAGTGGCGCCGCGCTGGTGGGGGAATCTATTGGTGGAGCTTGCGGAGTCGTCGTCGGTGTCCTCGGAGTTGTCGTCGTCAGAGGTCTCGTCGTCAGAAGTCTCGCCGTCAGTGGCTTCGTCGTCAGTCGAGTCGCCTCCGCCGGTGGTGGCCTCGCCGTCTTGGCCGACGACCGCGCCGATAGGCTCGGAGTAGTTGGCGACCGGATGCTTCAGCCCGGCGATGGTGTCCTCTTCGACATATTTGGCCAGTGCGAGCTCGGAGGTGGATTTGTCGAAGGCGATGTCGCCGGCCGCGTCGGCCTTCCCGGCGTCGGGCTGGTTATTGGGGCCGCCCCAGATGCCGCGCTGCGGATTCTCGCAGGCCACCTCGCCGTCCCAATGATGCAGGTTGATATAGCGTCCCTGGAAGTTGTTGATGCCGCCCTCTTTGGAGCCCTTCTCGGCGAAGGTGCCCTCGGCGCCCTGCGGCATGCCGCGGCCGCCGACGATGGGCGGTGCGGCCTTGAAGACCAGGTCTTTGCCGAGGGTGTGCTTGTCGTAGCGGGCGTGCAGCCGGGTGACCACCCAATTGCTGCGCACCACCGGCGGCGGCCCGACGCGCCGGCGGCTTCGCGGCTGTGGGCCGGGCTGCTCGTTTGCGCCGCCGTCATTGCCGCCGAGCACGTCCGCGCCCAGCGTCATCAGGTCGCTGTGCGTCAGCGGCGGACCCGGGCACGGGTCGCAGCTCGAGGTCGCCCAGCTATATTCGGTGACCACGGCCTTGGGGTTCTCGTCGAGCACGTTGTTGAATAGCTCGTTATAGAAGGCGCCGAAATTTCCTTTGACCTCGTCGTTGACCACGATATTGGTCGGGATGGTCACGTTCGGATAGTTGGCGACCTCGTAGCGCTGGCCGTTGGCGACGATGAAGGCGATCAGATCCTGGGCGCCCTTGGAGTTGATCAGACCCAGGCGCACCGGCAGCGCGAAGTCCTCGGTGTCGTAGTGGAAGCGAAGCGGGCTCAAGATCGCCTTGCCGGCGTCGTCGAATTTGAGCTTCTCGGTGTCGACCTTGGCCACGAAGAAGTATTGGCCGTTCTCGATATACGGTTTGAAATACGGCGCCGCGCCGTCGGGGATATTATATTCGTTCTCGTTGAGCCAATCCTCCAGGGCGGTCGACTCGGTCGAGCTGAGCACCACGACGTCGTACTCACCGACTTTGAACTTCGCCTCGACTTTGACCTTGGGCTCAGCGTCTTCGCTCTTTTCCGCCATCGTGGATGGCTGCGCTCCCAACGAATCGGCCATCGCGGAGCGTTTACGTCTGGGGGGAGGATTGTTGCACGGATCGCGCTCCCAATACTCGACCATGCGCGGCGCGGTGAGCGTGTCGAGCTTTTTGAAGACCGAGTCGGGTAGGGTCTTGACCTGCTTCTTCTTCAAGACGACCGGCACGGGCACGACCATCGCGAAGTCCTCGGGCGGGCCCTCGTAGCTATTCTGCATCGACAACACGGTGCGCTTGTCCTGGCGCATCAGGCTGACGACGGTGGCGTCGTTATACAGGTCGGCCTCGGCGCCCGAGACATAAAAGCCGCAGAAGGCTTCGGCGTCCGTGGGGGCAGCGAAGGTCACAAATGCGGCGGCGAGTATAGCGACGACAAGGGCGTGCGTGCGTGCAGACAGATCCATTTTTACATCCTCCGGGTGGAGACAAAGGCGATCAGTTGGTCTGATCGATACTAACGGCTTGGGGATGATTTGGATCTATCATGTTTTTTGGTGGGGTGCGAGTGGGGTGGATTCGGGTAGGACGCGCCCCCCCTCCGCCTCGCGCTGTACAACGCGCTCGGCACCTCCCCCGCCCGGATGAGGATTGGGGGTATCTATTAACTCGTCTTTGTTGAAACGTCTTCGAGCGG
>CAYLTX010000204.1:0-10775 GCA_964386725.1 uncultured Bradymonadales bacterium | reverse complement strand
TTCACGTATTGCTCACCCTCGCCCTCAGCGTCTCGCTCGTCGCGGTTGGATGCGAGAAGAAGGATGACGCCGACACCGAAGAGAATGCTCAGGCGGAGGGCGAAGCTGAGCAGGAGGCGCCGGCTATCAAGACCGACAAAGGCGTCGACCTCGACAGCCAGACGATTCATGTCGGGGCGCTCAACGACACCAGCGGGCCGGCTGTGGCCATCGGTAAGCCGTTTATGGTCGGCAAGGAGCTGGTGACCGAGCGGGTCAACGCCGGCGAAGTGCTGCCGGAGGGTTGGCAGATCGAGATGCATAATAAGGACCACGGCTACAACCCTCAGAAGGCCCTTCAGGCCTATAAGGAGATGAGCGACGATATCTTGTACGTGGCGACGAGCTTCGGCACGCCGCCGACCTTGCAGGTGCGTCCGATGCTCGAGCGTGACAAGGTCACCGCGTTTCCGGCCTCGCTGTCCGAGCAGCTCGCCCAAAACGAATTCACCCCGCCCATCGGCCCGACCTATAAGATGGAGGCGATGCGCTCGTTCGACTGGGCTGCCGAGCACGCCAAAGAAGCCGGCGAAGACTTCAAGCCGGGCATCATCTATCAGGCCGACGATTATGGCAAAGACGGCATCGAGGGCTTTAAAGAGTCCGCCGAGGCCCACGGCGTCGAGATCGTCGCCGAGGCGTCGCTCAAGCCCGGCGAGAGTGAAGTCACCGCTGCGGTCAAGAAGCTCAAGGACGCCGGCGCCAACTACGTGATGCTCACGCTTCTGCCCTCGAGCGCAGGGCCGGTTCTCGGTACGGCCGCCCAGCTCAAGTACCAGCCGGTCTTCATCGGCAATACCGCTTCGTGGGTCGACGCGTTCTTCGCCGAGGAAGGCCCGGTGCCCCACGAGGTCTTCGCCAATTTCTATTGGTCGACCGGTTTCCCGTATTGGGGGGAGGACGTGCCCGGCATGGATGAATTCCTGGCCGCCCACGAGAAGTACGCCAAGGATCAGCCGCGCGACTTCTACGTGCTCGTCTCCTATATCCAGGGGCTCGCACAGGCCGAGATCTTGAAGCGCGCCATCGAGAATGAGGACCTGACCCGCGCCGGTTTCGTCACCGCGATGCATAGCATCACCGATTGGGACGCCGGCGGACTCATCCAGCCGATCAACCTCGAGAAGGTACCCTACGTCACCGGCACCAAGACGCGCGTGCTCAAGCCCAACTTCGAAGAGAAGTCCTGGGAGGTCGCGGGCGACTATAAGACGCCCAAAGCCTTCAAGGGCGGCGGTGAGAAGAAGGCTCAAGTCGAAGAAGAGAAAGAATAAGGGAAGTAACTCGTGCTGGAGATTGGAAACCTCGAAGTCGTCTATCACTCCGTCGTGCGGGTTCTCGACGGGGTGAGCTTGCAGGTGCCGGACGGATCCATTGTTGCTCTTTTGGGTCCGAACGGCGCCGGCAAGACGACCACGTTGCGCGCGATTTCGGGCCTCCTCGACGTCCATAACGGCGAGGTCACCAAGGGCTCGATCACCTGGCGTAGTGAGAATCAGCATAGTGAGGATCTTCGGGGGCGCCAGCCCGAGCAGATCGTCAGCTCGGGCATCGCCCAGGTGATGGAGGGCCGGCGCATCTTCGCCGACCTCACCGTCGAGGAAAACCTGCTCGCCGGCGCTCATACGAGCGGTGGTGATATCCGTAACGATATCAACCACTTCTACGAGCGGTTCCCGGTGCTCGGCGACCGCAAAAAGCGCACTGCCGGTTATCTTTCCGGCGGTGAGCAGCAGATGCTGGCCATCGCCCGTGCTTTGATGAGCCGTCCCAAACTTTTGTTGATGGATGAGCCCTCCCTGGGGCTCGCCCCCAAAATCGTCGCCGACGTCGCCGACCTTATCCGTGAGCTCAACGACGACGGCATGACCATCTTGCTCGTCGAGCAGAACGCCGCCATGGCTTTGGACCTCGCCGAATACGGCTACGTCATGGAGAACGGCAAGATCGTGCGCGACGGGCCGGCCGACGAGCTTCTGGCCGATGAGGATATCCAAGAGTTTTACCTGGGGATGGGCCGCGACGAGACCAAGAGCTACCGCGACGTCAAGCATTACCGACGCCGAAAGAGGTGGCTGTCCTGATGTTTCTGGCCATCGACAACCTGGAGCTGGCCTTCGAAGGCGTCAAAGCGCTCGACGGCGTGAGCTTGAACGTACCCAGAGGCTCGTTGACGGCGGTCATTGGCCCCAACGGCGCCGGGAAGACCTCGCTCTTTAATTGTATCTCGGGCGTCTATAAGCCCACCGCGGGCGAGGTGCGCCTAAAGGGCGAGACCATCGCCGGCGGGCCTTCTGGCGAGCGCGCGGCCCACGAGATCGCAGCGAGAGGCGTGGCACGCATGTTCCAGAACCTGGCGCTCTTCGACCAGATGACCGTGCTCGACAATATGCTGTTGGGCCGCCACCACCGCTTCGAGACGAATTGGTTCGACGATATTCTGTGGTTCGGCAAGACCGCTCGCCAGGAGGTCGCTCACCGCGAGAAGGTCGAGGAGGTCATCGACTTTTTGCATCTCGAGCGCTTCCGAAAGACGCCGGTGGGTATCCTGCCCTACGGCATCTTGAAGCGCGTCGAGCTCGGTCGCGCGCTGTGTATGGAGCCCGAGCTCCTCTTGTTGGACGAGCCGGCCGCCGGCCTCAACCAGGAGGAGACCGAGGATATGGCGCGCTATATGCTCGATATCAAAGAGGAACTGGGCATCACGCAGATTCTCATCGAGCACGAGCTGCACTTCGTGCTCGACCTGGCCGACAATATTGCGGTGCTCGACTTCGGCTGCAAAATCGCCGAGGGTCCGGCCGAGCAGATCCGCCAGGAGCCGGCGGTTATCGAGGCGTATGTGGGCGTCGGACATGCGGAGGGACGACCATGACCGCCGTCGCGACCCAGTCCGAAATCACCAACGAGCCAGCGCAGCCCACCGGCGACGCTCTCGAGCTCACTCTGCCGGGGCGCCTGTTGACGATGGCGCGCGAGCGCGGCGACCAGCCGGCGCTTCGGGACAAGACGCTCGGTGTCTGGAAAGAGATCTCGTGGCGCGAGTATTACGATTATAGCGCCGAAGTCGGCCGGATGTTGTGGCATCTGGGCATCCGGCCCGGCGACCACGTCGCCATTCTGAGCGAGAACCGCCCGGAGTGGCTCTACGCCGACCTGGGCGCCGAGGGCATCGGCGCCAGGAGCGTGGGCATCTATCAGACCAACCCGGCCGAGGACGTCGCCTACGTCCTCGAGCATAGCGTGAGCAAGCTGGTCTTCTGCGAGGACCAGGAGCAGGTCGACAAGGTCATCGAGGTCGCCGACCAGACCGAGTCGGTGCGCCATGTGGTCGTCTTCGACCCGCGCGGCACCCGCGACTACGCCGACAGCCGGTTGATGAGCTTCGCCGACTTTTTGAAGAAGGGCAGGGCGCTGCTGGCCAAAGACCCCGAGTGGTTCGCCCATCAGATCGCCGAGCGCGACCCGGACGAAGTCTCGATGATCGTGTACACATCCGGGACGACCGGCCCGCCCAAAGGAGCGATGCTCACCCCCAGAAACGCCCTCGAGACCAGCCGCGGCATGGTGCCCATGCTCGACGTCGACGACGATGACGCGATCTTGTCGTACTTGCCGCTCTGCCACGTCGCCGAGAAGATCTTTACCTTCTTTTTGCCGCTGACGTCCGGTTGCGTGGTCCACTTCGGTGAGTCGGTCTATACCGTCCAGCAGGACCTGATGGAGGTCTCTCCGACCATCTTTTTGGGCGTGCCGCGCATCTGGGAGAAGGTCCACGCCGGCGTCACCGTCAAGATCAAAGACTCCACGCCGCTGAAGCGTTTTCTGTACTCGAGGTGCCTGGCGATCGGCCACCACGTCGCCGAGCAGCGCCGACAAGACAAGATGCGCCCGTGGCACCACCTGCTCTATTTTTTGTGCTGGCTGCTCGTCTTTCGCGGACTGCGCGAGCGGCTCGGCCTGGGGGCGTGTCGGATACCGGTCACCGGCGCTGCGCCGGTCTCCGCGGAGCTATTGCGCTGGTTCCACGCCATCGGTGTGCCGGTCCTGGAGGGCTACGGCCAGACCGAGTGCGCCGGCGTCAGCCACGTCAACCGCCCCGGCCGCGTCAAGTTGGGCACGGTCGGCGAGCCGCTGCCCAACGTCGAACAGAAGATCGCCGACGACGGCGAGATTCTGGTGCGCGGCTCGCTGGTGTTCACCGGCTATCTGCACAACGAGGAGGCGACCGCGACGACCATCGACGACGACGGATGGCTTCACACCGGCGATATCGGCGAGATCGACGAGGACGGTTATTTGAAGATCACCGGGCGTAAAAAAGAGATCATCATCACCGCCGGCGGCAAGAATCTGTCGCCGGAGAAGATCGAGAACGCGCTCAAGATGAGCCCGTATCTCAAGGAAGTCGTGGCCATCGGCGACGCGCGAAAGTTCATCTCGGCGCTCATCCAGATCGACGCGGCCACCGTCGGCGACTGGGCCACCCGGCAGAAGATTCCGTACACGTCCTTTGAAGACCTCACCGAAAAAGACCAGGTCCGAGAGCTGGTCGAGCGTGAGATCAAGCAGGCCAACGAGCGGCTCGCCCGGGTCGAGACGGTGCGCGCGTTCCGGCTGTTCCCCAAAGAGCTCCATCAAGACGACGGGGAGGTCACCGCGACGCAAAAGGTCAAAAGAAGCGCGGTCGCCGACAAGTATTCTGATTTGATCGAGAGTATGTATTAGCCCATGAGCTCATTTCTCCAACTCTTCCTGGCAGGCCTGGCCCTCGGGTCGGTCTACGCGCTCGTCGCGCTGGGCTTCGTGGTCATCTACCGCGCCTCGCAGGTGTTCAACTTCGCCCAGGGCGAGCTGCTCACCTTCGGGGCGTTCGGCATGCTCACGCTGCTGGGGATGGGCGTGCCCTGGTACCTCGCGGTCGTGGGTACGATGCTGATGACGGGCTTGTTGGGCGCGGTCATCGAGCGCCTCTTCTTGCGCCCGCTGGTCGGTCGGCCGGTATTCGTGACGATCATCTTGACGATCTTCATCGGCTTTATTCTGCGCACGCTGATGCTCGTCTTCTGGGGCGCCGAGTCCAGAGGCATGCCCACGCCGTGGGATAAGATGGCGGCGGTCGAATTTGGCGGGGCGTCCATCCTGGTCAACTCGCTGGCCTCCATCGGCGTGGGGTTGGTGGCGCTGGGGGCCTTCTTCCTGCTCATCAAATATACCCGCCTGGGCGTCAATATGCGGGCGACGGCCAGCGACCAGGAGGTCTCGATGGCGCTGGGCATCCCGGTGGGGCGCATCCTCGGGGCGACCTGGTTTATCTCCGGGGCGCTCGCCGCGCTGGGCGGAGTGTTTTTGGGCATGTTCCCCAGGAGCGTCGACGTCCACCTGGGCTTTATCGCCCTGGGCGCCTTCCCGGCGGTCATCGTCGGCGGGCTGACCTCGGCGACCGGCGCGGTCATCGCCGGCTTCGCGCTGGGCGTGCTCCAGGTGCTCACCCAGGGCTACGTCAACGAGATGCTCGGCGACTTCGGCCAGAATTTTCACACGGTGTTTCCGTATGTGGTCATGATCTTGTTTTTGATGGTTCGGCCGTACGGGCTATTCGGAGAGGAAGAGGTCGAGAGGGTGTAGGAGGTCAATATTGTCCCCGTGAACGTGCACGTGAACGTGGACGTGAACGGCCGTTTCTCCTGCACATATGGTCAATCGGACAACGGCGCTCGAAGAGAACAGATTTGTTCAATCGAAGCGAACAGCAGTTTTGTACTCGTTGCAGATTTAACTACGGTTCACGTTCACGTGCACGTGCACGTTCACGGAACAGCGATAAGACCTACTGATGCCAACCAAACCGCTCGTCACATCCTATAAGCAAGACCAGAAGCTCTTTCCGGGCATGTGGCACAAAATCGGGCTGAGCTTGGCCGTGATCTTCTGTCTGGCCTACCCGTTCTTGGCCGAAGGGCAGTGGCTGACGGTGGCGAATCTGGCGCTGATCGCGGTCGTCGGCGCGGTGGGCATGATGATCCTGACCGGCTTCGCCGGCCAGATCAGCCTGGGGCACGCGGCTTTTCTGGCCCTGGGTGCCTATACCGTGGGGACGCTGGGGCTACACTGGCAGGTGCCGTTCTGGCTGGCATTGCCGGCGGCAGGGCTGGTCTCGGCGGCTGTGGGGCTGGCGGTCGGTCCGTTTGCGCTCCGGCTCAGGGGCTTATATCTGGCCATCGTCACCCTCGGATTGCTCTTTCTCGTCGAGCATATGCTCCTGGCGTTCCCCGATCTGACCGGCGGTGTGTCTGGCATCTCGGTGCCGATGCACTCCTGGTTCGTATCCGCCGAGGAGGCCTCGTCCTTCGGCTCGTTCTCCGAGTCGTGGACGGTCGGCGGCTTCGAGATCGGCTTCGATCAGAAGCTGTACTTCTTGTTCCTCGCCATCGCAGTCTTCGCCACATGGACCTCCACGAATATTGCCCGCTCCAATAGCGGCCGCGCAATGATCGCGGTGCGCGACCACGACCTGGCCGCCGCGGTGCTGGGCGTCAATCCGGGCAAGACCAAGACGATCGCGTTCGGCATCTCGTCGTTCTTCGCCGGCATCGCCGGGGCGATGTACGCCTTTCAGCAGCAATATATCACCGCCGAGCCGTTCAACCTGGAGATGAGCGTCGAGTATATCGCGATCATCGTCCTCGGTGGCATCGGCACCACCTTCGGCGCGGTCGCCGGCGCCATCGCCTTCGTGGTCCTCGCCCCCTTGGCCGAACTCTTCGGCGGGTATATCCCGTACTTCAACGAACTAAGCGGCGGCCAGCAGGAGACGCTGCTATTTGCCTCCATCGTCATCGGCTTTCTGATCTTCGAGCCGCTCGGCCTGTACGGGATCTGGCTGCGCATCAAGCGCTACTTCATGGCTTGGCCGTTTCGGTACTGACAACGCTCTTGAAGTTCCGGCGTCGATTGCCCACCCCTCTCCGGGTTGTTATCTTTTCAAGCAGCAACGAGGCGCGTACATCCGCGCCGATCATCTCTGTTCCCCGAGGCCATCATGAGTCTTGCACCCCACCAACCCGGCGAGCGACATTGGACGGTGGACGACTATATGAAACTCGAAGACGAGCGTCGCTTCGAGGTCCTCGCCGGCCACAGAGAGCCGCGATCGCCATCAGAAGCGCAAGCTATACGCCCGCGCCGGTGTGCCTTGGTTGCTACTGGTCGAGCCGAAAGCAAAGCTCGTCGAAGTGTTTCGGCTCAATGATGAGGCCGATTATGTAGTGGCAGACACTGCCGCGGACGACGACATACTTCGCGTCGGGCTCTTTCCCGATCTCGAGATCGATCTGTCGAAGGTGTGGTTTGTGACGCCGGGTGATGAGTAGCCTCTCTCCTCGACCAGCTTCAGACGCCGTCTGCATTGCGTAACGCTAAGAATGCCTTTCAATATGGCCCGATAATGTCTTTATTGCGCTTGTCTACCGTCGCATTACTCGCCGTCACGATCCTCGCATGCACCGGAAAGTCGACGGTCGACAGTCAGCGCCACTCGCCGGCCGATACGGGGGCTGCGGACGCCCGGGACACTGGTGGCAATGTCGATTCGGGCGATGGCGGTGCTGGTGAAGTGGATGGCACCGATGCTGGACAGGACGTCGACAGAACGAGCGAAGACGCTAGCACCGGTGACGCGGAGAGCGAGGATGCGACACCGGACGCTCGCCCGGGCAGGGGCACCGACATCGGGACGTTCTGGAATACCTACTACTACCTCGCCGCTGAGTCGGGCTATGAAGGCGCCGACGACACGACACTCTACGACCACGAATGCGATCCGATTGCCGAGGTCCCCGCGGACTTCGCCGACGATGCTTGTATCGAGGGGAGCGCTCGGCTCGAAGACGGGACCGTGATCAATTACCACTCACCGTGCTCCTGCGGGCCGTGCTCGTTTTGCTGGGCCGAGATGGACCCGACCACGCATCCATGGGGGATGGGCTCGCGTGGGAACGCGCTCGAGCCGCTGCGCTCCTGGGCGGTCGACACCGACGTACTCGCCCACGGCACCGTGGTCTACGTCGAAGAATGGGACGGAGTCGACATCCCCCGGGTCGACGAGCTCGGCGGTTTTGTCCACGACGGATGTTTTCGCGCCGACGACGTCGGAGGCGGCATCGAGGGCAACCACTTTGACTTCTTCGCCGGCACCCCGGCGATGTGGCAGGCGCTCGAGGCGGTCTACCCGACACGCACGGACTTCACCGTTTACGTCGATTCGCCGCGGTGTGATCACCTGTGAAGTTCCTCGAGCTCATTCGACGCAGGTGCCTGCGGGGATGTCGATTTGCAGGACGTTGAATTCGGCGGGGCGCTCGCTGGCGATGCCCAATTGGATGACCGCGTTGCCGTCGTTGATGTCGGCGCTGGTGGTGGTCGTGGCATCGACACGGGCAAAATAGGCTTCGGATTCGGTCGTGCCCTGCAGGCCGCCGCGGGACCAGAGGTCGTGGAGGAAGTCTTGCGTTTCGCTCTCTAGAGTCGACCAGAGGGTGTCGTCATTTGGCTGGAAGGCGGCCCACTCCGTTCCCGCGTAGATAGACTGCTCGACGTGCATGGCGAGCCGCCGTGTCGAGACGTACTTCCACTCCGGAGAGGACGCCTGGCGGGTGCGACCACCCCACACGACCGTCTCACCGTCGAGGACCCGCAGGGTATTTACCTCGTTTTGGTTCAGCGTATCCGTCTCGGAGGTGTCGAAGCGCTGCGCGAGCCCCTGGATGCTGCGAATATCGGCCTCGGGCCCGGCCGGTGCCTTCCAGATGCCCCGCTCGCGGTCGGTGCGCGCGACAATGCCGGCGACAGCTCCAGAAGGGGGAATGGATGCAGATTGGGCGGAGTCGACGGCGCTCGTGACCTCGAGCCACGGGTGGTAGAGCGCGACGCGTTCGTGGTGGAGATCCAGCGGCGACACGAGCGACGATTCTTCGACCGCCGAGGCCGGCGTCCCCGCGGGAAGGTCACCGATGAAGAAGATGTCCTCGTTGTGCTCCGAGTTCAATGCGCTCTCGAGGCGATTGAAGCCGTCTCGGCGCGCGCGGTCGGTGTCGGCGGAGGCCAGCCCCGGGACCACGAGCAGTCCGCCCGTGGACAGCTGCTCGAGTGGCGCCAGATCAGCAGACGTTGGGACGTCGTCCGCAGTCGGCACGACGATGGCCTCGTCTCCACCATTTTCGAAGAAGAGGAAGACCGACCAGGCCAGCAGATTCTCGCCGGTCGCCGTGAAGCTCGCCGAGCCACCGGAGCTGAGCTCGCCGTCGGCTCGTCCGGTTGTGTCGGCACCGTAAGCGAAGGCCGCGCGATACTCGTCGAAGTCGCTGATCGGGGTCGGCGTGGAGGGACTCTCGGCCGGCGGAAGGGCGGGGCGGCCGACGAAGATCGCCGTCGAGATATCGACCCCGGTTATGGGAGCCGGAGATGTCGGATTCTCGCACGGGTCGGGCTCTTCGGGGTCGGCCTCCTCCGGGCACTCCCACTCGTCACGCTCGCCCTGACTCACACACACTGCCGGCACTTGATCGCCGTCGGCATCAAAGCATTCGGGCTCGGGCACGGGGCTGTCGGCGCAGCGCGCCGCCTCGGAACATCGGTCATAGGAGGTGCCCGCAGGACAGGCTTCGCATCGGACGTAGGAGGAGACGTTCCCGTCATCACCGCAGCAAGGGCTGCTCGTGGTGCAGTAACCCTCGGAGTCCTCGTCGTTGGTGTCTCGGCTGGAGTCCGGTGCAGCGTCGGTGGTGTCGCCGGCGTCGGACGCGTCAGACAACTGACCGGCGTCGTCGCCAGGTCCATCGTCGTCGCCGCTGCACGCAGGCAACGCCACAAAGAGGCAGCACATCAGCCACAAGAGCAACGCCATTTGATGTGGGAAAGCCCTCAACTTAAGTTCCTCGATAGCGTTGGTCCCAAAATTTGATGATAGACGGGTGAGTCGCGAGATCCTACTGACTGGGGGAGTTGAAAGCAAATAGGTTAACTCAGTAGAGGTGGATATGGGTTCGTGGATTCGACCTTCATCGTGTCGAGCAGGGCTTGCTTGCCTCATTGCGATCTGCCTGTGGCCGACCGCGGCCTCGGCCGCTTATCCGGTCGCCGAGGCCGGCACCCGGCCCCAGGGCGCCGGGTTGGTTGAGGTGGGAGGCGGGCTCCTGTTGGGAGCCCGGGCGTTCGACCTGCAGGGGGATGCCTTCGACAGCCCTGACTATCGGTTGCTCCGATTGCGCTATGTGTTCGAGTACGGTTTGACCGACCAGTGGACGCTGGTGTCAGGGGGGAGGCCGGTGGGCACTGCGACGATGGCGGACGAATCGCAGGTGGTGTCCGGACCCATCGAACTGGGCCTTCGGCGCGCACTCTTCGAGGGGATTGAGCCGGTTTATCTGTCCGTCGAGGCTCGTTACGGCTTCGCTCCGGGTGTTGGAGCCGAGGACCTCGCCCCGGACGCTGCTGCGTCTTCGTTCATCGCCTCCCGACAGACCCATCTGGGACAATTGGAGGTGCGCGGCGATCATCTCCTTTCCATAGGACCCTCTGATTTGGGGCTCGATGTGCGTTCGACTCTGAGGCTGGGGACGAGGATTTTCAGCGCCGACAGCCTCGCCCCTACCTTCTTCGCGTCGTTTGAATGGTCGGTCCTCAGCCAGACAGTGCTGGAGGGGCTCGAGACGAGCGTCGCGTTGTCCGCCGAGATT